>CAZWCS010000004.1:0-66642 GCA_964632805.1 uncultured Desulfobacterales bacterium
CCGGAATTGCGGCGGATGATATCGTCGAGGCGGCTCGCATTTATGCCGGGGCCAAAGCGGCCAGCATTATTTACTGCATGGGCATCACCCAGCATATCTCCGGAACGGACAACGTCAAATCCCTGGCCAATCTGGCCATGCTGTGCGGCAATCTGGGTATTGCCGGCGGCGGGGTCAATCCCCTGCGCGGTCAGAATAACGTCCAGGGCGCCTGCGATATGGGCGGGCTTCCCAACGTGTTTACGGGGTATCAGCCCGTTACCAGCGAGGAAGTCCGGAAGAAACTGGAAGCCCTGTGGCAGGTGACGGACCTGCCCTCCCAGCCGGGATATACGGTGACCCAGATGCTTCCCAAGGCGCATGAAGGAAAACTGAAAGCCCTTTATGTTATCGGGGAAAATCCCATGGTTTCCGATCCCGATTTGAATCATGCCCAGAAATGTCTGGAGAATCTGGACTTTCTGGTGGTGCAGGATATTTTTCTGACGGAAACGGCGCAGATTGCGGATGTGGTCCTGCCCTCGGCCTGTTTTGCGGAAAAGGAAGGAACCTTTACCAATACGGAACGGCGGGTGCAACGGGTCCGGAAGGCGGTGGCGCCCCCCGGCCAGGCCCGGCCGGACTGGCGGATTATCTGCGATGTCGCCTCGGCTATGGGGCTGTCCCTGTCCTATGACAGTCCCCGGGCGATAATGGAGGAAATTGCCCAGGTAACCCCGTCTTACGGTGGCATCACCTACGCGCGCATCGAACGGGAAGGCCTGCACTGGCCCTGTCCGGCCGCGGATCATCCCGGAACACCGATATTGCATACGGAACAGTTTCCCTGTGGACGGGGCAATTTTACCGCCATCGATTATATCCCGCCGGCGGAAGACATCGACGATGACTATCCCTTGTATCTTACTACCGGCCGGGTCATTTACCATTATCATACCGGAACCATGACGCGCCGGGTCGAGGGCCTGAACGAGCGGGTGCCCGAAAATTTTGTGGAGATATCCGCAGATGATGCCGCGCGGCACGGGCTGGAAGATGGCGGGCGGGTGAAGATCCGTTCCCGGCGGGGAGAAATCTCGGCAAAAGTCGCCATTTCCCCCAAAAGTCATTCCGGAACGGTCTTTATTCCTTTTCATTTTGCCGAATCAGCGGTGAACCGGCTGACCCATGCGGCCCTGGATCCTGTTTCTCAGATTCCGGAATACAAGGTATGTGCGGTGCGCTTGGAACAGGCCTGATCCTGTCCCCAAGGGAGTGCCCCTGTTGTTTTAAAAATGATTTTGTAAAATTTGATCTTATCAGGATACCAAAAAAAGCCTTGACATCCCCTTTTTCCGGGGTATAAATGGAAAATAATTTTCATTTGAATAAAAAGCAGCAGGAAAACAAAAAGTAAAGAGAAACCATGAAAGCGTATAAACCGGCAGGCATCTTTTTTTATTTTTGGTATTATTTTTATACCGGCCTGCCTGTGGTGCGCTGACCTTTTCAATCAAACCAACAATCAAAAGCCGCAGGCAGAGAAAAGAGCCTGCGGCTTTTTTTTTGAGGGACGCAGGCGGAATTTTCGGGGCGGCGGCAAACGGAAATGAGGAGGCGGAGATGACGATTTTAGGCAAAAGAATTCGGATGGAACGGTTAATTAACCGGAATACCGGCAAGACGGTCATCGTACCGATGGACCATGGCGTATCGGTCGGCCCCATCGATGGCGTTCAAGATATTCGTACCGCGGTTCATGCGGTGGCCGAGGGCGGCGCCAACGCCGTGGTCGAGCACAAGGGGCTGGTCGGCAAAGGGCATCGGGGAGAAGGCAAGGATATCGGCCTGATCATTCATTTGTCGGCTTCCACCAATTTGTCGCCCCATCCCCACGCCAAAACCCTGGTGTGCACCGTGGAAGAGGCGGTAAAACTCGGGGCGGACGGCGTTTCGATTCATGTCAACCTCGGCAATGGCGACGAAAAACAGATGCTGAACGATTTTGGCCGGGTCAGTGCCGAGGCCCGGGAGTGGGGTATGCCGCTGCTGGCCATGGTTTATCCCCGGGGGGAAAAAATCAAGGATGAGTATGACGTCGCGGTGGTGAAACACGCGGCGCGGGTCGGGGATGAACTCGGCGCGGATATTGTCAAAGTTTCTTATACCGGCAGCAGGGAGTCTTTTCGGGAAGTGGTGGAAGGGTGCTCGATTCCGGTGGTAATTGCCGGCGGAGAAAAGATGGAATCGGATAAAGAACTTCTGGAGGTTGTCCGGGGATCGATTGACGCCGGCGGCTCGGGCGTTTCCATCGGCCGCAATGTTTTTCAGCACGAAAATCCGACGCACATTGTAGAAGTAATTTCAGCTGTTGTGAACGAAGGATTGAGTGTGGAGGATGGTCTGGCCATGCTGGAAAAAGGATAATTGAAAGGAAACCGGCACCCAGGTCCGGCAACGGACTTGGGTATCGAAAGCGGAGGATGAAGTTATGCGAAAAATATGGGTCCGGGTTGATCCGTGGGACAAAAAGATGGTTACGACCGCGCTGGAGGGAGGGGCGGATGGACTTCTGGTTCCGCCCGGCTGTTCGGAGAAGGTCAAGCAATTGGGAAAAATTGAGACAATCGCCGAAGACGGTGACCGGAAGCTGGGCCAAGAAGTGGTCTATTTTGAGATAACCCGTTGTGAGGATGAGGAAGAGATCATCCGGCTTTCCCGGGAGAAGACGGTTATTCTTCAGTGCCGGGACTGGACGATTATTCCGCTGGAAAATCTGATTGCCAGAAATGTGGAAGTGGTTGCACAGGTCAAGGATATCGCGGAGGCAAAAACCGCCTTTGCGATTCTGGAAAAAGGGGTCGGCCATATTCTCCTGACCGTCGAGAGCCCTTCGGAGCTAAAGGCTGCACTGGCTGCCCTTCGGGAAAACGCGCAGGCAATTTCTTTGCAGGTGGCCGAAATAACCGAAATCGTTCCGGTCGGCATGGGCGACCGGGTGTGTGTGGATACCTGTACGGCCATGACAGAAGGCCAGGGCATGCTGGTTGGTAACGCCAGCCGTGCGCTTTTTTTGATACATTCGGAAAGTGTGGTCAATCCCTATGTTGCGCCGCGACCCTTTCGGATTAATGCCGGCCCGGTACATGCCTATACCCGGGTGCCCGGCGATAAAACCCGTTATCTTTCCGAGCTTTCCGCCGGAGACCGGATATTTGTTACGGACTATAAAGGGAACTTGACGGAGAGTGTGGTGGGGCGCCTGAAAATAGAGAAACGGCCGTTAATGCTGGTGAAAGCTGTGGCGGGGGAAAAAGAGGTAACCACGATTGTTCAGAATGCGGAAACCATACGGCTGACCAGCCCGGAGGGGACGCCGGTTTCCGTCGTCAGCTTAAAACCGGGTGATGCCGTCTTGGTTTCGATGGAAGCGGGCGGGCGGCATTTTGGGTATAAGATCGAAGAAACGATAACGGAAAAGTAACGTCCGGTGGGAAGCGCTTCGGACAAGGGGTTACCGTGATGACCAAAAAAGATGGCGGCACCGGCGATAACGGCCTCAACCATCTGGATAAAGCAATCGGGCGGGTTGACGAATCCATCCTAACGCTTTTAAATGAGCGGTTCGATTTGATGCGCCGGCGTAGCCGCCCGGAATCGGCGGTGCAGGACGGCGACGCGATCGTGGAGCGGTCCCGTCGGGAAAAGTTGTTGCAGCATTTGACGGCGATTAATGAGGGCCGTCTGGACGAAGAAGGGATTCGGCGGATTTTTTCGGAAATCATGGCGGTTTCGCGGCGGGCCCAAGAACCCCGGGCCATATCCTATTTCGGCCCGGAAGCAACCTTTACGCATGTGGCTGCCAGAAATTATTTTGATGCGGAGGATAGATTTCTTCCGCAGCCGAGCATCCGGGATGTTTTTGACGAGGTGGAGAAAGGGGCCTGTCAATACGGGGTGGTGCCGGTTGAGAATTCCATTGAAGGCTCGGTCAATCATACCCTTGATCTTTTTCTGGAGTCGGGTCTACGTATCTGCGCGGAAACATATTTGCTGATATCTCATGATCTTTTATCCCGTACGGGAAAGATCGAAGACATTCAGGTTATATATTCGCATCCCCAGCCATTTGCCCAGTGCCGGGGGTGGTTAAAGGAGAAAATGCCGAAAGCCGAACTTGTGGAATGCGGCAGTACCGCCCAGGCCGCCCAGAAAGCGCTTGTCTCGGAAAAAGCGGCGGCGATTGCCAGCAGCGAAGCGGCCCGGCTGTATGATCTGGCCGTCGTGGCCCCCAAAATTCAGGACTTTGTGCGAAATACCACCCGGTTTCTGATAATCGGCAAAGAGAAAATCCGGCCTACCGGCAACGATAAAACTTCGCTTATGTTTGTAACAACGCATATTCCGGGGGCGTTATTCCAGGTTCTGGAACCGATCGCCCACGCGAATATCAATATGCTTAAGCTGGAGTCCCGCCCGGCAAAATATGAAAACTGGAACTATGTGTTTTTTGTTGATCTGGAAGGCCATGTGGAGGAGGAAGCGGTGAAAACAACGCTGGCGGAGATGAGGGGGGTTTGTCAGTTTCTGAAAATTCTCGGGTCCTACCCGATGGCCAAACCCGACACCATAGCGGCCGCGTAAAATGGAAACGGTATGATTGAAATTCAGCAGCAGAAAATCGGCAACAAGGTTGTGACGGTCCCCGGCTCCAAAAGTTATACGCACCGGACATTCATCGCCGCGGCCTTGTCCGATGGCGAATGTGAACTGGAAAATTGTCTGCAGAGCGAGGATACGCTTTTCACCCGTTCTGCCCTGACACAGATGGGAATCCGGATGGAAGACCGTGACGGCTCGGTAGTCGTTCACGGGGGGAAGGGGAAACTGAAACCGTGTGATACCCCCATTTACCTGGGCAATTCCGGAACCTCCATGCGTCTGCTGGCGGGGGTTGCGGCGCTTGGCGAGGAGACCTATACGCTGACCGGGAACAATCGCATGGCACAGCGACCGGCGGTCGATCTGCTGGACGGCTTGAAGCAGTTGGGTGTCTCTGCACAATCCGTTACAGGGACCGGTTGTCCGCCATTGGAGATCAACGGAGGGGGACGGAAAGGTGGGCGTCATGTGGAATTGAAATGCGGCCTCAGCAGTCAATATTTGTCTTCTTTACTGCTGATTGCGCCATATATTGAAGGCGGTCTGGAGATTAGCGTCATAGAAGGTCCGGTCTCCAGACCGTATATTGACATGACCATCGACATTATGGCCCGGTTTCAGATGCCGGTTGAGCGGAAAGGATACCATTTTTTTCGTGTTCCGGGGGGGCGGGTTTATCAAAGCGGCCGCTACCGGGTGGAGTCTGATGCCTCGCAGGCCGGTTATTTCTGGGCCGCGGCGGCGGTGACGGGGGCCACTGTAAAAGTGGCGGGTATTTCTTCGGATTCCCGTCAAGGGGATGTGAATTTTGTGAATATTTTGGAAAAAATGGGCTGCCGGGTGGACCGGGAAGAAGATGGTATCGCTGTCACCGGCGGAACCCTTTCCGCAGTCGATGTGGATATGGCGGATATGCCGGATGTCGTACCGACTCTGGCGGTTGTGGCCGCGTTTGCCGCAGGCACCACCGTCATCCGGAAGGTCGCGCACCTGAAAGCAAAAGAAAGTGATCGTCTGGCGGCGGTAGCCAGGGAACTTTCCAGAATGGGCATTACGGCGGCCTGCACGGATGACGGCTTGACAGTCAGGGGTGGCCGGCCGGCCGGCGCGGTAATCGACACCTATGATGATCACCGTATTGCCATGAGTTTTGCCGTTGCCGGCCTGGTTACACCGCAGGTAAAGATACGGGATGAAGCTTGTGTGGAAAAATCTTTTCCGAATTTCTGGGACGTGTTACACAGTTTGTACGAATAGAGGAGGGTTAGGCCAAAATGAGCTCCATAGGTACCAGTACGCAGGTCTGTGCCATTATTGGCAATCCGGTTGAACACAGTCTGTCGCCGGCCATCCATAATGCCGCTTTCGCGGCTTTGGATCTGGATTTCGTGTATGTGGCCTTTCCGGTGGAAGACGTAAAAGGCGCCCTGGCCGGTATGCGTGCTCTGAAAAATTTTCGGGGTATGAGCGTCACCATTCCCCACAAAACGGAAGTCATGAATTATGTGGACGAGGTAACCGAAGTGGATCGGAATATCGGTTCCATCAATACGGTTATTCGCAGGCGGGATAAATTGATCGGGCTGGGCACGGACGGTACCGGTGCCATGAAAGCACTTGCCGACGGCGGCGTGACAATTGCCGGCAAGCGTATTCTGGTTTTGGGGGCCGGCGGCGCCGCCCGGGCGATAACGTTTACCCTCGCCTGGAAAGGCGATCCGGGGGAGCTCGTCATTCTGGACGTTGATGAGGCACTGCTTCGAAGATTAACTGCCGATCTAAAAACCGGAACCGAAACCGCTGTCCGGTCCGGCAAGCTGACGGACGACCGCCTGGCAGCGGAGATGGCCCAGGCGGATATCATTATTCACTGTACTCCTGTCGGTATGCACCCCCATGGGGACGCTTCGTTGGTTCCCTCCGGTCTGTTCCGGTCTGAACAGGTGGTTTTTGATGTGGTTTATACCCCCTTGGAAACCAGACTGCTGGCGGAGGCCAAATCCTGTGGGCTGAAAATTATTTCCGGGGTTGAGATGTTTATTAATCAGGCGGTTTTGCAGTTCGAACAATTCACCGGTATCGATGCCCCTGTTGAGGTAATGCGCCGGGTGGTAATGGAGCATTTGCGGTCATGAATATTGTATTGATCGGATATCGCGGCACCGGGAAAACTGTGGCAGGTGCCCTGGCGGCGGAGAGACTCGGTATGGAATATGTTTCCATGGATGCCAGAATCGTTGAAGAGGCCGGCATGTCTATTCCGGAAATTGTGGAAAATCATGGCTGGACGTTTTTCCGCGATATGGAATCAGCCATCGTCCGGAAACTGTCCACAGGGGATAATATGGTTATTGATACCGGCGGCGGCGTTATTGAAAGGCCGGAGAATATGGAACTGCTGCGGACCAACGGTCGTGTTATCTGGCTTAAGGCCTCCGGGGAGGTAATCGTATCCCGTATCTGTGGAGACACCCAGAGACCCTCTTTAACGGCGGAGAAGAGTTTTACCGAAGAAGTGGCGGACGTTCTGGCGCAAAGGATTCCCAGATACAGGAGCGGCGCTCAATACGAAATTGATACGGACCGGCTGACAGCCGAGCAGGTATCGGAGAAAATTGTTGCCCTGGGAAAAGAGGAATAGGGCACAAATCGAAAAGGTATTCGGGCGACGGAAGATATCGCTGCTTTTGCAGCTGTTTGCGACAACCGGTGCCGCAGTTCGGTCTGCCGCAGACCGTATGTTATTATTATTGAATATAGGGGTTGATAATGGCCGGCAACAGCCTGGGCGAGTGTTTTAAAATTACCACCTGGGGAGAGTCTCACGGAAAGGCTGTCGGCGTGGTGATTGATGGTTGTCCGCCGGGGGTTCCCCTGGATGAAACGATTTTGCAGGAAATGCTGGACCGCCGGAAACCGGGAAGCTCCATCGCCAGCACCACCAGAAAAGAAAAAGACCGGGCGGTTATCTTTTCCGGGGTTTTTGAGGGGATGACCACGGGGACGCCGATTATGATCATGGCGGAGAATAAGGACGCGGATTCCTCTGCGTATAAGCCCTATGCCGATCTGTTTCGCCCCGGCCACGGGGATTTTACCTATATGGCCAAGTACGGGGTCCGGGACTGGCGCGGCGGAGGTCGTTCTTCCGCCAGGGAAACCCTGGCCCGGGTGGCTGCGGGGGCGGTGGCCAAAGCGGTTCTGGCCCGAAGCGACATTGCGGTTTCCGCGTATACCCTGGAAATGGGCGGAATTCGGGCGGACCGGCTGGATATGAAAGCGGTATGGCAGAATCCCCTGGGATGTCCCGACCCCGAAGCCGCCCGTAAGATGGAAGAGCGCCTGGCCGCAGTGAAGGCTGCGGGCGATTCCCTGGGGGGGGTTGTGGAAGTGCGGGCCTCCGGGGTTCCGGCCGGATTGGGGGAGCCCGTGTTTGACAAACTGGACGCCGATATTGCCGGGGCCTTGATGAGTATCGGAGCAGTCAAAGGGGTAGAGATCGGAGCCGGTTTCCAGGCCGCGGGCTGGTTGGGATCTCAGAACAATGACCCCATTACACCGGAAGGGTTTGTGAGCAATCACGCCGGCGGGATTCTGGCCGGCATCTCCAACGGTGATGAAATCGTCGCCCGGGTGGCGGTCAAACCGATTCCTTCCATCGGAATGGAACAAAAGACGGTGGACCGGCAGGGCAATCCGGTGACGGTGATCACCCGGGGACGCCATGATATTTCCGCCATTCCCCGTATCAATGTGGTCTGTGAAGCCATGTTGTCTCTGGTCCTGGTGGACCATCTCTTGCGGCAGAAAGCAATCACATGAAGCAGGTATCCATTGGAATCGCCGGAGGCACCGGCGGCATGGGCCGCTGGTTTGAAACATTTTTTCACCAGGCCGGTCACCGGGTGTACATCGCCGGCCGACAGACGGAGAAAAGCTACGCGGACCTGGTTGGCACCTGTGAGGTGATCGCCCTGAGCATGCCGGTGACCGCGGCCATGGATATCGCCCGGGAAATCGGACCGCAGATGAGCGCCGACCAACTGCTGATCGACTTTTGTTCCCAGAAAGAGCCCATTGTGGATGTGATGGCGTCTGCCACGGCGGCCGAGGTGATCGGCACCCATCCCATGTTTTCGCCCATGACCCCCTCCATAGCGGATCAGAATGTGATTTTGTGCCCGGCGCGTGGTTCTTTTTCTGAGGCCGGAACCTGGCTGCCCTGGCTGGAGGGATTGCTGCGGGAAAAAGGGGCCGTGGTAACGCGTATGACTCCGGCGGCGCATGATGAGAAAATGGCGATTTCCCAGAGTCTGATGCATTTTCTGACCCTGGCCCTGGCCAGGATGCTTCAGAATATGGGGTTGCGGGCGGAAGACACCTTTCTGTTTTCCACCCCGATTTTCCGGCTGAATGTGGACCTGATCGGCCGCCTGTTTTCCCAGGATATTACCCTCTATGCCGAGCTTGTCAGCAAAAACCGCCATGCGCCGGAAATTTTCGACCGTTTCGCGGCGGCCATGGAGGAGTGCCGGACCGCTTTTTTTGCCGGGGATGAGCAGCGTCTGCTGGCGTTTTTCTCCGAAATGCGGCAGTTTTTCGGAGAGGCCTTCTGTCAGTCCGCGCTGCGGGAAACCAACAGTGCGCTTGACCGGCTGTATGAGACGGTAAAAGAGATGAATGCGGAAGGGAAGGATACCGGGGAAAATGATTCGCATTAACCGGATATTTCATGAAAGATCGGGTTAAAGGGGATGCTATTTCAACTGCCGCTTGTTTCGTTTGGAGGAAAAATCGGTTAACGGCCGTAAAGCCGGTTTGGCCTCTTTTTTTTCCGACTCTTTTTCGTCCTTTTTTTTCAGCCCCTCCATAAGAATGTTCATCAGCGGCTGTTTGATGTTTTTGTCTTTTTTGCGGCAGATCCCTTCCACTTCAATCTGAATTTTGTCCCAGGTCATCAGCTCGTAGGCTGCCTTTTCGCCCTGCAAATGGTCAGTGGCGGCGTTTATCAGTTCGCCGGCCCGGAAATACATGGTACCGATTTTTTCCTTGGAGCGGACCTTAACCGTGCAGGTTTTTTTTTCCATTTCCATCAACTGTAAGAAGGAGGCCAGGCTGATACCGCTGATGGAACCTTCTGCTCCGGAATTTAATTGTTCATAGATGGCATCGGTGAGAATGTCCATATTTAAGGGCTTCTCAAAATATTTTAAGGCCCCCAGTGATTCTACTTTTTCCCGGGTTGTTTCCGTACCAAAAGCGGTCATGATAAAAACGGGTGTACCGGGGTAATTCTGATCAATATATTGAAGCAGTTGATAACCATCCATTTCCGGCATTTCCAAATCGCTGATGATAAGATCAATTGTCTCCTGAGTCATAAGGTTGGCGGCTTCTTTTCCGTTTTCAGCGGTATATATTTCAAAATCCTTGGCATATGGCTTCATGACGCGTGACAGCAAACCACGGGATACGGCATCATCGTCTACGATCATTACCTTTTTCACGGGAAAAATAATCCTTATGCTGTTAGAATTTATATGTTCGAGGGCCGGGTATTCCCCCCATATGTACAATATTATACCTATAATAAATATTGCAAGGGGTGTCAAGTGATAAATATTTATAATATAAGGCTTTTTACGATATGAGGAATAAAAGTGTCCATGAGGCGCCCGGCTTCTGTTTTTCGGAAAGAGCCCAAACGAATAAGGGACCTATTTGACTTTCTGGAAGCGCTGTGTCATTATAACTTCGACTGGATGCACCGAATTTTTAAGATTCTTATTTTTTTATTATTTCCGGGTAATGCAATAAAAACCACGAGATAAGGAAATACTTCGGGAGGGGTGGATGACAATGGTGCCAAAGAAAGTAATATGTATAGCCAATCAGTTGGCCGGCGTGGGGAAAACCACGACAGCGGTGAACCTGGCGATATGCCTGTCCCTGGCGGAAAAGAAAACCCTGCTGGTAGACAGCGATCCCCAGGCAGGGGCCACGGCGAGTTTGCTGGGAAAAGATCCGGCTGTCCACCGTAATTTATATCATGTGATGGCGAACATGGCCGGCACAGAAGATGTCATCGTGGACACGGCTTGTGATTATCTGCAGCTTGTTCCGGCGGGAACCGAACTTTTTCAGGCGGATTACCAGTTGCATCCCCAATCCGCCCAGGAAACCATCCTGCGCGAATGCCTTAAATCCCTGCAGGACGATTACGAGTATATTATTATCGACTCCCCGTCTTCGTTGGGTCCGTTAACAATCTGTTCGCTGGTTGCCGCTGATTCTCTCTTGTTTCCGCTGTTATGCCGGCCGGATGCCGTAGAACAACTGGGGTATCTTTTGCAGCTTGTTGTCGATCTCCGCAAACGTTTCCCTTTTCGCTTTACCATTGCCGGGATTGTTTTTAACCGGTGTAACCATCTTGACGAGGTCCGCAAGGTGATTTCCGAAGAAGCTTATAAAAGTATTAAAGACATCGTTCTGCCCGTCACCATACCTTTCGGGGAGACCCCGGACAACGCCGCGGAAGGGGTGGGGAAGCCGTTCGTCATGGACGATGTTATGCTGGAACCGTCGCAACAGTTTTTTCATTTAACGTCGGCTTTGGCCGGTTAACCGCGCGTATGAACCGCATCTGGCGGATGCGATCAAGATATAAATTTTACTGTCAGAACATCCGGTAAGATGTTCGGGTAAGGTTGATTTTGGCCCAACCGACTTATCCTTGGGGAGGACTTGCAAATGAAAATTACCGATTCAGAAATTATCAAAAACGGAGAAAAAGGGCTGATTGAAAAAGTGACCAGTGATCTGAACTGGCAGATCGTGGAAGACATTTTGCGGACCAAGTATAACCTGCAGCTCAGCGGTGACAGCATCGATTATAAGTCCGGTGATATCGTGGTTCACAATAATCAAGTCGCTTATCGTCTCGATTTTGATGTGAGAGTCGCGCTTTCCGTTCTGTTTAACCGGCAGGGAGAGTGTGTTGATGTGGATGTGGTCCGGACCGGCACGGAGGAAGCCTCTTCGGCCGCCAGCGATGTGTCCGGTGATTCAGGCGTTCCTGCAGAGGATGTCGACCAGAAGGGAACCACAGACGCCTCCGATCAGGACCTGCAATCACAGGTGGAAGCGGGTGATACGGCGGCGGCCTCTTTGGCTGCGGGTGCTTCGCCCACGCCGGCACAGGTGGCGGATATGATCGCCAGTATTAACCGCGATTAAAAAAACGACGGTTGGCTGCTGTCTCTGTAAGCATCGGTATCGGTTTTTTTCCTTTGTTCGTCCGAATTGATTTTCGTTTTTGGGCAGTAATGGCGGATATAATATGGATAGCAAGATAGCCGTCTGGACCGGTCCTCTACGGATTCCGTTTCTGATCTTGACACCGGCCTGTGTTTTTCTGGGTCTGGGAACCGCCCTGACGTTATCGCGGGAGCTGAACTGGCTGTATTTCGGCCTGGTAATGACAGGGGCGGTATTTGCACATATCAGTGTGAATGCTTTCAACGAATATTTTGATTTTCAAAGCGGGTTGGATAGCCGGACCCAACGCACCCCTTTCAGCGGCGGCAGCGGGGTGCTGCCGCAGAATCCCGGTCAGGCGCGATACGTTTTTATAATTGCCTGGGGCAGTTTAATTTTTACCGGCGCTATCGGCGTGTTTTTGACTTATGCCCGGGGGCTGTCCTTGCTGCCTTTGGGATTGGCCGGAATTGTTCTGATTGTGACCTACACCCGCTGGATTACCAGGCACCCCATCTGGTGCCTGCTGGCACCGGGGCTGGCCTTTGGCCCCCTGATGGTCATGGGCACGGATTTTATTCTGACAGGCCGTTATTCGCTGGCATCTGGGGTGGTTTCTTTAATACCGTTTTTTCTGGTTAACGGTTTGCTCCTGCTGAATCAGTTTCCCGATTACGAGGCGGATCAGACTGTGGGCAGGCGGACACTGCCTGTCGTGCTGGGCCGCTCCCGGGCAGCAGTCGTGTATATGTTTTTCCTGGGGGCCACCTATGGGATACTCTTCGGTTTCGGTTATGGTGAAATTCTGCCGCGTTGGTGCTGGCTTGGCCTGATTCCGGGGGTTGCGGCGCTACCGCTTATGATTGGTGTCTGGCGTCATGCCGAGGATACGGAAGGACTGCTGCGATATATGGGCTGGAATGTGGTGCTGACGATTTCAACACCTGTCCTGGCGGGGACCGGGTTACTGTTGGCCCGCTGACGACGTGCTTCGGACTTTATTGCCGGAGAGATTTTTGCTTGTCTTACGTCAGGCTGGATTATATAGTTGAGGGCAATTGGGACCCGTTGAATTCGTCGAAGCGGAGCGGTTTTTCAGGGAGTGTACAGTAAATATGAATTTTGCCAAACATATTCTGTGTATCGGCGCCGGTTATGTCGGCGGCCCGACGATGGCGGTTATTGCCGCCAAGTGTCCGCAATACCGGGTAACCGTGGTGGATATCGACCAAAAGAAGATAGCTTCCTGGAACTCCGATGACCTTCCGGTTTTCGAACCCGGTCTGCTGGAACTGGTCCGGGCCCGGCGTGGTAAGAACCTTTTTTTTTCCACCGCGATTGCCGGGGAAATCGCCGCCGCGGAAATCATTTTCGTCAGTGTAAACACCCCCACCAAGGAGGCCGGGATCGGGGCCGGTATGGCCGCCGATTTGCGCTACTGGGAAAATACCGCCCGGCAGATTATCGAATATTCGGATTCTCCCAAGATTGTGGTGGAAAAGAGCACGGTTCCCGTCAAAACCGCCGAAGCCATGGAACGGATTTTGTCGGCCAATGGCGATGGAGACAGGTTTGAAGTCCTGTCGAATCCGGAATTTCTGGCGGAAGGAACGGCTATTCAGGATTTGGAACAGCCGGATCGGGTTTTGATCGGTTCCCGGGAGACGGACAGCGGACGCCGGGCCCGGAAGGTACTGGTTGACATTTATGCCAACTGGGTGGCCCCGGAAAAAATTCTCGTTTCCAATATCTGGAGCAGTGAACTGGCCAAACTGACTTCCAATGCCTTTCTGGCCCAACGGGTTTCCTCTATTAACGCCATCGCCAACATCTGTGAACAGACCGGCGCTGACGTAAGTGAGGTGTCCCGGGCGGTGGGTATGGATACTCGCATCGGCGCCAGATTTCTCAATGCGGGCGTAGGATTCGGCGGTTCCTGTTTCCGGAAGGATATTTTAAGTCTGGTTTATCTGTGCCGTTCCTGCGGTTTGATCGAAGAAGCGGATTATTGGCAGCAGGTGGTTACGGTCAATGAATACCAGAAACGGCGATTTGTAAAGCGCATGCTGGCGGCCATGTTCGGTACTCTGGCCGGGAAAAAGATAGCGGTCTTTGGCTTTTCCTTTAAACCCGATACGAGTGATATCCGGGATGCGCCTGCCATAAGCATTGTACGGGAATTACTGGCGGAAGGCGCCGAGCTGGCAATTACAGACCCGCAGGCCCTGGGCAATGCCGCCGGGTTGCTGGGCACTGCCGAGGGCCGTCTTGCCTATGTCAGGGATCCCTACCAGACGGCCGAGGGAAGCCATGCGGTCATCATTTTGACCGAATGGCGGCAGTTTCAACAACTCGATTATGAAGTGATTTACCAGTCCATGATAAAACCCGCTTTTTTCTTTGACGGCAGGAATATGGCCGATCATCAGCGGCTTTTTGCTTTGGGGTTTCATGTTTATCCAGTGGGCAAACCCGCCCTGACACATTTTTAAGAAATTTTTTCTCCAGGGCGGGTGGGCCAAAGGAAAAAAGGACAAGGATGACGGTTTACGATAAAAAACGCGTGCTGGTTACCGGCGGCGCGGGCTTTTTGGGTTCACACCTGTGTGAGCGCCTATTGGCGGAGGGAAACGAAGTTTTGTGCCTGGATAATTTTTTTACCGGCAGAAAACGGAATGTCGCCCATCTGCTCGATTTTTCCGATTTTGAGTTGATCCGGCACGACCTGGTACACCCTTTGTTTGTGGAGGCGGACGAAATCTATAACCTGGCCTGTCCGGCCTCACCGGTGCACTATCAGTATAATCCGGTGAAAACGATTAAGACCAATGTCATGGGGGCGATTCATATGCTGGGACTGGCCAAACGGGTCGGGGCCAGAATTTTACAGGCTTCTACCAGTGAAGTTTACGGTGATCCCGAAGTCCATCCCCAGCAGGAAGCGTACCGGGGGCACGTTAATCCGATTGGCCGTCGTGCCTGTTATGACGAGGGCAAACGATGCGCGGAAACATTGTTTTTTGATTATCATCGCCAGAACGGTGTGAATATAAGGGTAGTCCGCATTTTTAATACCTACGGTCCCCGGATGCATCCGGACGACGGGCGCGTGGTAAGCAATTTTATTATGCAGGCTCTGGCCGGTGACGAGCTGACCGTCTACGGAGACGGCTCGCAGACCCGTTCTTTTTGTTACGTAGACGATATGATCGATGGCCTGGTGCGAATGATGGCGGCGGCGGACGGATTTTGCGGGCCGGTGAATCTGGGTAATCCGCTGGAGATATCCATGCTGGAACTGGCGGAAAAAATTCGAGAGATTACCGGTTCCCGGTCGGCCATCGGGTTTAAACCGCTTCCCGACGATGATCCCCAGAGACGCCGGCCGGATATAGCCCTGGCGGTAGAGCGGCTGGCCTGGCGTCCCGCTACCGGTATGGACGAAGGGCTGAAAATGACCGTCCGTTATTTTGAGAAGCTGTTGAGAGAGTCGTGAACCGAAGAAAAGCGTTGATAACCGGAATTACCGGTCAGGACGGTGCCTATCTCGCGGAGTTTCTGCTGGGAAAAGGGTATGAAGTGCATGGCATCAAACGCCGGGCATCCCTGTTTAATACCGACCGGGTGGATCACTTTTATTACGATCCCCACGAAAAAGACGTTCGTTTTTTCATGTATTATGGAGACCTGACCGACTCTACCAATTTAATCCGGATTGTGCAGGCGGTCCAGCCGGATGAAATTTATAATCTGGGGGCCCAGAGTCATGTCAAGGTTTCCTTCGAGTCGCCGGAATATACCGCTGATGTCGACGGGCTGGGGACCCTGCGCCTGCTGGAAGCGATTCGTATGCTGGGGCTGGAAAAACAGGTTCGTTTTTATCAGGCCTCCACCTCAGAAATGTACGGCCGGGTCCGGGAGATTCCACAGACCGAGCAGACTCCTTTTTATCCCCGTTCTCCGTACGGATGTGCCAAGCTGTATGCGTACTGGTGCACAGTGAATTACCGGGAAGCCTATGATATGTTCGCCTGCAACGGGATCCTTTTCAATCATGAATCCCCTCTGCGGGGAGAAACTTTTGTTACCCGGAAGATCACCCGGGCGGCGGCCAGAATCGCCAGCGGCATTCAGGAGCATTTGTACCTCGGGAATCTGGATGCCCGGCGGGATTGGGGGCATGCCCGTGATTTTGTGCGGGCCCAATGGCTGATGCTGCAGCAGGAAAAGCCGGACGATTACGTGGTGGCAACGGGGACGCAGCATTCGGTAAGGGAGTTTTGTGAGAGTGCTTTCGCCAATGCGGGCATAACGATCGTCTGGCAGGGGGAGGGAATAGAGGAGAAAGGGGTCGTTGCCGCCATCGCGCCGACTTCCCCGTTGATTGTCAGATATGAAAAAGAAGTGGAATTGCGCCGGCTGACGGCGGGTCGGGTCCTGATTTCCGTTGATCCCGCTTATTTTCGACCTACCGAAGTTGTTTCGTTGATGGGAAATGCAGCCAAGGCGCGCTCGGAACTGGGCTGGCAGCCGGACATTTCATTTGCAGATATGATTTCGGAAATGGTGGACCACGATTTCCGGGAAGCCTCCCGGGATGCAGTCTGTTTGACCAGCGGTTTTCCCTTCCCCAATCGTAATGCGGCGGATATGTAGCCGGCGGGGATTGACTGCGGATTGCCGGTCTGGAGCCTGTTTATGAAATATTCCCGGATATATATTGCCGGTCACCAGGGGTTGGCGGGTTCAGCCATTTTGCGGAAATTCCGGGCCGCGGGCTGTATAAATCTGCTGACCCGCACTCACGGGGAACTGGATCTTACCCGACAGGGGGATACGGAAGCTTTTTTTCAGGAACAACGCCCGGATTACGTGATTATGGCCGCCGCCAAAGTGGGCGGTATCCTGGCCAATAATAACTATCCCGCGGATTTTATTTATCAGAACCTGGCCATTCAGACCAACATTATTCAGGCCGCCTGGCGGACAGGGGTCAAGCGATTGCTGTTTCTGGGTTCCTCCTGTATCTATCCCCGTGAATGTCCCCAGCCCATGAAAGAAGCGTATTTGTTGACCGGTCCCCTGGAATCCACCAATGAGCCCTATGCTGTGGCCAAAATTGCCGGAATCAAAATGTGTCAGGCGTATAACCGGCAGTATGGCACACGCTTTCTGGCGCTTATGCCCACCAATCTCTACGGTCCTGGCGACAATTTCAATCTGGAAACCAGCCATGCCTTGGCCGCCTTACTTCGAAAATGCCATGAAGCCAGAATGGAAGGGCGCAAGGTGATGCAGGTCTGGGGCAGCGGCCGGCCGCGGCGGGAATTTCTTCATGCCGATGATCTGGCTGCCGCCTGTCTGTTACTGCTGGATGTGTCCGAGCCCATCTATGAGAAACTGCTGTTCGATTTTGAAGCCCCGGTGGTGAATATCGGGGTGGGGAGGGATATTTCCATTAAAGAATTGGCATATCTGATAAAGGATATTATCGGGTTCACCGGCAGCCTTGCTTTTGATAAAAGCAAGCCGGATGGAACGCACCGGAAGCTGCTGGATATTGACCGGATATCCGCTCTGGGGTGGTCGGCCGGCTATTCCTTGTCGGAAGGGATTTCCGGAACCTACCAGTGGTGCCTTGACAATTCTGTTTTTTAAATTTTTCTGCTTGAAATAGGGTTTTCCCGAAAGGTAATTTGCCAGTTGTTCAAAAAATGAACAACGAATACGGGCAAGCGCCAAAGCGATCGCTGCGGCGAATGAGTAACCGGTAAATTTTTTACCGCTTGATGTATTGCTGGTAATGTGTAACAGATAATGTAACACAAGGGGCGGAGCTGTCTTTATTGCCGGTATCGTCGACAGTGTTTTCCCCTTTTTCCCTGTTTGTTTTCGCCATGAATAAAACGGATCTTCGCACTCTGCAGATTCTGGAACAGTTTGGTCAAGATGAGACGACCAGTCAGCGGCGACTGGCCGGTTGTCTCGGCATTTCTTTGGGACTGGCGAATACTTTTGTCAAGCGGCTGGCGGCCAACGAAGCAGATGGAGCCAAGGGCTCGGGGTCAAGGCGACTCACCCGAAGGGTGAAATTTTTCGACCTGAAATGGTGTAACACTCCTTACATCGTTTATGACAGTTTGTATTTTTCAATAACGCCTGAAATTTATTATAACATTTTGTATTTTAAGGTAATATTTATATGTTTCGAAAAAATTCATGAAATATTCGGGACCAGTGCTTGAGAAATATCTGGGAGGTAATACATGCGAATTCTTGTAACCGGTGCGGCCGGTTTTATCGGCTTTCACCTTTCCCGGCGGCTTTTGGGAGAGGGCCATAAGATATACGGATTGGATAATCTCAATGATTATTATTCCGTGGCGCTGAAAAAAGATCGGCTGGCCCGGATTGACGCGAACCCGGGCTTTCGTTTTCATTGTCTGGATCTGGCGGACAGGGAGAAAATCAAATCGCTGTTTGCAGACAACCGCTTCGATTATGTGGTGCATCTGGCTGCTCAGGCCGGTGTGCGATACAGTTTGCAGAATCCGGAAAGCTATATCGACAGCAACCTGGTCGGGTTCGGAAATATCCTGGAAGGCTGCCGGCATAACGGGATTAAGCACCTGGTTTATGCTTCCAGCAGCTCCGTTTACGGGCTTAATACGGAGATGCCGTTTTCCGTCCATCATAATGTGGATCACCCCATCAGCCTGTATGCCGCCTCCAAAAAAGCCAATGAACTCATGGCCCACACCTATAGTTATCTTTATGGACTGCCTACTACCGGTCTTCGGTTTTTTACGGTCTATGGTCCCTGGGGACGCCCGGATATGGCGCTGTTTCTGTTTACCAGCGCAATTTTACGGGGGGAGCCGATCCAGGTATTCAATCAGGGCGACATGAAACGGGATTTTACCTATATCGATGATATTATAGAGGGTCTGGTGCGGGTGATGAATCATATACCCGGACCGGACGAGCACTGGTCGGCCGCGGAACCGAATCCCGCTTCAAGCTGCGTGCCCTATCGTCTGTACAATATCGGCAACAACCGGCCGGTGGCGCTTATGGATTTTATCGGAGCCATCGAATCGGCCCTGGGCAAGACCGCCCAAAAAGATTTTCAGCCTCTGCAGCCCGGGGACGTACCCGCTACCTGGGCGGATGTGGAAAACTTGATGACAGTGACCGGATTTTCCCCGTCAACGCCGATCGAAAAAGGCATTGCTGAATTTGTCCAGTGGTATCAGGACTATTATCAAACAGGTTGATGCTTTGGGATTTTATCGTGGACAACCATCACACCAAGGAACGTGATTTATGAAACCATTAAACGGAAAGAGAGTGCTGGTCACCGGTTGTTGCGGAACGGTGGGCGGTGAACTGGTGCGGCAATTGCTGGAGGATTATCCGGTTAAAGAGGTAGTGGGGCTGGACAACAATGAGAGCGAGCTGTTTTTTACACAACAGCGATATATGGATCAGCGGGCGCACTTTTTTCTGGCCGATGTCCGCGATCGGCAGCGCCTGACCCGGCTGTTTTCCGGTGTGGATGTGGTTTTCCATGCCGCCGCGTTTAAGCATGTGGCCCTGTGTGAGATATCCCCTTTCGAAGCGGTCCAGACCAATATACTCGGGGTGCAGAACGTGGTTCTGGCGGCCACGGCCAACAATGTCCGAACCGTTATTTTTACCAGTTCCGACAAAGCGGTCAATCCCACCAACGTTATGGGGACCTCCAAATTAATGGGAGAGCGGCTGATGACCGCGACCAACAGCAATCTTCGGGACGGCACAAGTGTCTTTGCCGCCACTCGCTTCGGCAATGTACTGGGGTCGCGGGGGTCGGTTATTCCGATTTTCCGGGAACAGATCCGCAAAGGCGGACCGGTGACCATTACGGACCCGCAGATGACCAGATTTATCATGAGCATTCGGCAGGCGGTGCAGCTGGTTATTGATTCCGCTGAAATTGCCAACGGCGGGGAAGTTTTTGTAACCAAGATGCCGGTGATCCGTATTCAGGACCTGGCTGAAGTGATGATAGCCGAACTCGCCGGCAAATACGGCCACTCACCGGAGACGGTGGCGATTGAAATTATTGGTACCAAACCGGGTGAAAAATTGTACGAGGAACTTATGACCGCCGAGGAAATCCGCCGCAGTGTGGAATTGGAGCGGTATTTTGTGGTGAAACCGGCTTTTGTTTCTTTGTATCGGGAGGTGAAGGATGATTATGAGGGGGTTGTCAGCAAGCAGGTGGATCATCCTTACCATTCCGCCAATGAGCGGCCCTTGAATAAGGAGGAACTGCGGGACTTTTTATGGGCAAACAATTTGCTGGAAGGGGAAGAAAAAGAAACCTTTACACCGGATAAACGGTTCTGGGGATAGGCCCGGGACGCGGTTACCTTGTTCCGAAGTTTTTTTCCGTATATTTAAAGATAAGAGGTTGCTTTATGTCACACATCCTGATTCTCGGTGGGGACGGTTATCTGGGTTGGCCTACGGCCATGTATTTTTCCGCCCGCGGATTGGCGGTAACAGTGGTGGACAATTATTTCCGCAGAAATGCCTGTACGGAGCTGGATGTGGGGATGCTGTATCCGGTACCGACGCTGGTGGAACGGGCGAAAATCTGGCATGAGAAAACCGGCGGGGAGATCAAGGTGGTGGTGGGGGATCTCACCGAGGCGGAATTCATGCGCGGTCTGTTTGAGGGGCGGGTGACCTATGCCTGGGCGCTGGATCGCAATTTTACCGGAATTCCGGAAACGGTGGTCCACTATGCTGAGCAGCCTTCCGCCCCCTATTCTCTCATCAACTACCGCTATGCCAACATTACCATTTGGAATAATCTTCTGGTGACCAACAATTTGATGTTCGCCTTGAAAGATTTTGCGCCGGAAACGCATGTGGTGCATATCGGAACCATGGGGGAATACGGGACGCCCGATATTGATATCGAAGAAGGCTGGCTGGAGATTGAGCACAAGGGGCGCCGGGACCGGTTCCTGTTTCCGCGGCAGGCCAGTTCCCTTTATCATACCACCAAAATAATGGATACGGATTTGATGTGGTTCGGGGTTCGCATGTGGAATCTGCGGATTACAGACTTGATGCAGGGGCCGGTTTACGGTTTTGAAACCGAGGAAACCGGGAATGATGAGCGCTTATATACCATTTTCAATTATGATGAGATATTCGGGACCATCCTCAACCGTTTTGTCACGCAGGCCGTGGTGGGATATCCCTTGACCGTCTACGGAAAAGGGGGGCAGACCAGAGGATATCTGAATATCAATGACACCCTGCAGTGTGTCGATAAAGCGCAGCAGTCGCCGGCGGCGAAAGGGGAGCTGCGCATTTTTAATCAGATCATGGAGACCTTTTCCGCCAACGATCTGGCGGAAAAGGTGCAGCGGGTGGGCGAAAAACTGGGGTATCCGGTTGCGGTCGACCATCTTGAAAACCCCCGCAAAGAAGCCGAGGAGCATTACTACAATCCCACCTATCAAGGGCTGATTGACCTGGGGGTAATCCCGCATTATTTAACGGATGGGGTCTTGGAATCGTTTTTCCGGGCCGTAAAACGGTATCAGTCAAATATTCGCAAAGATGTTATTTTCCGGGGGATTCGATGGTAAAAACCGGCGGTATTGAGCAATATTTTATGTGGCGAAAAATTGCTGCCATTTGCCGGCTGGTGAAAAAAATTGCCCTCAAAAAACGATTTTCTGTTGACAGCGTTTTTACGCATCTCCATAATCGGCACTTTCAGTGGGATACGGTCACCCAGTGTCGGTCAAAGATTGTAAAGCGGAAGGCCGTTTTACAGGATCTGATCACGGCAGAAGCCGGCTTGGCTTTTCTGGGGTGCATCGTCGGTAAGTACAAAAAGGTAACATGCAAGAAAGCACGGAAAGGAGGATTGGTATGTTGGCAAGCAGTATTTTGCGTAAGGCGTTGATTATGGTGATGGCGGCTGGGTTGATGGTTTCCGGAGTGGCCCTGGCCGCGGATTCTTCTTTGATCAACATCAACACCGCCACAGTCGAGGAACTGACCATGCTGGAAGGAGTCGGTCAGACCTATGCCCAGCGAATTATTGCGTACAGGGAAAATCACGGCCCTTTTACCAGCATCGAGCAGATCACAGAAGTAAAAGGTATTGGCCAAAAAACATTAGAAAAAAACAAACACCGGATTACGGTGGGTACGCCCGGTCAATAAACCGGTCGTCGTTTTGACAATCTAACCGTTTTTCTGTGGTGCGGCGCCTCGTCCCCTCTTGGCGTCGCACCATTATTTCCTCTTTCCCCGCGGTTTTCTTCCCCCGCTTTCATAGCATGTTTTTTCAGGTAAACTACCGATGAAACGTTCGAGAAAAAAAATTCATTTCAGTAGAAATGTGGCAATTATTATCGCCGCCGATTTGTTCTTATTAAGTCTGGGGTTGTATGTATCGTATCTTTTGCGGTTTGACTTCCAGATTCCCTCCCCTTATTACGCCTCTTTTGTTAATATCCTGCCCCTTCTGCTTATCGTTAAACTAATTTGTTTTTACAGCTTTGATCTGTACCGCGGGATGTGGCGCTATACCAGCATTGCCGATCTGTTTAATATCCTTAAGGCCTCTGTGTTGAGCAGTTTGATTATAGTGGGCGCCATATTGTTTGTGAATCGATTTGAGGGCTTTCCCCGTTCGGTGTTTTTGATTGATTGGCTGTTGACCGTGCTTTTTATCGCAGCCTTTCGAATTGTTATCCGGTTTTATTTTGAATATGGGGCGGCAGAGAATGGTACACCGGTTTTTCGGCGGGTAATAAGACGGCTTTTTCCCGGACAAGAGGAGAGGCGCCGCAAAAATCTATTGATTATCGGGGCTGGTGATTGCGGGGAAAAAATTTACCGGGAGATCCATAATAATCCTTCTCTGGGATATAAAGTTCTGGGGTTTCTGGATGATAATCCCGCTAAAGTGGGCATGACGATACACGGCACCAAAGTTCTCGGAAAAATAGCGGAAGTTGAAAACTGGGTTGACAGGGGGAAGGTAAACGAACTGATTATCTGTATTCCGTCGGCTACGGCGGAGCAGATGCGAACCGTGGTCAGTCATTGCGAGGCGAGTGGTGTACGTTTTAAGACCGTCCCGGGCTATAGTGAATTGATTAACGGCACGGTTTCCGTGTCGGCCATCCGGGATGTCGCTTATCGGGATTTACTGGGCCGGGAAGTGATCCATCTGGACAAAGAAAAAATCGGCGGGTATTTACGGCAGAAAAATATTCTGGTAACCGGCGCCGGCGGTTCCATTGGTTCGGAATTGTGCCGTCAGCTGGGGCAGTTCGACCCGGCCCGGGTTGTTCTGCTGGAAAGAGCGGAAAGCGCGCTGTATGAAATTCATCTGGATCTGCAGAGCATTTTCCGGAACAGACCCATTGAGATTATTCCCATGCTGGGCGATATCCAGGACAGACGGCAGCTCCAGGCCGTTTTTTCCCGTTTTTCTCCCCAGGTCGTATTTCATGCCGCCGCCTACAAGCATGTTCCGATTCTGGAAGCCCATCCCTGGAAAGCCGTCAAAAACAATATCTGCGGTACGCAGAATATGGTTGAAGCCGCCAAAGCGTTCGGGGTGGAACGATTCGTTTTTGTTTCCACCGACAAGGCCGTTCGCCCCACCAACGTTATGGGCGCTTCCAAGCGCATTGCGGAGATTCTTTTGCAAAGTCAGAATGACGGCAATAATCCTTCCGGAACACAGTTTATGATTGTGCGCTTCGGGAATGTGGCCGGAAGTGTGGGAAGCGTTATTCCCCTGTTTAAAAAACAGATTGAAAAAGGGGGGCCGGTGACCGTTACCCATCCGGAAGTGACGCGCTATTTTATGACCATTTTTGAGGCCTGTCAGTTGATTCTGCAGGCCGGTGCGATCGGCAGTCAACCCGGTCGCAGTGCGGAAGTGTTTGTGCTGAAAATGGGCACACCCATCAAGATTGTCGATATGGCCCATGACCTCATTCGGTTGTCCGGTTTTGCGCCGGGGGTGGACATTCAGATTGAATATATCGGGCTGCGGCCCGGTGAGAAACTCTATGAGGAACTGATTACCGACGGGGAGGGGGTGGTTCCCACTTCTCATCGGAAAATTATGGTATTGACCGGCCTGGAAGCGGATTTGCAGTCATTAAACGGCAAGATCCGGGAATTAATGGTGCTGGCCGAAAAACAGGACGATGCCGCAATCAAGGAAAAACTGCGGGAGATCGTTCCCGAATATAAGCCGGTTCGGTAGCAGCGGAGAGGAGGCGCGCTCTATATGGAAGATTTTTCACTGAAAAGACCAAAGCAAAAAAGTGCGGTATGCAAAAACAGGGAAAAATCCGCCATGGTGATGGAGCGAAAAAATGACAACCTGTTTTGTTTTGGAGGGTGCAAATGAATGATACCCCCCCGCATTCCGTGGGCAAGGATCTGGTAAGTCTGATGGTTGATGAAAAACGGGGTGCGCTGCTGAAGGAGCTGGCGCTGAATCTTCAGGAGATCGTTTTAACCAACCGTCAGCTGTGTGATCTTGATTTGTTGGCTACCGGCGCTTTTTCGCCGCTGACCGGGTTTATGACGGCTGCGGACTATGAAGCGGTGCTGGATCGGATGCGCCTTTCCACCGGTGAGCTATTTCCTCTTCCAATCTGTCTGGACGTGGAGGAAAGGCTGGCTCGATCCCTTGAAGCCGGGAAATCGGTCGCTCTGCGGGATGAGGAAGGATTGTTGCTGGGGGTGCTGCATATTGAGGATATCTGGCAACCCGATCCCGGTCTGGAAGCACAACAGGTATATGGGACCACGGAGGTGAAACATCCCGGGGTTCATTATCTTTTCAATATCTGCAAGCGTTACTATCTCGGGGGAAAGGTGGAGATGGTCAGGCTGCCGGTTCATTTCGATTCCCGGCAGCTCCGGAAGACGCCCCGGGAGATCCGGGAGCTGTTCAATAAACTGGGCTGGCAGCGCGTCGTCGGGTTTTACACCCGGCAGCCGATACACCGGCTGCAGTTTGAGATGACTATCCGTGCCATGCGCCAGGCCCGGGCCAACATGCTTTGCCTGCCCTGTGTCGGTCTGACGGATCCGGGTGATTTTGATCATTATACCCGGGTGCGCTGCTACAAAAAGGTGGCGGAATATTATCCCCCGGACGCTTTTCTGGTGAACCTGATCCCGTTGGCCATGCGCATGGCCGGCCCCCGCGAGGCCGTGTTACATATGCTGATCGCCCGCAATTTCGGCTGTACCGATTTTATCATCGGGCCTCATCATGCCAGTCCGGTGACTGGTGCCGGTGCCGGCCCGTTTTATAAAAGCGGGCAGGCCTGTCATCTGGCCCAGTCGCTGGCGCAGGCGCTGGGCGTCAAGGTGATTTCGTTTAAAGAGTTTGTCTACCTGCCTTTTGAGGATGAATATGTACCGCTGGATGAGGTTCCTGCGGACAGCCAGTATGTCTCCCTTTCCGGGTCGCAGATTCGGGAGCGGTTGCGGGTAGGGAAGAAAATTCCGGACTGGGCCACCTTCCCGGAAGTATTACAGGAGTTGGAAAGGGCCTATCCCCCGCCGGCCCGTCAGGGTTTGACGATTTTTTTGACCGGTTTGTCCGGAGCCGGTAAATCGACCATCGCCAGAATTTTGTATTCCCGTTTTCTGGAAATCGGGACCCGGCCGGTAACACTTCTGGACGGGGATATCGTGCGGCATAATTTGTCCAGTGAGTTGAGTTTTTCCAAGGAACACCGGGATCTGAATGTCAAGCGGATCGGATTTGTGGCCAGCGAGATCACGAAGAATCGGGGTATTGCAATCTGTGCCCCCATTGCTCCGTATGCCTCAACCCGGGCGGAAGTGCGGAAAGTGGTGGAGATGTATGGAGGGTTTATCGAAATTTATGTGGCCACGCCGATTGCAGAATGTGAGAAAAGAGATCGCAAGGGGATGTATGCCAAAGCCCGGGCCGGACTGATTAAAGGTTTTACCGGAGTGGACGATCCTTATCAGGAACCCCGGAATCCGGATTTGCGGCTGGATACCACCAATCTCACGCCGGATGAATCGGCCCAGGAAATTCTGCTGCTGCTGGGGCAAAAAGGGTATATTTGAATTCCGAGCTGGCAATCAGGATTCCGCATGGTGGTTCCCCCGGTTTTGGATCGCCCCATACACGTCGACGATGATCTGGGCAGAAATATTTTTCATGGCGGCGCTCATGGCTTCGGCCAGAGCGGTTGGATGGTTGCGGCGGCACGGTTGATCCGCTTTGTATTGTTTCTGAAACACAATCTGTTTCTTCCTGTCCGGTTCGGTCGCATCGCATAAGGTGATGCTCAGCGACAGAACCGCCCTCCAGTTTTTTTCCGTATCATCTTCCAGGAATTTTTCCACCTCCCCCTCCAGATCGTAACTCCCCTGGTTGGTACTTTCCGGGCCGAATACCGCCTGGAATGCCGCCGAGCGCCTCATATCCCTGGCAAGAAGCTGCGCCAGGGCCGCGGCCGGTCGAACATGCCATTGATGATAGGCATATTCACCGGTCTGGAAGGCTTTCTGCCGGTAAACAATCAGGCGGGAATCGTAAAGCGGACCGGCCGTGAAAGATTTGATTTTCAGGACAGGTGCTGAGGATACCGCCTCGATTTTTACGGAGGGCGGTTCGTATTCCAGGCTATAAAATTGAATCTCCAGCGGCGGCTGTTGGAACTGGGAAAAATTCAGGCATCCGGCTGCCGGCAGGCAGGTTATGAAGGCGCCCACCAGATAACAGAAAAACCGGATTAACCGGGCCGACCGCGGATGTGGATGGTGGTTGGTGATTATCATTTTTCATCCTCGATTGGTTTGGCTGGAGGCGGCGCCGCGAAAAAAAGCTGGGCGGGGTGGAGGGCGCTTTTGTCTGTCAGACGGTTGAGCTGGCGGCTGGCCGCCTCCAGGTTCCGGATGGTCCCGGCCAGTTGGTGTTCAATCCGGTGAATGCTGTCGGTAGCGGTGCCGGCGATGGCGGCGCTGTTCTGCATCAGCCGGTTTGCCTGGTTGATGGCCAGCTGCAGCTGAACGATCGCCTCCTGGAGACGGTCCCGGTTGTCCGTAATCAGCGTGTTGACGTGTTCAGTAGTGGTACTGGCTTCTTCAACGAAAGCACTGAACTGGTTACCGGCCTTTTCGATGGAACTGAGGGCAGTATGCCATTTGGCGGTTGCGAATGTTTTGTCCGCTTTTTTGACGGCTGCCGTCAGTTGCGCGGAGATGGACTCGGTATCAAGTTTGTGCACCGTGTCATTCACAGTATCGATGGTGTTTTTCAGACGATCCGAAATACCCGGCAGATCCAGTGTTTCCATTTGCTGCACGATTTCCGCCAGACCGTCCAGAATTTTCTGGATTTCTGAAGATTTGGTGGGGATAACCGGATGCCTGGACGGGGTCTCGGGCCCCGGTTGCAATAAATCTCCCTTCTCCTCCACGGCCTCCTGCAGATCCAGCTCCACAAACATGAGCCCCGTCAGGCCAATGGATTTCAACTGGGCGAAGACATTTTTCCGGACCTGCCAGCCGGAATCGATGCGCAGGACCACTTCGATCAATCTGGCGTCTTTGGCGATACGGATATCCTGAACCTGTCCCACCGATACGCCCCGATACTTGACGGGAGAATCTTTGCTCAGGCCCTGGACCGATTCGTCGAAATAGGCCACATGGATATCTCCCGAAGAGAAGTAACTGGAGGCCCCGACGTATATGATAATCGCCGCTGCGATGGCGATTCCCGTGATCACAAACAGGCCTACGGCAAAGTTGGTTCGCATTGACGCCATTTCGTTGTTGTTTCCTGCAATAAACGGTTGTTCGGGTTGTGTTGTGATTGCAGTATGATAATAGGCTGCAAGGGGAACCGGAGTCAAGGGTTCCCTTGCTCTTTGTATAATCTGTTCAGATTTTATCCGCCTGCTTGGCAGCGCCTGCCTGCCGGTTGAAAAACTGCCGCACAAAGGGGTCGGGACAGTCGTTTTTAAGAAAATCCGGTGTGCCTTCTGCGATTTTTCCTTTCCGGCGTTTGTCCAGCATGATTACTTTCCGGGTAATGGCAAAGGTGCTGGCCAGATCGTGGGTAACCACCACCATGGTCGTCCCGGAGGTACTGTTGATATGCAGAATCAGACGGTCGAGCTCCGCCGAACTGATGGGGTCCAGGCCGGAAGTCGGTTCATCCAGAAACAACAGTGGCGGATTCAGCGCCAGCGCGCGGGCCAGAGCCGCCTTTTTTTTCATCCCCCCGCTGATTTCCGAAGGCAGATAGTTCTCAAACCCGGACAGTCCAACCACCGCCAGTTTCATCCCCACGATTTTTTGGATATGCCTTTTGTCCAGCTCCGTATATTCGGCAATCGGCAGGGCGACGTTGTCCCCGATGGTCATGGATCCGAATAAGGCGTTATGCTGAAAAAGGACTCCGATTTTCCGTGCCAGATTATGAGAATGAACATTTTTTCCCTCAATCAAAACCTCTCCGGCAGAAGCTTTGCTCAAACCGGTCATAATCCGCAGCAGGGTGCTTTTTCCGCATCCGCTGGCGCCCAGGATAACCACGATTTCATTTTTGTATACGTCAAAGCTGACATCCTCAAAAACAACTTCACGCCCATATCGTTTGCCGACATTTTTGACCGCAATAATTTTTTCGTTGTTCATGATGGCCGCTGTTATCCCCAGTAAAGACGAATCACCGCGCAGACCGAATCGGTCAGAATGATCATAAAGATACTGCTTACCACGGCCGAGGTAGCCGCATTACCGACGGCGGCCGCTCCGCCCCGAACCTGCAATCCCCGCAGGCAGCCGATCAGGGCGATCAAAACGGCGAAAATTGCGCTTTTGGCCAATCCCCAGAGGATGTTATCCAGGGCCAGAGCATTGATTACCCCCTGCAGAAAGGGGCCCGGCATCAGTCCCAGCATGGTGACGCAGACCAGGAATCCCCCGAATATGGCGGCGATAACCGAGAAGACGGTTAGAATGGGCAGGGCAACCAGCAAAGCGGCCATTCGGGGCACAACCAGGAACAGTATCGGGGCAAAGCCCATGCTGATTAAAGCGTCAATTTCTTCGGAAATTTTCATGGTTCCGATTTCTGCGGCATAGGCCGAACCGGTTCGACCGGCAATCACAATCGCAGTCATCATCGGGCCCACTTCGGCGACCATGCCGAAGGTAATCATGGCGGGAATAAAGAGGTGCCCGCCAAACTGTTCCAGCTGAACGGAAGCCACAAAGGCCAGGATGAGACCGATGATAATGCTGACCAGACCCACGATGGGGATGGCTTCCAGGCCGCTTTTTTTGATAAAGGTGATCATATCCGGGACACGCATGGAGCGGGGATGGAACAGCGCCGCGCCGATGGCAAAGAAAACCGCCCCGAAAAAGGAGATGGAAGAATCCGTTTTTTTGATTCCGCCAATTGCAGTTTCACCGATTTCCGAAATGAAATAAGCAGGATGAAACCGGTGGGGCATTGCTTCGGAATGAGGGGGGGCAGTGGAAACGGACGCATACAGAGATAATACCTTTTCCACCTCTTTCCCCGTATGACGCATGTCCAATCGCCTGTTTCCGCGGGCGGCCATTTCCTTTATTTCATTGATGACCAATACGCCGTATTCATCGATCTGGGTGACGCCGGCCAGATCAAGGAAAATAACAGGGGAAGAACCGGTTTTTTCAAATGTTAGCGGGATTTGCGCCAGAAGGTCGGCGCAGGATTCAACCGTCAATTGCCCGGTCAAAAAAAGGGTCAGCCCGCCCTCGCCGGTTTCTTTGCGCTGGATGCTGGCCACTGGGTGGGATGTTGGTATCGCCATATTTTCTGTTTTGGTAGTCGCCCGTCATGAATGAGAAATTTCCGGAAGCGCCTTTTGGCGATTAGTCAGCGCTGTAATGATTGAAGCAGGATATTCCTTCCGCGAGTATGGAGCGGATTCGATCCAGCGTGGAACAGGTTTCCTGGCAGGCCGGAAACTCCTCGCGCCGGGGACATTCCCGGCAGGGGCTTTTAATAAAATAGCCAATCTCAAAATCAAATTTGTTTCTGTTGGCAAGGATTTCATACATGGTCCGACAGCCTTTTTATGTTCTCCCGATCCGGATGAATATCAAAGTTTCAGAACACCTTGCATGTCTGCAGAGCAAAATACCATCAATGAAAGCGTTCCGCCGGCTTTTTACCTCTTTTTTATATATCATTATTGCACCGGGAAGTAAAACCGGTTTTTTCAGAAGAAAGATTTCCCCGTAGACAGGCTGTTTTTTTCAGGTCGGATCACCATCCGGAACGGAAGCGTTGTCGGCGGACGGCAGGATTGCCTCCGCCAGGACGGCAACCGGATGGAGGACGCGATAGCCGGTATTGGTTTCGATCTGCCATTTACAGGTTTCGCAGTCGGTGATGACGATATCCGGGTCGATAGCGCCAATCTGCTGGAAAAGCTGCCGCCCGATATCCCGGGAGATCAACTGGTGTTCTTTTTTGAATCCATAGGTGCCGGCGATACCGCAGCATTCGGAATGAAGAAGATGCAATTGTAAACCGGGAATGATTCTCAACATTTCTATGGTATGAATGACTCCGCCCAGACGCTCCAGATGGCAGGGGGCGTGATAGGCGGCGGTCATGCGGAGGGGTTTCATTCGGGGACGGTTGCCCCGCTTGAATTCTTTGACCAGAAAGCGGGTGATAAATTCCAGTTTGTGGTAAATTTCGCTGTTGTCAAGTTCCAGCAGATTGGCATAATCATGTTTGATGGTCAGAATGCAGGAGGAAGAAGAAAAAACGATTTTGTTTTCAGATGTATCGGCTGCGCCCCGGATCAAGCGGGCGATGTTGAACCGGCCGTTTTTGCGGACGCGGGAAAAGTTTCCGGCCGCTATCAGCGGTACGCCGCAGCATTTCTGGCGTGGCGCCAGTACGCCGATGTCCAGGGCATTAAGTACCTTCACCACCTTTTGCCCCAGTTCATGGTCGTAGTAGTTCACGTAGCAGCCATGAAAATAGAGGACGGTGCGGGAAAATGTTTTCTGCGCCGTTCGCTGTTTCTTGATGCGGGCGGCAAAGGTTCCCCTGGCAAAGCGCGGAAAATTGACCGTATCGGAAATGGACAGGAAAGAACGCAGGGCGGCCTGCACGGGCCGGAAACGGAGTATCGGGTTGGCCAGAAAGGAGAAGCGGGTCGCGATTTGTCCGGCCAGATCCGGTGTGGTCAGAAACAGATCCCGCAGTTTCTTGGAGGACTGCAAACGGCTGTTTTTGGCCTGATAAATAAAATCGGTGATGCGAACCCCCGAAGGACAGACAATTTCGCAGCGTTTACAGTTGTTGCACAAAGAGAGGGACTGATCGGCCAGGCAGGGGGTTTTGATGCGCAGGCGTTCCGCGTCCGGTCCGGAATATTTGGGGCCGGGATAGTCCGGGGTTGCCCGGGCGACCGGGCAGTAGGCGTTGCAGACCGTACATTTCAGGCAGGCGTCAAAGCTGGTGTTGTTCAAATTTATCATGAGGCCGTATTCGTTTGCAGGCTGCTGGCAATTAACTGACCGGCGCGGTAACCGGTGGATATGGCGACTCCGCTGCCGGAACCCTCGCTGACCGGGTTATAGTTGGCCAGGACGGCCCCGACGCAGAAAAGATTTTCCACTGTTTTGCCGCCCGCCGCACGGGGATGAAGATTCTGGTCGGTGATGACGCCGGCCCGGAGAAAATTATGGCTGTCCGGTGAAAAAAAGGAAGGGGCGGCCCGGTTTGGCGGATCGGCCACTTCCAGGTTAAAAACCGGTTCCGTTAACCGGCTGACCCGGCTGCTCAGCCCTTTGGAGAAAAAACTGCCGCTGGCCAGTACATAATACCGGGCCTGCAGTTGGTCATCCTGATGGCTGGTATGGATGTGGGTCACCCGATTGTTTTCAATAAAACCGCTGTCGACGGTTTCGCCGGCGATGAATACGCCTCCGAGCGCGGAGAAGCGGGACTTCAAGGCATTATCCAACCGCATACCCAGAATGGAAGGCGGCAGGGTGGGAACTTCGTAGAACAGCGCCCCGGTCACCCGCTGCAATTCATACCGTACTTCCCGGTATCGATCAATACCCAGAAAGGCCGGCAGGCCGGCCACATGAACATTTTCATCCGGTCTGATAATCCGCCGGGCCAGTTTTTCCAGATCCGGTGCGTGATCAAACAGCCGGGCTACGTCCACGGAACGCATTTTGTGGATTCCGGCCGGTGGCATATCGCCGTCCGGCAGTTCAATCTCCCGGCAGGTAATGCCGCATTCGGCGAAAAAGGCGTTTTTTTTCAGGTTGGCCGCGGCCAGTTGGGGATGAAAATCGCGGAATCCCCGGATATTGATAATGGCAATGGACGGTTTTTTTTCAAAAGCCGCCTTGATTTCCGGGCTGAAAACACTGACCGGGGACAGAAAGGCGGGCTTCAGGGTGCCGATGGCCGTGATGTGAAAATGGTTATCCGACTCATTGGTATACAGCGCCAGTTGTTCGGCGGCAACTTCATTCTGGAAAAAGGTCACGGCTTCAATAATGCCGTCCAGACCGCAGGCGGCATAGGGATGATCGGGGTGGCGGCGAATAAAATCCGGCAGAACCTGCAACGGAGCGGTGACCAGCTCCCGGCCCGGGAAGTAGCCCAGCAGGTCAATGGAACCGGAGGAGAAATGCAGAGCGCTCATCCCGGTGGAAAGAATGGCGCAGGATCGTCCTTCACGGAGACACTTGATCCCGCAGGTCAGGCCGGCGATGCCGCCGCCGATGATGAGACAGTCGTAATCCGGTGCAGATTTATTGTTTTTCGGCAAGGGTACCGCCCTCTCCGTTTTCCGGGGATTGGGCCACAATTTTTCCCAATCCGAAAATTCCTTCGGCGAGCCAGTAGGCGAATTCGGCTTCCCGTAAGGTATCCCCCCAGAGAACCGGCCGGACGCCTTTCCAGCGTTCTTCCAGAAAGTCCACCAGCATCCGGGTGGCTTCATCGCCGTCCGTATCCGCATAATCAATAAATGCCGCGGCGCAGCGGTAGGCACAGAGAACACCCTGGCAGGGCCCCATGCCGATCCGGGTTCGCCGGCGCAGGTCCAGGATGTCGGTGACCTGCAGATGACGCAAAGCGTACTTGACTTCCTGCGCGGTAACCATTTCACATTCACAGATGAGTCCGGTTTCCGGATCGTCCCCCGCCAGAATCTGGCGCGCCCGTTCCCCGTGGCGGTAGTAGGTGGATTCCGCCACCGATTCGCTCAGGCGGGGCAGAACACGCGGTCCCGGTCGTCCGGATCGGGGAAAGCGGGATTTTTCCGATCCCGGCAGGGGGATACGGTGGGTGGTGCAGGGGGCCTTATGCCCCAGTTTCCGGCAGGCCAGATCGCTGGCCTGCTCCGCCATCAGACGGTAGGTGGTCAATTTGCCGCCGGCAATGGTGATAAAATTGTCCAAGCCGTCCCGTTCCTTATGATCCAGCAGAACAATGCCCCGGCTGATATCCCGTCCGAAAGTTCCCGTGCCGGCAGCGATGAGCGGCCGTACACCGCTAAAGGCACGTAAGACACGTGTTCGGGAGAGATTGGGCAGCAGTTTTTCTCCATCCGTGAGCAGGGTCCGGATTTCATCCGGGTCCACCGCCAGATTGTCGATTTCTTCGTAGGCAATTTTTTTGGAAGTGGTACCAATCAGGGAAACCGTGTCACCGGGCACCAGGATATCGCCGTCGGCCGGTTCCCGGCAGCGGTTGATTACCACGTTATTAACACGGTAGTCCAGGATCACCATGCCGCCTTTGGTGGGGAACATCGTCAGTTCAATGCCGGCCAGACGACATATTTCCTGACCCCAGACCCCGGCGGCGTTGATGATGAGACGGGCCCGGACCTCAAAGGTCTGGCCGGTCCGGCGGTCCCGGCACCGGACGCCTTCCAGGGCGGTCTGATTTTTGAGGAAGGAGACAACTTCGCAGTGGGTGCGCACCCGGGCGCCGTTTTCTACGGCATCCAGGACGTTGGCTGCCGCCAGCCGGAAAGGATCGATGGTGGCGTCCGGAACGGTGAGAGCGCGGGTGATGCGGGGATTTACGTTGGGCTCCAGTGTCAGTGCCTGTTCCGGGGAGATTTCGCGACAGTTGATACCCGCCTCCCGGCAGGCGTTCAGTAGGCGACCGTGATAGGCCGGGTCGTCCTCCGGCAGGGTGACAAACAACCCGCCGGTATCTTCGATGCAATGCCGGGCGATGGTTTTCAGAACCCGGTTTTCCGCGACGCATTCCCGGGCGGATTCCACGTCTTTGACGACATATCGGGCCCCGGAATGGAGCAGGCCATGATTTCTGCCGGTGGTGCCGGCGGCCAGGTCCTGTTTTTCCAACAGCAGGCAACTCAGACTTCTGCGGACGCAGTCCCGGACAATACCAGTGCCGGTGGCGCCGCCGCCGATAATGATAACGTCCGTCTGATCGGGTAAGGGTCTTTGGGGCATAAGTGTTGGCTCAGTCGAATCTTGCGGCGTTTTCGTCCCGCGGGACAAGATCATACAGGAACTCTGTTTCCGGTATTGCACTCGCGCAGAAAGAAGGCGGTTTGCCGCAGTTCAACCTCCTGGAAAAAAGGACGCCTCAGTGATAGTCGTGAGTGCCCAGGACTACTTTAAATCCGGTTTTCTGCGCAATAATCTGCGCCAGTTCCTCCGGCGCAATATAGGGACAGGCCGGTTTGGCATTGGCCAGACAGGAGCTAATATATACTTTATCCGGTTTGATTTCCGAAAGCTTGGCGGTCATGCCCACGTTGGTCGCCGCGGTCCGCCCGGGACATTCACAACGCACAAACCCGATCACCTGGGAAGGTCCTTCAAAATTTCCATCTCCCTGGGCAGCCGCTTTCAGGCAGCGCCATTCGCCCGGACAGCCGTACCCGCTGTCCATGTAAGCCCCGCAGCCGACGATGACGATTTTTTCCATAATCTCTCCTTTCCGGTTTTTCTATTGGCCTCAGGCCGAAGCCTTTTCGGTACTGTAAGTTTCCCAGCGCGCGTCAATTTCCCGCTGGATATCGGCGATCTGTTCCTCTTTGACCGGTTTGAAACGGCTTTGAAAGCGGAAGTAATCGGCTACGGGTTTCCGTTTTTTGCCGATCAGTTTTCGGGAAGCGCCGGTCAGCGTAAGGCGCTGATGTTCATATTCGTAAAGTTCGTACAGACCGCTTTCCACCGCCATTTTGCCCACTTTCACCGTATAGCGCGGTTCAAACCCCCAGCCGGGTGGACAGGGAGCCTGGACATGAAAGTATTTGGTACCGGGCAGGGTTTTGGCTTTGCATAATTTGCTGTAAAAATCCAGCGGATAAGCGGCCGAGCAGGCCGCGACGTAGTTGATGCCGTGGGCCGCGATAATTTTCGGCACGTCTTTTTTGGCCTGGGCTTTTCCCCGGATGGGGGTGGTGGTGGTCAAAGCCCCGGCGGGCGTGGTGCCGGAACGCTGAATGCCCGTGTTCATATAGGCTTCATTGTCATAACAGATGTAGATGAAGTTTTCTCCCCGTTCGCAGGCGCCGGACAGGGCCTGGATTCCGATATCACTGGTGCCGCCGTCACCGGCCCAGGCGACCACCAGCGTGTCCTCCCGTCCCTGGGCTCGCAAGGCCGCCTGCACACCGGAAGCAGCGGCGGCGGTGGAGGCGAAGGTTACGTTCAGGCAGGGCAGCTGGGTGGCGGCAATGGGATACAGACCCTGCAGCACGGTCAGGCAACTGGGCGGAACGACCAGAATGGTGTTTTTGCCCAGGGCCTTGAGACCGATGCGGTAGAGCAGCGACAGACCGCATCCGGCACAGGCCCGGTTGCCGGGATGAAGCAACTCCTCCTGCGGCAGATCAAATAGGGTGGCTGAGCTCATAACATATCCTTGGTTGAATAAAATTTTCGTTATTGTTTCAGGCCGATCCATTGCGGCTCTTCCGGTGCCGGTTTTCCCGGATCATCACAGAAATTGCGGAAGGTTTCGTACAACTGCGCGGTGGTTATGGTCCGGCCGCCGAGACCGAGAATATAATTTTGCATCCGGGGGCGTTGCGAGTAATGGTAAAGGGCCGCTTTCAGATCGCTGGTCAGGGGCCCTTCATACCCGTAGCTGAGGGCTTTTTCAAAAACGATGATACCCCGGACACGGCTGAGAACGGCGGCAAGCTGCTGCCGGGGAAAGGGACGGTAAAGCCGCAGGCCGATAACACCGGCGGCGATCCCTTCCGCCCGCAGCATATCCACGGTTTTTCGCAGCTGGCGGGAAAGAGATCCCAGGCAGACGGCGATAAAGTCGGCCTCGTCGCAGTGATAGGCGTCAAACAGCGGTTGTCCGCCCCGTTGAAAAATCCGCTGATACGCCTCGTCCGTCTTAATGACGGTGTCCAGGGAACGGCGCAGATCTTCCTGCAGGTTATGGCGGATTTCAATATAGGCCGGGGCCGTATCCCCCCGGATGTCCGGGCGCACGTCCGGCAGGGTGACGGTATTCAGGTTCAGGGGGCGGGCCGGGTCCAGCAACCGCCATGGTGAGGCGTCCGCCAGAAAGGTGTCGACGTCGGCCTGTTCCGGAACATCAAAAGGCATATGCGTGTGGGAAAGCAGATAACCGTCGTAACAGACCATGACGGGGATCCGGACGGTTTCTGCGATACGGAATCCCTGTATGACGGTATCGATGATCTGCTGGTGGTTGCTGGCATGTAATTGAATCCAGCCGGTGTCTCGTTGGGAGATGGAGTCCTGATGGTCGTTCCAGACCGACCAGGGAGCTCCGACGCCGCGATTGGCCACGCACATGACAATCGGAAGGCGGGCACCGGCCGCCCAGTTGATCTGCTCGTGCATATACAGCAGTCCGTTGGCGCTGGTGGCGGTAAAAGTCCTGGCGCCGGTGCTGGCGGCGGCAATACACACGGAAAGGGCGCTGTGTTCGCTTTCCACCGGAATATATTCCGCCGCCATTTCTCCGGAGGCGACAAACTCGGACAGTTTCTCGGTCAGCGGCGTCTGCGGCGTGATGGGATAGGCCGCGATCACCTGCGTCCGGGCCAGCTTCACGCCGGTGGCGGCGGCGGTGTTGCCGGTTGCGATTTGATGCATTAGGCGTTGCTCCTTGTGGGTTGAATTCGTTTCCGGCCGGGCCGGTTAATCGTCTTCCCGCCCGCTTTCCTCCACCATCTGGATGGCACCGGCCGGGCATTCTTCGGCACAGATGCCGCAGCCTTTGCAGTATTCCAGATCGATGGCCGGGGGAATGCTGCGACTGATAACGCCGTCCGGACAATAAAGCCAACAGAGGAAACAGGCTTCTTTGCCGGTTTTGGCCGGGATGCATTTGCCGGGGTTGATGACGGGACATTCTACCCGCCAGGAACCGGTTTTTCCTGCATCACCGGGGCCCGGTTCGCTGTGGGAAACTTGTCTGGCGAATGTATTATCCTTCATGGGGAATCTCCGATTTCGGTATGGTTGAAGGCCAGGCGGGCCGCCTCGGCGTTCTCCCGGGGTTTTTTCCCCGCGAACTCCTTTTCTATTGCCGTCAGCAGCGGGTCAAGGGGCAGCAGCCCGGCAGCTTTGGCAAAAGCGCCGATAATGCCGCTGTTGACAATTCCCCGTGGAAGGCCGGCCTTTTCCGCCATTTCCGGAATGTTGGCTACGGCCGTGGTGGCCTTTTCAAAAGCAAAGGCGGTAACCGGTTTATGCGTGCTGATGACGATCAGGCCCCCGGGTTTCAACCCCTGAATCACATTGGCTTCGGCAATCAGGCGTTCATCCAGCACCACCACGATATCCGGGGTTTCAATGGGAGACAGGTCACAGATTTCCCGCGTGTCCAGTTTCAGGGAGGTGAAAACCGGGGCCCCCCGCCGTTCCGTGCCAAAGGTGGGAATCATGGCGACTCCCGCGTATCCCGAAGAAAAAGCGACGCTGGCGACAATTTTGGCGGCGGTGATGGCTCCCTGGCCGCCCCGCCCGTGCCACCGGATCTGGGTTTCACGAGTTTCCATTCGCATTTTTTCCTATGGTTTTGTATATGGTCTATATTGACGCAATCAAACGGGGGATGCGGCCAGGCCATTGTGTCTGCACTGTGATTCCGCACGTTTTCCCCGTGTCAGCGGTCTTCCGTCTCCGTCCAGCCGCGGGCATGCCGGACCGCCTGCGTCCAGCGGCGGTAGTATTGCTCCCGCTGTTCCGGTGACATCTTCGGATTCCATTGTTTATCCTGTTGCCAGTTGGCCGTCAACTTTTTTTTCTCCGGCCATACGCCCACGGCCAGTCCGGCCGCATAAGCCGCGCCCAGCACCGTGGATTCGGTGACGGCCGGCCGGATGACCGGAATCTGAAGCATATCGGCCTGGAACTGCATCAGCAGGTCATTATTGGCCATACCGCCGTCAGCTTTCAGGGATTTTAAGGAAAGGCCGGCGTCTTTTTCCATGGCCGCGGCAATTTCGGTGGCTTGAAAGGCGGTGGCTTCTAAAGCGGCCCGGGCCAGGTGCCCCTTGCCGGCATAATGGGTCAGGCCGATAATCAACCCCCGGGCGGTACTGTCCCAGTGGGGCGCAAACAGCCCGGAGAAAGCCGGGACAAAGTAAACGCCCCCGTTGTCCGGCACGGTCCGGGCCAGCGCTTCAATGGCCGGAGAATCATTGATCAGGCCGATATTGTCCCGCAGCCACTGCACCAGGGAGCCGGCAATGGCAATGGATCCCTCCAGCGCATAAGTAGGCGCTTCCTGGCCGATCTGGTAAGCCACGGTGGTCAGCAGGCCGTGCCGGGAGGGGATAATGGTCGGTCCGGTGTTGCTCAGCAGAAAACAGCCGGTACCGTAGGTGTTTTTGGCCTCTCCGACTTCGAAGCAGACCTGACCGAACAGAGCAGCCTGCTGATCGCCCAGGTCTCCGGCCACGGGAGTACCCGGCGCCAACCCCCAGCCTGGTTCCGCAACAGGGCCATAGATTTCGCTGGAAGGCCTGATATCCGGCAGCATGCTGGCGGGAATTCCCATGGCATCGAGGATATCGCTGTCCCAGGCAAGGGTTTTCAGGTCCATCAGCAAAGTGCGGCTGGCGTTGGTCACATCGGTGATGTGCAACCCCTTGTCCGGTCCCCCGGTCAGCCACCAGATCAGCCAGCTGTCCATGTTGCCGAAAATGGCCCGGCCTTTTTCCGCCTCCTGCCGGACGCCCGCAATATTGTCCAGAATCCATTTGATTTTCGGACCGCTGAAGTAGGTGGACAGGGGCAGGCCGGTGGCCGCCCGAAAGCGGTCTGGCCCTTCCTCGCGGGCCAGCTCCCGGCAGATGCCCTCGGTACGGGTATCCTGCCAGACGATGGCATTGCAGTAAGGCCGGCCGGTGGTTTTGTCCCACACCAGGGTGGTCTCCCGTTGATTGGTCAGGCCCACTGCGGCGATTCGGGCCGGCCCCAGGCCGCTTTTTTCCAGCGCGGCAGTGATTACCCGGCCGGTATTGTCCCGGATTTCCAGGGGATCATGCTCCACCCGGTCGGGTTCGGGATAAATCTGCCGGTGCTCCAGCTGGTGGCTGGCTATCATCCGGCCGCTGGTGTCAAAAATCACAAAGCGGGTGCTGGTGGTCCCCTGATCAATAGCGGCGACGTATTGTTGCTGGGTCATGTCTTTTTCTCCCGACTTTCCCGGAGGACGTCAATCATGGAAAATACCGTTCCCTGCCTTCCTTCTTCTACTTTGCGACCCAGAAAGGCCGCAGCATCAAAAGTGCCTTCGGCATATATCTTCCGGCCGTTGATGTTGTGGGTAAATTCAAACTTCACCGATTCGTCCGGAGAAAGCAGGGTATAGGTGTGCCAGCCGTGTCCTCCCAGGTGCTCTCCGGGAATCCCCCACTGTTTTTTCTGGATTTCGGGGTCGCGTTCCTTGATGATTTCTTCTTCGGAAAATTCGATGCCCAGTTGGTTGAAATATTGCACCATGGCCCGGGCGGTACCGCTGGTGTCCGCCTTGGCGGCCTGATGACTTTCCTTTATGGTCAGTGAATAGCCGGCGAACATGCCGGGAAAATTGGCGGCGGCAAAATTCAGCATGGCTTGGAACCCCACGATCTGTTTGGCCATGTTGGGGGCAATTACCGCGCAGATGGAAGAGGCCCGGACTGTCTGGAACAGCTTCTCCCGGTCACCGCCGGTCGTTCCCATGACAAAGGGCAGGTGGTGTTCGCAGTAAAACGTGCAATTGCTGTTGACCGCGGTGGGATGGGTGTAATCGACGGTAATCAGGCCGGGGGCGGCGGCTTTTATTTTTTCGATGCGGTCGGCGCGATTTTCGGGCTGGATCAGTTCCACCCGGACGGTTTCTATGGTTGTTTCGGTTTCTTCGATTTCCGGTCCGGTCAGGGAAAACGGCAGCAGTTCGAAGCGATCATCCTTCACCGCCTGTGCGGCGATGGTGGCGGCCACTTTTCCCGGCAGGCCGTTGATCATGAGGGAGATTCGGGGCATAGCCAATAACCTTTTGATTTTACAAATTTAATAGAATACGCCCGTAGCCATATTCATATCGTCTATATACGACACAAAATAGTTATTATATCAGAAACCCCGGGGAGATTCTACTTTTTGTTTTCAATTGACGGAGAAAGGAGCGGCGGCCCGGCGAGGTCGCTCACCGCGGTTTTCAGGCGGGGCAAGACGGCTCCGGTGGCGGTTTCCAGAACAAGGAGATTTTCCCGGAGTTGCGCCAGTGCCGCAGGAATATATTGTGCAAACATGTTTTTGCCTTTCTGGACGGTCAGAAAACCAAAAGCGCCCAATATTTGCAGGTTACGGGTCAGGCGGCAGCAGAGGTAGCCGGTGTAAAAGCGGTCGGTATCAAAAGCGATATACTGTGTCAACCGGCGGGTATAATAATTGAACAGTTTTTCCTGAATCGCCGGCGCAAGCCGGACATAAGGATCGATGAGCAGGGAAGCCAGGTCGTACTGGATGGGACCGGGGCGGGCGCCCTGAAAATCGATGAAATGGGGCTGGTTGTCCGGCATCATAATGTTACGGGACTGCATATCCCGGTGCAGCAGGCCCTCTACGCCCGCTGCCAGGGTCATTTCCGCCAGCTTCTCAAAATCTGCCGAGAGGTGGTCATAGGCAATGGTTTTCTGCAGATACGCCTGCAAAAAGGCTTCCACAAAATAACGGCATTCTTTTTCCAGGATCAGTTGTCGGTCATAGCGGGCGCTTTGGTAGGTCCAGGCAGGGTCAAATCCCCGGGCGCCGTTTATTGCCAGGGGCAGCAGGCGGTCGATAACCGCCTGATAGCAGTCGATTACGGTCCGGGAAGACGGCCGCCGGCCCACGGTCTCCTGAAGGTTGAGGTCCCCCAGATCTTCCATAAAGGTCAGGCCGGCCGCCGGTTCGGCAAGGTACAGGCGGGGAACGGCAATGCGGTTTGCAGATAAATGCCGTTGGATGGCGGTAAAGGCTTCTGTTTCGCAGGTCTGGTCGGTGGGGCGCAGGCCGCGGTCACAGGCGATCAGGCTGCCGCCGGGAGCGAGGATTCGATACCAGCAATTGTCCGAGCCGTCCGGGGAAAGGGGTTCCACCGTAAATTTGCCGGTATTTTTTGCACCGAAGGCCGCTTCCATTGCTTTTTCAGCCATCACGGCAAAGGCGGTGTCCCGGTAGCGTTGGGGCGTGCCCAGATCCTGCCAGTTCCGATCCTCGGGGATACAGGCCCGGATGGTCAATCCTTCCGCCAGAAGATGCTCATAGACCGGAATAATATCGGCACAGGTGCCGGCTGCCGGCAGATAATCCAGAACAGCGGGGTCCAGGACATGAATACCACTGAAGGTGAGCTGTCGGGTAGCGGCCGCCGGCGGTATCTCCGGGGCGTTAAAGGCCGTGATCCGATCCTCTTCGTCCACGCGCACGGAGTTGACGGCGGCCTCATCCACCAGCACCAGGGTCACCGGGCTGTCATTCCGGGTGTGAAACGCATAAACCGCCCGCAGGTCGATGCTGGTGTAAATGTCGCCGTTGATAACCACAAAGGGACGGTTATCGAAGAAATCGGCGTTGTTTGAGATCGCTCCGCCGGTACCGAGGATGATGGGCTCGTGACGGGTTGTCACCGGAATGGCGTAGGCCTGCCGGTTCAGAAATTCCCGGATTTTCTCCGGCAGATGGTGCGTGTTTACCCGGATGCCGCCGCAGCCCGCTTCCATCAACTGGCGAATGATGATGTCCAGAATCGGTTGACCGTTGAGGGGCAACAACGGCTTGGGCGTGTGATCGGTAAAGGGGCGCAGGCGGGTACCGAAGCCGGCCGCCAGCACCAGGGCCTTCCAGTTGTCTTCGGGCATGGGTTACGCCAGCAAAGTTCGGTATTTCTGGATATTATCCGTGTAAAAGTCGATTTTGGTCCGGTCGTCCGGTTCGGCGACATTCTCTTCCAGGAAAAAGCGGTAGGCGGTTTTGAAGGTCAGCTTGGATACCGCTTCCAGCCGGTCAATCTCGTTGTTTTTATACATCTTCCGGCCGTAGGCCAGAACTTTTTTGGGCACCTCTTTTTCTTCGGGGAATTCTTCCTGTTGATTGATAAAACTCAGGACCACCTGATAGGATTCCATATAGGAGGCCAGGAAGGCGGCAAACAGTTTCAGTTTGCGGATGCCTTCGGCGGTCAGATGATAGGTGTCCGGGATGCTGTCGTGGGGCGTCAGCATGTTGTTGTTGATAAATCCTTTGATGCTTTTGCGGATCAATTCATCGGTGGAACGTTCCACATTCAGGATAAATTCCCGGGAAAAAAGCCGGCACAGAAATTCAAACTCTTTATACAGGTCTTTGCGGGAAAACTGCAGCGTATCCAGCTCCAGAATGGCCAGGGCGGTGTAAGCCGGGGGAATGAAAAAACAGATGCAGTTGTTCTTGTAGTATTCCATGGCCGGGCGTTTGCTTTCATTGACCATGTAGAGCGGATTCTGCTGGTCTTTGTCAATTTCAAAATGCTCGATGAATTTGCGGTGGGCAAAGGAATCCAGGGCCATGCCGAAAGCATGGGTATGATCGGAGGTGATGGTGTCCGCCAGCGGCGCGTTCTCCGTTTTCAGAAAGGCCAGATAGGTCTCCATGATGGCCATCAGGTGGTCATAAGTGAACCGTTTGCGCTGACAGTTTAAAATGGCGCTGGAAACAATGGCGTAGGGGGTGACGGTGGTAATGGCGTTTATGCGGCTGGCGACTACCAGCGCCAGTTGCTCACTGAAAGCCCGCCGTTCCGGTTTTTTCAGGTGGGAAAAGGCCGGCTGGGTTTCCGCCAGATAGCGGCTGATATGCACCGGTTGGTTGAAATTGACGTAGACTTTCCCGTATCGCCGTCTCAGGGATTTGCGGGCCTTGATCAGCTGGGGCAGGTTTTCCGCTTTTTTCTCACCGCCCTCGGCTTCTTCAATATAGGCCGCTTCTTCGATAATGCGGTCATAGCCGATATTAACCGGCACAAAAAACAGATCCCGGCAGGCTCCGGAATCGTAGGCGTCCAGAATAATGGACAGCAGGCCGGTTTTGGGGGAAAGGAGTTTGCCGGTGCGGCTGCGGGTGCCTTCCAGGAAAAATTCGATATGGAAGCCTTCCTGGAGAATTTTGTAAATGTATTCCAGGAAAACCCGCGCATAGAGCGGCTGGCCTTTGAAGGTGCGCCGCATGAAGAAGGCCCCGCCGCCGCGGAAAATGGGACCCAGGGGCCAGAAGGAGAGGTTTTTGCCGGCGGCGATGTGGGGGCAGGCCATATTGTTGTGGTACAAAAGGTAAGAAAGAATGAGATAATCCAGATGGCTTTTGTGGGTGGGCACATAGATCAGCGGGGCCTGTTCCGAGAGTTTTTTTAATTTCTCCAGGTTTTTGTGGTCCACCACCATGCCGTCAAAAATGTGCCGCAGCATCCAGCTCAGAACGGCATCGTAGACCATCAGCCAGTTCATGCTGTAGTTGGAGGCGATTTCGTCCAGATAGGCGTAAGCCTCTTTGTTGGTTTCCTTCAGATTGGCGCCGGTTTCGGCCACATAGCTTTCAATGAATTGTTGCAGCCGGCGGCCGGCCATGATGCTTTCCTTGATTTCCTCCCGGGATTTGATGACCGGGCCGGTAACCCGCTGCCGGAGCTGGTTGATACGGGACAGCAATTGCCGCCGCAGGGCCAGGGCCTGGTTGAGGTCGCTGATGTTGATGATTTCCGGGCGGTTCAAAAATTCTTTCAGGTTTACCGGGTCGGTCATCTCCACCACTACCCGCTTGGGCGAGGTCATCAGCAGGAACAGGCGCCGCATTCTTCCCGGTTTTTCCGCCAGACCACCGAAAAGAAAGTCCAGCAGACCCGGTTTGGTTTTTATCGCCCGTTTGGAATAGAGGATTACCTGGGGGACAATATAAACGGGGCGGTCGCTGGTTTTCTGGATTTTGATCAATTCCTGTACCGGGTTGGTTTTGGCGCGGATAATCCGAACGTAAAAGGGCTTTTTGCCGAAAAGCGAAAAAAAGGCGGTGCGACCGCCGGCCAGTTCCGTTTTAAAGTAGCCGGTTTTGTATGACGACAGAAAAGAAAAATGGCGCAGAAAATAGTCTGTGTGGGCCAGCAGAATTTTCAGTATGCGGGAAACCGGCTGTAATAAAAATTTTTTTTCATTCAGATGGAGCTCCGGCACCGGCAGCCGGTTTTGGCCGAATTGTTTGTTGCACAGAAGAAATTCCAGATGACTCCGGTATTTGGTGACGTAAACGACGCTGCCCTGATTGGCCACCCGGCGTACGGCTTCGGTGGTATCACTGACAATGGAGACCTTGGAAAACAAAAGGTGCCACAGGGCGCCGGAAAGCAGTCCGCTCTTTTCCGGGAAAAAAAAGGTGAAATGGTTGTGGGTGTTTCCCAGCAGGCGGTTGACAATTCTACGATAAAAGCCACCAATACGCACGGCAAGAGATTTTGTTTTTTCCAGCATGGTTTTAACGGCTCCGGATGGCTATGGTTGATTTTTTCGATACTTTCAAGCTGCCGGAAAATTTTTGCCGGCCGGCTCCGGTTTGTTGCTTCATATTCATCACGAGTATCGGTGGTTGTCAAGATCATTTTGATGGATCCGGATTATTGGAAAGGTTGCGCCGCACCGATACCGGTTTTTTCGTGGCCGACGCTCCCTGATAAAAAGATTGTCTTCGGGACCGGATTTTCTGCATGCGATTGCCCGGTGGTTTTCCCGTTGCCAGATGGCGGGCGTTTCTGATAAACAGAAAAAATCAGGATTTTGGCCGGTGGAAAGAAGCGGAAGGTGGAGCAGGCGCTGGTCGGTCTGTTTTCCGACCATACGGAGCAGGCCGGAGCCGCCCTGCGCAGTCTGGCGCTGTTGAACCGGCCCTTGATGTTTCCAGTGATTATGCGGTCAGACTGCCGGCTCTGCCGCGGGTGCCGCTTTTGATTTTGTTTCACCAGGCGGATGCGGAATTTGCCGCCGCCTGCTCTCTGTTTTTTGAACAACGGGCGCGGCAGTTTCTGGACGCGGAGTCACTGGCCATTCCGGGTTGGCTGGTGGTTGCGATGTTGCAGAAGCGGCTGCTCGAAGGACCGCCTTCATGAAGGAATTTTTGCGACAACAATGGTTTGCCCTGGGCCTTCTGGTGATTTTTGCGGCGGTGCTGGTCGACACCACCGCCACGGCGGCTGCCTGCGGCAGATGGCTGAAAGCCCGTCACGGGCCGGATATGGTGATCATCCTGATTTTTTTCTTTTCCGGCCTGCTGCTGGAGGGACGGCTGCTGCGGGCCGGGCTGAAAGATTTGACCGGTACCGCGCTGGCCCTGGTGGTTATTTTTATTTTTTCTCCGCTGTTGGCCGTAGCTCTGTGTCATTTTTCCCTTCCGCCGGGCATATGCATCGGTCTGCTGCTGGTGGCGGTCATGCCGTGTACTTTGAGCAGCGGGGTGGTGATGACCGCTGCTGCCGGCGGAAATATGGCTCATGCGCTGCTGATTACCATTATGGCCAACAGTTTCGCGGTGGTCACCGTTCCCGTGGTTTTGAGCCTGTGCTTGTCGGCGGTGGCCCTTTCTTCCGGCCCCATCCGCATTGACCGGAGTGCCATCATGCTGACCATGGCCGCTTTGGTTCTGCTGCCCTTACTGGCGGGGCTGGCGCTGCGGCTGATCGGCCGGGTGCGGCAAACCGTGGAGAACCATCAGAAGCTGGTCCAGGGCGTTAATCAGGGGCTGGTGCTGCTGATTGTCTGGATGGCCGCGGCGCAGTCCCGGGCGACCATCCTGGCGGGGCATCAGACGCTGGGGCTGGTGGTTCTGCTGGTGGTGGTTTTTCATGTGTCTCTGCTCGGGGCGGCCGGGTCGCTTATTCGGCTGGCGGGCCTCGGACCCGGCCGGCGGGAGAGCGTTCTGTTTATGGGTTCTCAGAAAACCCTGCCGCTGTGCGTGATTTTGCAGTTAACCCTGTTTCCGCAGTATGGCGTGGCCCTGGTTGTCTGCGTTATGCACCACCTGGTCCATCTTCTTCTCGACGGTATGCTGGCCGGCGCCTTGAAACGCTGAACCGCCGGCTGCTTTACCGGCCTTTTTTTCCGGATACAAAGTCCTTGACACCCGGATTTTTGCGGGAGTATTATCAAAACCGGCAGCTGGCAATGGACCCAGATTGTCTTTAGGTTACAGGATAATATCTATGAGGACGCGCCTGATTTCCGGCGGTTTTCCGCATCTTCCCGCTTGTTTGCATCAAAGCCGGTAGTGCTTGATAACAGGCCGAAATCTCATTATGGGAAAGACGGAGGCGGTAATGGTACCGAGAGATTTTGATGTGAAACAGTTCCTGGAAAAAAAATCAACCCGGGCGGCAACCGGCAGTGTAAGTCCGGAGGAGGAAGCCAGAAGAGATTTTGTCCCGGAGCGGTGCGATGCGTTTACCGGCAGTTATACCGCTGTTCATAATGTGGCGGGTTTTACCTTTACCATCGATCGCGAAGCGGAAAGACAACTCCCGGATATTATAGAGAACATGGTTCAGCAGGTATACCGGGAAGATCATCCCGGTGAAGATTTCAAGGAGAAATATTGCCGCCGGCGGAATATCGGCATCGTTTTTTCCGGTGGCCCCGCACCGGGAGGGCACAATGTAATTGCCGGTTTGTTTGATGCCGCCCGGCAGGCCAATCCGGAAAGCACGGTTTATGGCTTTCTGCTGGGGCCGGACGGTGTTATTGAGGGAGAAGCCGTGGAAATCACCCCGGAAATGGTGGATACCTACCGCAATAAGGGGGGCTTTTCCATGATTAAGACCGGCCGGACCAAGATCGATACCCAGGAGAAAATGCAGTTTTCCCGGGAAACCTGCCGGCGAATGGAAATTGATTCGCTGGTGATCGTGGGCGGTGACGATTCCAACACCAACGCCGCTTTTCTGGCCCAGGAAATGATAGACGACGGCGTGCAGGTGATCGGCGTTCCCAAAACCATTGACGGGGATATTCAGGTGCGGGATGATGAAGGCCGTGTGCTGTGCGCCATGTCTTTCGGGTTTCACACCGCCGCCCGTTCCTTTGCCGGGCAGATCAGCAATCTTTGCACGGACAGCAGTTCCGACGTGAAATACTGGCATGTCTGCAAGGTCATGGGGCGGGTTGCCAGCCATCTGGCCCTGGAGGTGTCTCTCCAGACCCATGCCAATATGACTTTTATCGGCGAAGATCTGGCCGATTATGTCGATCAGCAGCGCTTGGAAGAAGCGGCCAGGGAAGGTCGCGTGGATTATAACGCCTATGGGATGACCCTGCGTCATCTTTCCCGGGTGATCTGTGACGGGATTGTCCGGCGGGCGGCGGTGGGCAAAAACTACGGGGTCATCGTGATTCCGGAAGGATTGCTGGAGTTTATCAACGAGATTCAGGTGTTTATTATCAAGTTAAACACCATTATCGCCGATTACAACGAAACCCATGACACCCATTTCCATGATGATTTTCCGCTGCTGGAAGAAAAGCTGGACTACCTGCGGCGGCAGGCCCGGCGATCCAGGGAAGAGCCGGGCTTTTCCACCTGGAATACCCGGGATGACGATCTTTTTAATGACATTCCCCCCTTTTTCCAGGAAGGCCTGCTGATGGAGCGGGACAGCCACGGCAACTTCCCCTTTTCCCAGGTGGAAACCGAGCGGGTGGTGATGGGACTGGTGCAGGATTATCTGGACGCGTTGAAAGAAAAAGGCGAATACCGCATCGGTATCAAAACGGAAAATTATCGCGAAACCATGGAAAAAGCGGGCCTGGCGCCCGATTATTTCGGGCCGGTGCTGTTTAAAAACTGGGGGGAAGACTATCTGCTGTTTCACAACAGTATCATGTCCATGAAAACCCTGAACAATGAACTGGTGCGTCAGGGCGTGATTCTCGAAAATGAAGAGGTCCCGGCGGCGGTGCAGAAAATTTACAACAAGTCCGTCCCCAAGTTCAAAACCCAGAACCATTTTTACGGCTACGACGGCCGGGGCAATGATCCCACCTGGTTTGACAGCACCTACACCTACAATCTGGGCATGACGGTTTTCTCTCTGATTGCCAACGACGCCACCGGGCAGATGGCGGCCATCAAGAACCTGGAAAAAGGGTTTGCCAAATGGGTGCCGGTGGGGATTCCCATTGCCCCCATGATGCGCCTGGAGGAACGCAAAGGCCGGCTGACCCTGGTGCTGGAAAAAAGTCTGGTGGACATTTCCTCCCCCGCTTTCAAGGTGGTGGAGGCCCTGCGGGAAGAGTGGCTGGCGGCCCGGCCCGGGGAAGATGAGTTCCGAACGCCGACCCCCATTTCGCTGGACACCAGCAACGAAGAGGATCGTCCCCTGACGCTGCTGCTCAACTTTCTGGCCTGTGAGAAGAACAAGACGGGTTCCGGTTAACGCCGCAAACCCGCCACCAGCCGTTTGGGGGTTGTCAGCAGCGCCAGGGCGGCAATAATATCCGGACAGACCATGTCCGCGGCCCGGACCGTCTCCACGCAGGCCCCTTCCCCCTGAATCAGGGCAATGCCCAGTTCCGCCGCCGCCAGCATGAGTTTGTCATTGCGGCCGTTGCCGATGGCCACGGTAGCGGAGGTTCCCAGCTTGCGGATATACTCCTGTTTGGCCCGGTCCTGACCGGCTTCCGGCAGTACGGCCAGCCGGGCCGGGGTCGGTTCCAATTCCCCGGCGGCTTTGCCGAAGGTGTCGGCGGTCACCACATGAATATCGAGCCGGTCGGTCAATTCTTGCAGTTTTTCCGTTACCCCTTCGATCAGCCGGCCGTCACAGGCCAGGGTGCCGTTGTAGTCCATCACCAGATGCTCCAGCCGCAGGGTTTTATACCCGGGTATGGCAATTTCGATCATAACGATGGTTCGTCCTTTCTGAAAAATATTTCAGTCATGATAGTCTCGTAAAAAGTCGGATTTACATACCCGTCATCGCCGGGCTTGACCCGGCGATCCAGTAAAATCAGATACTTCTGGATTCCTGTTTTCGCAGGAATGACGAAGTAGAGGCTTTTTACGACGGCATCAGTCATGGCCGCCGCGAATTTTTCCGGCAACGGCCAGCCCCAGGATCAACAGAATGCTGATACCCGCCAGCAGCCATTTCAGGTTGGCAAACAGGGCCGCGGCCACCACCTGGCCGTCGGTAATTTTGCCGATGTCGGCCAGCATGATCAGCTGCATGGTGTTTTCCAGCAGATCCAGCAGGCCGGCCACAAACGGAATCAGCAAAAGGCTGTCGAAGCGGGGGGAAAGACGATTGGCATTCAGGGCCAGGCCCATCAGGGAGGCCAGTAGAACGCTGTACCAGACCGGATGCAGGTAGTCGGGGATAAAGTGCAGTTTAAACAGCGGCAGCAGACCGGCCAGTTTCCAGGCGGCGATGGTTTCCAGAAAAAATTTCCGGGAAAACGAGGTTTGCAGCAGAAGCAGTTTTTCCGGGGAAATATCCCGGATAATGAGATAGATCGCCAGCTGGGACACAACAAACAGAATGCCGGCAGCAAGAGCCACCTGCCAGCGGGCGCCTTGTCCGCGGAACCAGTGACCGAATTTGAGAATTTTCATATAATCTCCTTGCAAGTTGATGGTGGATAATTTTATAGTTGCGGGTAGATTTGAGTATGAGAAATTTCCCGTACGCTGTCAAGACGGCAACTCCAAACCCTCCCGGCGGGGAGAAGAGAAACGCTGATGACCAATGGCCGCGAACCGGCCACCCTGGAAGAGGCCACGGAAAAACTGACCAATACCGCTGTGGCGCGGGATGATATAAAATATTTATTGCAGGCGAGCCCGTAAATCCGATCAACCAAGGAGGCGATTTATGATTCAAACGGAGATTACCGAAAAGCTCGGTATTGCATATCCGCTGGTGGGCGGAACCATGATGGGCATTACCAATGCGGACTTTGCCGCCGCCATTGCCGATGCCGGCGGTCTGGGGATCATTGCTTCGGCCATTTACCGTTCCCGGGAAGAGTTCGCGGAAGCAGTGGACCGGGCGCAGGCATTGACGGACAAACCCTTCGGGGTCAATATCAACCTTTTTCCCGCAGTCAGTGCCATTGACAATAACCAGTACGTGGATGTCATGATCGAAAAAGGGGTTTCCATCGTGGAAACCTCCGGCCATTCCGCGCCGGAAAAGCTTTCCGCCCGGTTTCAAGAAGCCGGGATGACCTGGATTCACAAATGCGTGGGGGTACGGTACGCCAGGAAAGCACGCAAACTGGGCGCGGACATCATCACGGTGGTGGGCTATGAAAACGGAGGCGCCACCGGCAAGCTGGACCTGGGCACCATGGTGCTGGTGCCGGCGGCCGTGGACGCTCTGGATGTGCCGGTTATCGGGGGCGGCGGGGTCTCCGACGGCCGGGGGGTGCTGGCGGTTCTGGCGCTGGGCGCCCAGGGAGTGATCATGGGAACCCGTCTGATGGCTACCCGGGAATGCCCGATTCATGAAGATTTGAAACAGGCCCTGCTGGACGCCGCCGAGACCGACACCATGTTGATCATGCGCTCCATCGGCGCCACCCATCGGGTGTGGACCAATTCCGCCGCCCGGAAATGCGCCGAAATGGAAGCCGCCGGCGGCGAGCTGAAAGATCTGCTGCAGATTATCGCCGGGGAAAACACCCGGAAAATGTATGAAAACGGTGACCTCGATGCGGGGACCACCTCCTGCGGTCAGGGTGTCGGGCTCATTCATGATATTCCCACGGTGCGGGAACTGTTTGAACGGATTATGCAGGAAGCGGAGGCGGTGAAAAACCGCCTCTGACAGCATGGTTCCGCCTGGGACGGAATTTGTAACAGCGGCTATCGGGAGGGAAAAAAATGATGCAGGCGTATCTGACTACCGTGCTGGAGCGGTTGACGTCTTTGAACAGCACTGCGCAGGCAGCGGTTTCTCTGGTCTTTCTGCTGGCCGGCATCCTGCTGATGGAATGGTTCTTCGTTTATGTGCGCGGCTGGATTCGCGGCGCCCGTGCCCGGCAGGACCGGCCCGATATCTGGCGCCTGAATTTTATCCGGGTGCCCCTGCGTCTGCTGGTGGTGGCCCTGCTGCTCCGCCTGGCCCGGCTGCCGTTGACCCTGCCGGAAACGTTTTCCCGGGCGGCCGGATTTCTGGAAGATATCCTTCCGGCCCTGGCGCTGCTGGTTCTGGCCGGCTGGGGTTTTTCCGTGATCCGCCGGCTGATCCGGACGCTGCCGGAAAATCTCGGGCAGGCCTTTCCTGAAGAAGATTACCGCCGGGTCAGGGGGTTGACGCTGCTTGCCCTGGTGGCGGGGCTGGGCGGTTGGATGGCCCGGGTCCGGCAGGTTTTTCTGGTGCCGGGCGGCGAGGCGATCGTCTGGTGGCAGGGCGGGCTGGCGCTGCTGTTGCTGCTGATTCTTTTTTTTCTTACCCGTCTGGTGGGGCGGTTTCATACCCGGATCGCGCTTGGTTCCCGCCCGTTCGGCGATACGGAGCGGCTGCGGCTGCTTCTGCGGGCGCTTCTCTGGCCCTTGCGGCTGCTGCTGGTGGCCGCGGTTCTTTATGCGGCGGGACGGATTCTTCCCTGGGCAGATCCGGCCGCCGAACTGCTGCGTATCCCGATCATTGTCCTGGGCATCGGCGCCCTGTTTCTGTGCGCCTATCTTCTGCTGGACCTTCTGGAATACCGGCTGCAACGGTTTGTCAAAAAGGACGACAATCTGTTTGACGACAACTTTGTGCAGGTTGTACGGCTGCTCAGCCGTTTTGCCGTTATTCTGATCGGCGCCGTGGTGATGATTCAAACAATTTCCGGCAAGCCGTTAAGCGCGCTGCTGGCCGGTCTCGGCATCGGGGGGCTGGCCGTGGCCCTGGCCGCCCAGGATACCCTGAAAAATTTATTCGGCGGTTTCATGATCATGCTGGACAAGCCTTTCAGCCTGGGGGAGCGGGTGCTGGTGGACGGCCAGGACGGGGTGGTGGAGCAGATCGGTTTCCGCTCCACCCGTCTGCGCACGCTGACCGGGCACCTGGTGACCGTGCCCAATGAAAAGATGGCCGCCAACAACGTGGAAAATATCGGCCGGCGCCCCTACATCCGGCGGCTGAGCAACCTGACCATCACCTATGACACGCCGCCGGATAAGATCGAGCGCGCGCTGGAGATCGTGCGCGGTATCCTGGACAATCACGAGGGGATGGATCCGGAGTTTCCGCCCCGGGTCTATTTCAGCGAATTCAACGACGCCTCCCTCAACCTGCTCATGGTCTACTGGTATCACCCCAACGATTACTGGGCCTTCTGCCGTTTCAACGAAACGGTCAATCTGCAGATCATGCGGGCCTTTGAAGCCGAAGGCATCGAGTTCGCCTTCCCCACCCAGACCCTTTATCTGGCCCATGACCCTCAGCGGCGGCTGCAGATCGATCTTCCCGGCGAAAACAATTCTTCATCGTGACTTCTGTCCCTCCATAATTACAGACTGTGGTCATCTATAAAGCCTCAGTATAGTGACATATGGTCATTTTTTTCTTGAATAGGTGATAGGAAACCACGGGCAACCTTTGGTTTGCCCGTGGCACCCAATAAAGGGTCTTTTGGCTGAGACCGCCGTTCTGTGCCCGTGGCCCCCGGCCTTCGTCATTCCGGCCAGTGGAGCGAAGCGGAGCGTGAGCCGGAATCCAGAATAAAACGGAAAACGCCTTAGAATTCGCGGGCAAAATTATTTTTTCGGAAAAGCAGATTGTCCCCGGATTTTCCGCAGCAGTTCCTCAAAGGCCCGGTTTAAACGGATGAAGGTCTCATGTTGGCCGCCCCGGTCGGGATGATGTTTTTTGGCCATGCGCCGGTAGCGGCGGGTCAGCGTTTTGATGGTGAGGGTGGCCAGTTCCTTTTTATCGATATCCAGGATTTGCATCGCCTCGTCGGCTGGCATCTCTTCCCGGCGCGGAGGCGGCCGGTAGCCGTGATGCCGCCGTTTGAACTGCCAGAACAGGTCCTCCAGGTAGGTTGCTCCCGCAAAGTCGCTGTCAAAAAACCAGCAGACATAACGGATCAGATATTCGTGCAGATTGTCGCGTCTCGGCAGGTCCGCCCAGAAGGCCCCGTCGGCGTTGAGACGGCAGACCGCGTCCAGAAAACAGGCGTCTACTTTTTCCTGCGGCAGGGCCTGGGGAAACTGCCGGGCGATGGGGCTGGAGAAACAGCCGGCCACATGGAAAATCACATAGGCATAGGTCTTTTTTTCATGGGCCTGCAGGACCGTTTCCATCTGCTGAAACTGCTGTTCGATTTCGTCCCGGGATTTGTCCAGCAGTTTGCGGTAAATTTTTGGGGGCACCCGGTCCAGACGGGATTGATCCACTTCGCCAAATCGCAGATAATGCAGCCGCCGCTTGTCAAAAGGGTGAAAGGCGGCCGTGCGGCAGCGTTCTTTTTGATTTTTCAACCATTCCCGGCGACCGGTGGCCGGTCGCCGGAACTGCTCCAGTATCCGCCGGGTCTCCGGATCCAGGAAGGGCCGGAAAACGTTTTCCAGGGTGTCGTTGTCCGGTTGCACCCCCCGGGCGTTCAGCGCCTCCCATAAGCGGTCGTCAAAATAAAAGGCCGGACCGTCGTCCGGATAGATGATATAGTCGCCGGGATCGTCGCCCAATTCCAGCAGATCGCGGCTTTTGTACATGCCGCTGTCGAAAACGCTTTCCCGGAGCACATAACAGATTTTGCGGTTGCTTCGTTTGCGGGCCAGATACATATCAGAACCGTTTGGGAGAAATTTGTTTACCTCAATTTACCATTTATAATAGCATATTTTCTGCTATAATGCCACCAACGGCTGACGGAAAACCGGCGCGGCGGCATGCGGGCGATTTGGCGCCAAAAGCAGTCATTATCGCGCTCTGGTCATCGAGCATCCGCCTCCCGCCGGTCATCGAGGAGCAAAGCGACGAAGCAATCTTGAAGGGACGGGTTGTGAATGCTCGTCAATGCTCGCAGCCGCCACCCGCCGGTCATTGCGAGGAGAAAAGCGACGAAGCAATCTTGATTATTTTGAGGGAGGTATTCCTGTCATGGCAACGTTTGTGACCGTATTTTTATTTATTATCGGTATTCTGGTAGCCCTGGTGGGCATTGCCGGATGTCTGCTGCCCGTTATCCCCGGACCTCTGGTCAGTTATGCGGCCCTGCTGATCATCGGTCTGGCGGAAAGCTGGGAGTCCTTCAGCCTGACCTTCCTGTTGATTATGGCCGCCGGGGCGGTTTTGATGACCCTGCTGGACTATTTTGTTTCCGTGGCCGGGGCCGGCAAATACGGCGCCTCCAGGGCGGGGCTCTGGGGCTCGGTTGTCGGTACGCTGGTGGGCCTGATTTTTTTTCCGCCGCTGGGCATCTTTATCGGTGCCCTGCTGGGGGCGGTGGCCGGGGAGATGTTCTCCGGCAAAAACACCCGGGAGTCCCTGCGGGTGGGCTGGGGGGTGTTTGTGGGCAACCTGGTGGGCATCGGCCTGAAATTTGCCTACTGCCTGGTGGTGCTGTTTTTCTGTATCAAGGAGATATTCTTCTAAATCCCGGCCGGGCGCCGGCTCTTACAAAAAATTTTCGCCTTCGCCTTCTTCTTCGCCGTTTGCGTCCTCCGGCCCCGGTTCCGAAAAATCCGGATCAGAAAAGGGCAGGATAAAATAATGCTCTTCCCGGTTTTTCCGGTGTTCAGAAGGCGGCGTTTTTCTGCTTTTTTTCCGGGCTTCTTCCACCAGGGCGAAGATCAGCAGCACCACCGCGGCCACAATAATTTCCATTGCCATCCCCCTTTTTCGTGTTTTACCGACCCGGCCCGCGCTTATGGGTTTTCCGCCTGGTTTGTCCCCGGCGTCCGCGTAAACTGCCCCAGCCCGAAGATGGTCTGTTTGCCGAGGTGAAGCTTTTCCGCCAGGGCCATAATCGGGGTAAAATATTCCGGCACCCCCCGGTAAGTGATGGACCCGGTCAGGCCGCCGAACTTCATCCGTTCCTGCTGGCGCCCGGAAAATCGCTCCCAGTCCTTCCATTGCAGATGGTCCGCCCCGATGGCCACCTCCTGCGCCGCCGCGATCAGATCCGGGTAATTCCAGGCCGGTTCCCCTTCGCCGTAGCAGTTGTAAATCTCGGAGATCCGCCGCAGGCAGGCCCGGATAAACACATGAAACGGCAGGGCCGAAGCCAGCCGGTTGTGGTGTTTCACCCGCAGCGGGGTTTGCAGGGTGATGGTGACCGCTTCCCGCCGCGGCGTCTGCAACTGCTCGATTGCCGGCGGCAGCAGGTGGCGGGCGGCTTCCTCCGTTTTCAAAGTGCCGTTTTGCGCGGTGTAAATTCTGTTGCCGCCGCTGTGGATTGTTTCCAGGGCAAAGCGCGCCCGCCGGCCGTTTATTTTTTTACCAATGCCCATTTCCCCGGTCTGTTCAAAAGCATACACGAAATAGGGCAGGTTGTGGTTGACCGCCCCGAACAGCAGCAGGTGGAAGGTAAAGCCCGCTTGCGGCGAAAAACGGGTTTGCGTATCGGCCGGGGGCACAATCACCAGTGGCGGCGGCGGCGTAGCTGTACCGGCCGGGCGGATGACCGCCTGAGTATGGAAAATCAGCGGGTAGACACATTTCTGCTTCAACAGGCAGTCCGCACAGTCCTGTTGTTTCAGCGGGCAGGTCACCCGGCGCAGGGCGCCGCCGAACACCCCCCGGAAGGTAGAGCCTTTGTATTCCGGAAGAATCGCCTCGTCCCGGAACCGGCAGCCGAATTCATATTTTCCGTAAAGCATCGGGGCCCCTCCCTTTTATCGGGCTGTTTTTCCCAGAAAAATCATTAACGCGCCGGTATCTCCCTTTCCTTTCAGCCCAACCGTATGCTCCGGCATATTTTGCGTTTCTGGGAAAATCGGTTCTTATTGTTCCTCCTCATCGTCGATTTCCTCTTCTTCAATTTCCCTGTTTATCTTCTCCACCGTAAAAATGGCCACATTCCCCCATTGAAATACTTCTTTTGCCTGTTTTATCCGATCAGTTCTCTGGGTATACCGGGTATCACATTTTTTGCAATGCGAATCATAGAGCGTTTGAACGTAATCCTTTTCGCAGTTACAAGTCCAAAAAAATTCTGTTAACAGCTTGTTCAGGTAGGCGTTTTTTTCGAAATCCTTAATCCCCATATTGGTGACAAACAACTTGGCGCCTTTTTGTTTGAGAAGTGTATATTCCCAGGATCTGGAAAACGTCAAAAGGAGCGTTTTTGGTTTGCCAAAAATCATCACAACCCTCACATCTTCCCTGATCTTTTCATCTACTATATCGGAAATAGATTTCATATTGTCCCTCATTTTTATATTTCCACATTCCTTGGGAGATCGGTCTCAATCCCTTCGTAATTCAGGTCGTTTCCTTCCCTATATGCGGTTACAAGAAAGAAGAGAGCCGCCGCTGATGTGTCTCAATCCCTTCGTAATTCAGGTCGTTTCCTTCTGAAAGAGGGCCACAAGAATATGACGATATAAACTAACAAGTCTCAATCCCTTCGTAATTCAGGTCGTTTCCTTCTGCAGGAATTCGCGGGCGGCATGGTGCAATGGGAAAAACAGTCTCAATCCCTTCGTAATTCAGGTCGTTTCCTTCTTATGAAATCTTCTTACTTAAAAGACACGAAGTTTACGCAGTCTCAATCCCTTCGTAATTCAGGTCGTTTCCTTCCGGAAAAAACGGGACGCTAGCGGACAGTCTCAAATATGAGTCTCAATCCCTTCGTAATTCAGGTCGTTTCCTTCGATATTGAAAATCGGAAACAAGAGCTTCAACAGGAACGTCTCAATCCCTTCGTAATTCAGGTCGTTTCCTTCCCGTTGAACCTCCCACCGGAGTTACGCGGGCAGGAGTTGACGGTCTCAATCCCTTCGTAATTCAGGTCGTTTCCTTCTCGATAATCGAAATGATTTCGATTATCGAATTTATTTTGTCTCAATCCCTTCGTAATTCAGGTCGTTTCCTTCAATCAAAAGAGTCAAACGAATTGTTGACTCTTTTGACCTAGTCTCAATCCCTTCGTAATTCAGGTCGTTTCCTTCGCTCTTAATTCAGCCAGTGCTTGCGCGTTGAAATCTTTCGGTCTCAATCCCTTCGTAATTCAGGTCGTTTCCTTCCTCGATCTTTTGCTTTGCGGCCTGCAAAACACTGATTTGAGTCTCAATCCCTTCGTAATTCAGGTCGTTTCCTTCCTCATTGTCGCGTTGTCTGAATACGTGTTAAAGACAGAGAAGTCTCAATCCCTTCGTAATTCAGGTCGTTTCCTTCAATGTAGAAATTGGGCGCGGAACAACGTTTTGCTTTTAACTGTCTCAATCCCTTCGTAATTCAGGTCGTTTCCTTCTCGAGAAAAAAAGCAGTTTTAAGTCAAATGCTGTTGAGAAGTCTCAATCCCTTCGTAATTCAGGTCGTTTCCTTCTCGTTGAAAGAGCTATCGTTTTGCTATAAGAACGATAGGTCTCAATCCCTTCGTAATTCAGGTCGTTTCCTTCTGGGTACAGGGCTGGATTATACCGAGATAGCAGCGTTTATGTCGTCTCAATCCCTTCGTAATTCAGGTCGTTTCCTTCTGAACCAAATGCTAGTGAAAAATAACTTCTTGACGAGGGTCTCAATCCCTTCGTAATTCAGGTCGTTTCCTTCAGCATAATAGTCTGTCTGCGTGTGACGCTGCAAGCGTCAAGTCTCAATCCCTTCGTAATTCAGGTCGTTTCCTTCGACAGAGTTATCATTGTGCTACAAGCACGATGACAGCAAATGTCTCAATCCCTTCGTAATTCAGGTCGTTTCCTTCAGTCTCGAAAACATCATTGACGTGAAAGACGTTGAAAGTCTCAATCCCTTCGTAATTCAGGTCGTTTCCTTCTCGACAACGAAAAACTAAAAAGACTCCGGGCCAAACATGGCGTCTCAATCCCTTCGTAATTCAGGTCGTTTCCTTCCTTGCATCTATTGAGGCAGTAGCAGAGGGAAGGATGAAGTCTCAATCCCTTCGTAATTCAGGTCGTTTCCTTCTCAAAAACAGCGGAGATGAAACAGTACGATGTATTCGCGAGGTCTCAATCCCTTCGTAATTCAGGTCGTTTCCTTCCTCACAGCAAAAAACAGACTGAAGCATAATAGTCTGTCGTCTCAATCCCTTCGTAATTCAGGTCGTTTCCTTCATCCGGGGGAAACCGGATAAAAAAGGAGGTAAAAAATGAAAGTCTCAATCCCTTCGTAATTCAGGTCGTTTCCTTCAGCGGACTTGCGAGGAGCGAACTTGTGGGAAGCGGACTTGGTCTCAATCCCTTCGTAATTCAGGTCGTTTCCTTCCCGCAGGAATTGCGGGGGGCTGAACTGACGGTAGAGGAGGGTCTCAATCCCTTCGTAATTCAGGTCGTTTCCTTCAAAACCTCACGCGGGCAGTTCCCGCAACAGGTCAAGTCTCAATCCCTTCGTAATTCAGGTCGTTTCCTTCGCAGTGGATGCGCGATGAGATGGAGCGGCTCGGGCTAACGTCTCAATCCCTTCGTAATTCAGGTCGTTTCCTTCTGATCGGCGAACGGTATTATATTAAAGCAACCGCAACGTCTCAATCCCTTCGTAATTCAGGTCGTTTCCTTCTGTTGGGTTCCGCAGCGGGGTGACGAAGTATGGGCAATTCTGGTCTCAATCCCTTCGTAATTCAGGTCGTTTCCTTCTGTAAAAACTTCTATGTTCCTCTAACACCAGATGAACATGGTCTCAATCCCTTCGTAATTCAGGTCGTTTCCTTCCAGAACAGTGTTGTCTCAAATGTTCACTAAAAACGAGTTTCGTCTCAATCCCTTCGTAATTCAGGTCGTTTCCTTCCTTACAAGTAAAAATAGACAGCGTCACACGATACTCTCTGAGTCTCAATCCCTTCGTAATTCAGGTCGTTTCCTTCCGCTCCCCTGGAATTTTTTGATAAATCAATCTGTTGGCACCCCCTTTCCGCAGGCCTCGCGCCGGCCGCCCGATTTTTTTTGGCGTTGTGTCCATATCTTTCCTTTTTTTCTTGTAGGTCATCTGTTTTGCAGGCTATTTTGTTGCCCGCCAACCCTTTGGCGGTCGATTTTGCAATCCTTATTGATTTTGGCTGGTTACAAAAAAACAGGTTTTCCGCCAACCGGTCGGCGGATCACAGGATATAATATTCCTGGTCCGGATCAATCCATTCCCCCTGGCCGATGATTTCCAGGCGGGCCTCGCACCGGCCGCACAACGGAAAATATTTGATGCCGTCGGCTTCCGGGACGATTTCCTGCTCCAGCCGGGTTTTCATCTGCCGAAAGGCGGCTTTGCCCAGGGTCACTTCAAAAATCGATTTTTGCACCCGGTCCCCGAAATCCTCCATCACTTTGGCCACCCGCTGCAGCCGTTTGGGGTCGGCAATGTCATAGGCCACGATCATTTTCATTTACAGCACCCGGTAGTCCAGTTGGGTGATTTTTATGCCCTGTCCGGAAATGACCACGTTTTGCAGGCAGCCGGCACAGATCCAATAAATCCGGACGGCATCTGTGGTCAGATCGAGCTCTTCGGCGCAGAAGCGGCGAATGCGCTGCATGGCCACCGCGTCGATATCGCATTCAAACACGGATTTCTGGGTGTTGATGCCGAACTCCTTGAGGAATTTGTGCATCCGCCGCAACCGTTTGGGATCGGTGATGTCGTAAGTAATTAAAGCAATCATTTCAACAGCAGGGGCTGATAGTTTTCCGCGGCGCCCTCGATCACCCGTCGATACTGGCCGGCCTGGAAGAACAGGGCCTCCTGGTAGGTGAGCTGCCGTTCCGCCGGGGGGTGAAAAAAACGGGAGGTCAGCTTCTTTTCAAAGGCTTCGATTACCCGCTGCAAGGCGTCCGGGTTGAGCTTGACCGGATATTTTCCCGGGGAAACCTCCGCGGGGCTGACCGCGGTTTCGTCCATGCGCTGGGCGGGCAGGTCAGAGGTTTCCGGCCCCGTGTCCGTCATGGCCATCATGCCCAGGGGGTCGACGGAGACATCCGGCCGGCCCGCTTCTTCGGCGGCCGGCAGGGCCGGTGCCGGCATTTCCATGCGGAAGTCCTCTTTTTTCAGAATTTTCAGGTTGAACAAAGACAGGGTCAGGGTATCGGCGATAATCGGCCGGAACTCCTCCATCAGATCCAGCACCAGGGAGTAGCGGCCGTAGTCGATGGCATGCAGAAAACCGGGATAGGGGTCCAGCCCGGCCACCCGGAGGCCCGCGTAGACCCGGTTCATCAGAAAGGTATACAGCAGAGACAGGACCGAATTGACCGGGTCGGTGGGCGGCCGCCGCACCCGCTTGACAAAGCCCATGTTTTCGGAGAAGCCGTAACGCAGCCCTTCGAAATAGACGGCGCTGGCCTTGCCCTCAAATCCCCGCAGGCTGTCAATGGAAGCCGCGGTTTCCGTCTGCTTCAACAACTGTTGCACCTGGTGGGCGCAGCGCCCGGCGGGTTTAGCCTGACGGGTGCGTTTGATGCGCATCAGCAGCGTGGCCATGTTGGCCAGTTTGCCGGAAACAAAAGACCGGGCCAGACGCAGGCCCACCTCGGCATCCGCCAGCAGTTGATACTGCTTTTGGTGCAAAAAGACGTTTTTGGATTCCGGGGCGGCCAGGCGGCCCAGGTAGCGGCCGTGCTGCGTCAGGTAAACCGTATCAATGCCGTGACGCATGAGCTGACACAGGGCGCTGTGGGTAATTTCGATGTTGCCGAAGAGCACCAGCTGTTTCAGCTTGTAGGTGAACAGGGTGTGGTAGGTGCTGTCCCCCTTTTTTACCAGCAGGTGCCGGCCTTCCCGGATGATCCGCGCTCCCTGGGTTTTGATATAGACTACCATGGGCTGCCTCCTGTAATCGGTTTTTCTTCGATTATAGGAGGCAGCGGCGGCCGCAGGAAAGGATTGCAACGTTGCCGTTTTTTCCGGCTATATAAAACACCGGAAAAGACCTGTTATGTCAAAGAGCAGCTACCGCCGAATCGGAGCGGCGGCGATTTTAAATCAGGCCGAAATGCGTTTCGGCTGTTTTTATGAAATTGTTCAGTTGGGTTTTCAATGTTTTCGACTTGGCTGGATTGTCCCGTATACCGGCATGGTTCATATCGTTTCTTTTGTCATTTATATCGGGAAAATCATGAACAAGTTTTTTGTTTTGTGTGCAAACGCGGTAAATCTCATCAATTTTTTCTTTATGGCTTTTCGCCGGTTCTTTCCATTTTTCACAGGGTATGTTTTTGCAATAAATAGCAATCGCCTGACCGGTGATTTCTCGTAACTTTCGATCATTATAGGGGTCTTTCCCCATTTGCCGGATAAAGTGAGAAACAAGAAATTCCAGCAGAATGGTATACGCCTGTTGTACCAGATTATGCTCCAGGCACCAGCGAGCGGCCTGAATGCCGTTTCGCATATCATCGCCGGGAAAGCGGCTTATTTCGGTTTTTAATTTATCAAAAACAGGGGTGAAGGGCGGGGAAAAGGCCGCTTGTTCACAGGCTTGAATATCCTTTTGCAGGCTTTGGATGATGGTGGTAATTTCTCTGCCGCGACAAGTATTCAGACAATCGGTGAATTTTTTTAAATCTTTCGAAAGTTTGCGGATACTGTGCTGGGAACGGTCTTCTCCCCGTGTTGCAGAGAGAATGCTTCTGGCATCATCGTTACTTAGCTGACTCAACAGATCCGCATTTCCGGATTCAACAAAGCGATCCACCGCGCTGACCCAGTCCATCATGCGGTCAAATGCGGTCAGATCAAGCACGGGCACGTTTCTTTCCTGCACGGGAATATCGTCAACGGATGAGATCGGCCCTAATACCTCGAAGGCACCGTAAAAGATGCCGCCAAGATGAACCTGCTTCAGGGTTTTTCCATAGTTGAGGGCGACGATTGCCAGCATGGGGATGGAACGGAAGGCATGGGTGATGTCAAAATAAACCGTATCGTTTTCGTTTAGTTTGCTGATAATGATTTCAAAAATTTTCCATATCTCTTCTTCAGAATGCCCCTCCGGAATATCCACCAGTTCATAAGGCACCGTCAGAGCCATATCCCGCAAACAGGTCTCAAGCCCTTTGCGTTCCAATGGTGAATTGGTGTCGCGATCAATATGGCCGTTATCGGACCAGTTTTTCGTTTTTGCATCTTTGGTGGCAAAAATAAATATCCGGTCATTATTGCCCCACTCCCGGCAGACAAATTCTATGGTGGCTTCCTGGACAAACCGGACCGAAGCTTTCACACTCTTGTTGTTGTGAAGGTAATTGCAAATCTTGTAATCATTTGTACCCAGAAAAGCCATGTAAACGTTTTTGCTCATCGGTACACCTTTCGTAACGTCGAAATCCCTGGTGCCGGAACGTGTGCACCAGTTCCACATCGCCGTTGGCCCTTGTTTCTTCCGATGCCTGCCGGCGGGTGGTGGAATACACCGGAACCAGGCCGGCGGCAAAGGCAAGATTCACCATCAAATAGCAGGCCCCGAAATCCCCCTGAATCAGCACATAGTCGCCGGTTTCGGCCGCCGCGGTCAGCCATTGCCGCACCGGTTCGAGAAACGGGCCGATGACCGGCATATCCGGCGGAATCTGCCGCCAGAGGGTCTGCACATTATCCGGCGGTCTGGCGATCCGGTCCACCCCCAGGTTTTTACGCGCATCAGCCTCCTGTTCGGCGGTCAGGCGGTGGTTGAATAATAAAAAAAGTGTTGCTGTCATTTTGATAAGGACCAATCGAAACGTATTTATCCTTTTGCAAAGGATAAATATTGGTTAATGACACCTCATTGTCATTTAATTTGTTAAGTGCAGGTTACAAATTTTATAAAAATTTGTAATTTATAATTAACAATTTTCTCCCAGAATGGCCTTGATTGTATTGATTTTGTCCCGCCATTTTTTCCATTGCTTGGTGGAAAAATTCTTTTTTTCCCATTTGTTCTGTCCCTGCCAGTGTTGTTTCAGCAATCCTGCGGCTTCCCGTTTCAATGGCTCTGGCATTTCATCCAGCTGATTGTAAACCTGGTTGAATGTTTCCTCGTCGGTTTCCGATCCCTTTGCTTCCGCAATTAAGCGCTCCTCCGGCGACATGGCAGCCAGTTCTTCCTGCCTTTTTTCTTCGGCAAGGCGTTTTTCTTCGGCCTGTTGTCGGGCTTGTTCGGCTTCCTGCTGTTCTTCTTTCCGCTTTGCCATGCTTTGCCGAATGATTCCCACGTCAAAAGGCCAGTCAGTGTTCTGACGTGGTCCTGATTTGACCGATTCGTCAATGATTTCGATTTTGGCCCATCCAAAGGGATATTTGCCGTCGGCCAGGGTGCGGGTAGTGCCCCATGGCAGAAATTTTTCGTCTTTGCCTTTTCTGGTTTTGGGTTGGCGAACCTCGTCAAAACTGACGCATTCCACGTGGGAAAAATGACCGATTCGGATGAGTGTCTCGTTCGTCTTCATTGTCGCCGCGGCAAGGTTCAGCAAATCCATTTCCTCTTTCGTGGTTTTGTCCGTAGAGGAATAGAATTTTTCATACTCTTCCTTAAATTTTGGCGTGTAAAAATTGTGCAGCATTTGGATCAAGGTTGCCGGGTCAATTTTTTTGTTCTGCACTATCAGTTTATCCGAAAGCATCAGGCGCAGCGGATAAACAACCGGTTCCCGGTTCATACACAGACTATCCGTCGCCTCATAAGCCCCTTTGGGGGTAAGCTGTTTTTTTGCCAAAGAATGTTCTTGCGCTTCATAAATTCCGGTGTTTTTTCTGTTCAACGGTACATCCGAGATTTTGAGATACTTCATCGGGTCTTCTTTCGGGTTCCCGTAAATTTTTTTGTCATATGATTTTTTATAACCATCTTTGGTTGTGACTTTTGCAGGTTTGACAAAGCTGTTGCCGATGGCCGTCCGGATCGCGCCTTTGATAGAGCTTCCCGGAATATAGGCGGTTTTCGTGATTTCATTGCGGGTCATGAAGTTGATCAGTGCCTGCTGTAATGATCCTTTTTTATAGACGGCATCTCTATACTGTTTTTTAACGACATCACTGATAATGGGAATACGATCCAGAATAATTTCTTGGTGGCAGGGGGTAAAACTTTCGGCAATATATTTCCGGATTGCCGGCAAATCATTGGTTTCAATGGTGGCGGAGAGTTCTTCCGCATCCGGGTGCTGTTCAATCCATTGGTACAGGTCTATCAAGTACAGCTCATCATCCTTCAACACATAAGACAGCGGGTCCAGCTCCAGCCCCGCGCCGACATGGAGCGGAGAAAGAATATGAAGTTTGGCGGTAATTTGTCTGAATCCTGACATATCAGCCTGCCTCCTGTATGTTCAGCGGCACTGTCAAAGGAATGCCGCAGTGTTTGATCCGGGAATCGGAATGGATATTTTCTATCAATCCCACATTGTCCAAGGGCTCGGCCGTCATGAAGACCGCGCCGGGTTCCATCATTAACAGCGGTTTTTTGAATGGTTTAGCAGGCCCGCCGGTGGGGCTGGAAAAGGCAAATTCGCCCCCGAGTTTACCGAATTTGGTGGTAAGGTGATAAAAGGTTTCATATTTTTCCATTCCGGTAAACGCTGTCAAAGAAAGGGCCATGCGGGAATTGGCGTTTTGGCAGTTGAAGATTTTCGCCTGAAATGCCGCATTCCTGACGATTTTCAGATGTCCCATGCCCACGGACTTATCCTTTCCAAACCCGTATGCCGGAAGAAATTCTGTTAAAAACCGGTCCGCATCCCTTTGTCCTTCTTCGGTGGCGGTCGCAACATACAGGTCCAGGTGTGTTTCCGGGCGAAACCATGTTTTTCCCCGGGTATACAGGCCGCCGGATTCCCGGTTCACAGTTCCCGTGATCCGGCTGATGCTGTTGCCGACGGATACTTCATCCACCGCGTCTCCGTTGTCATCTGTTTTTCCGTTGTTCTGCCGGTATTGCGCAAAGAAGCGTTCGTAAAGATCGGTTTCCCGAAAGTTACTTTGTAACGTCGTAAAATCCTCGATTTGCATGAACCGGCGTTTTTGCCAGGACTTCAGGGCATTCATACCGATCAGTCGTTTGTGGCGATCACTCCGGCTTTTAATGCGGTCAGGCAGATCGCTATTGCTTTGAAATTTTTCGGCCACAAACTCCCTGGCCTGTTCTCTTGTCAAAGGGGGCAGGGCGGGCCGGGGCAGGCAGCCGGCGGGAAAAGCCGAGGAAAAAAGAACAGGCGCAACCTTGCCACTGCCGTATTGTCCCAGAAAATCATTTAAAAAGGATTCTCCCTTGTCATAGTACAAAAACCAGCAGAAATGGCCGAAAATGGTGTCCGACATCAGTCGCGTGGATAAGGACGACAGGGGAATTATATGATAACGCGCTACAGTCATGCCGCCTCCTTGATTACAGTTCCACCGCCTCAAGAAAATCTTTGTCCTGCGGCTGATTGTCTATGGTCACCTCCACAAATTTGATCTGGCCGCTTCCCCTTGACCCGGAGCCGCCCAAGGCGTCCATTTCCAGCATTTTCATAGCTTTGAGGACGGTTTGGAAGTATTCGTCGGAGTCGCCTTCAAAGACCTTAAAAGATATGTTAAACGCAAATTCTACGCCGGCCGGAACTCGTTCCAGGGGCCGGGGATGTTCGGCGGTCCCTGAGATACGGTTGATGATGTTTTCATATTTGACTTCCATAGGTAAATCGCCGTTATGAAACTTTTTTTCCCATTCCTCGCTCAGCATGGCATCCCGCACAATGAGGCGAGTGCTGCCGATGGAATCCCCTTTGCTGGCCTCTCGAGCCGCGGATGTCCCAAAAACCGTGCAGGCCGGGCAATCCTTATTCCCGCATTGGCAGGGATCACCCTTTGAACCAAAACGACCTTCTTTTATTTCAATAAGTGACCGCATTTTCCCCTTTAGAGACGAGCCGGGAATATAGGGTGCGCCGTTACCCGGAAGGGGATTTTTGATGATGGGCTGGTCAAGTCCCCCGATTTCAATGGTTTCATTGGAGGCCCCGATGTGCAGTCCGGTGACCAGAAAAATTTTTCCGCTGATGGTCCTTATCTTA
>CAZWCS010000005.1:0-65231 GCA_964632805.1 uncultured Desulfobacterales bacterium
CCGGCCGCTGCCAGGCGGTTGTTGTCAACAGCGGCAATGCCAACTGTTGCACCGGAGAGGAGGGGCTGGCCGATGCCCGGACCATAACCGCCCGTACGGCCGAGGCCCTGGCCATCAGCGAAGAACTGGTTCTGATTGCTTCCACCGGGGTCATCGGTTCCCCGCTGCCATTGCCGACCATTATCGGCACTATTCCGGAGGCGGTACGCCGGTTGTCTGCGACCGGGCTGTTTGATTTTGCAGACAGCATCATGACCACTGACAAATTTCGAAAAGTAGCCGTGGAAACCGGCGTTATGGCCGATGGCAGCCGGTTCACCATTTCGGGGGTGGCCAAGGGTGCCGGGATGATTCGCCCGGACATGGCTACAATGCTTTGCTTTGTGTGTACGGATATTCAAGCGGATCCGGAGCTTCTGGCGGAAGCTTTGGATAATGCAGCCGCGCATTCTTTTCACCGGATTACAGTGGACGGTGACACCAGTACCAACGATACCGTGATTCTGCTGGCCAGTGGTGTCAGCTCCGCCCGGCTCACAGCGGAGGCGGAAAAAACCGTTTTCCAGAAGCATCTGGATGCGGTGTTGCTGCAACTGGCCAGAATGATCGTCAAAGACGGGGAAGGGGCGACCAAAGTGGTCGAGATCGTTGTCAAGGGCGCTTCTTCTACGGCGAATGCCAGGAAAGCGGCAGAAACCGTCGCCCATTCGCCGCTGGTCAAGACAGCTTTTTTCGGGGCGGACGCCAACTGGGGGCGTATCATGGCCGCATTGGGAAGAAGCGATGTAGATTTTCAGCCGTCCGGCGTTGATATATTTTTTGACACGGTCAAAGTGGTAGAAAATGGCCTGGCGGTGGGCGGCATTGCCGAAACGCAAGCTGCGGAAGTTCTCCGGCAGGACGAGCTCTGCCTGTTGATTGATTTAAAAACCGGCGGCCAAGGAACGGCTTCATTGTTGACCTGCGATCTGTCCCTGGAATATGTAACAATTAACTCGGACTATCGCTCTTGAGTGCAAAAAACGGAAATCCTGCGAGGATGATGGCGGATGCGCCTGCAGAAATTTCTTTCCGCGGCGGGGATATGCTCCCGGCGTCAGGGAGAAAAATATATCGAAAACGGCGAAGTGACGATCAACGGCCAGGTCGTTACCCGGCTGGGAACCCAGGTGGACCCGAAGACGGATCGGGTGGTGTTCCGGGGAAAGCCGGTGCGGCTGGCGCAAAAGCCGGTCTATATTCTTTTGCACAAACCGGCCGGCTATGTCACCAGCCGGCATCAGAAGCAGGAAAAAACCGTTCTGGCCCTGGTGGATGTGCCGCAGCGGCTGAATCCGGTGGGTCGGCTGGACAAAGATTCCACGGGACTTTTACTGTTGACCAATGACGGGGCTTTGCATAACCGCCTGACGCATCCTTCCTATGATCATGAAAAAGAGTATGAGGTACGAGTGACGGCGGCGGTCAGCCGGGAAGATTTGACCCGACTGAGAGATGGTGTTTTTCTGGACGGCAAAAAAACCCGACCGGCGAAAGTGGCCCGCGTCTCTTCCCGGTGTTTCCGCATCACTTTGCAAGAAGGGCGCAACCGGCAGATTCGCCGCATGGCCGGGGCGATAGGCCACCGGGTGGTGGCGCTGAAACGAATCCGGATGGCAAGCCTTGACTTGGGGGAGCTGCCGGAAGGAAAGTGGCGACACCTGACCGTTGCAGAACGAAAAAGGCTGTTAAAAAATGAAAACAGAGGCGAAAACGGGCGGAAAGCCGGTGACAGCCACAACTCAGATCTGGGCGGAGATTGACCTGCAGGCAATCGCCGCCAACGTAAACGGGCTGAAGGCGCTGGTCGGTCCGAAATGCGATCTGATGGCAGTGGTCAAAGCGGATGGCTACGGACATGGCATCAGTGAGGTCTCCCGCGTGGCCCTGAAAAACGGGGCCACGGCGCTGGGAGTGGCCCGGCCGGAAGAAGCAGTTTTTCTGCGACAGCAGGGCATCATGGCACCCATTCTGATTCTGGGATATACGCCGCCGGAATCGTTTGCAGATATGCTGGCGTTTGATATATCTGCTACCATTTTTTCCTATGAACAGGCCGCGGCGCTGTCGGCGGCGGCGGCCGGTGCCGGCAAACGGGTCCGCTCCCACCTTAAACTGGATACAGGCATGGGCCGACTGGGCATTACAGTAGCCGGCAGCCGGGGAATTGATCCCGAAAGTATCCGGATAAGTGAGGCTCTGGCCGCTTTACCGGGATTGCAGCTGGAAGGGGTATATACCCATTTCGCCACCGCCGACAGCGAGAGCAAATCCGGCGCCAAGACCCAGTTCGCCCTGTTTCAGGAATTTATCAGGGTACTGAAAGAAGACGGCCTGCAGAATCTTACACGTCACGCCGCTAACAGCGCCGCGGTTATTGATATGCCGGAAACCCATCTGGATATGGTCCGGTGCGGCATTGCCATCTATGGCTTGTACCCCTCGGCAGCGGTAGATCGGCGGCAGCTGGCCCTGAAACCGGCCATGACCCTCAAAACACGGATTATACAGGTAAAGCAGGTGCCGGAAGGGTTTCCAGTCAGTTATGGCGCCACTTATAAAACCGATTGTCCCACCACCCTGGCGGTGGTGCCGGCCGGTTACGCAGACGGCTATAACCGGCAATTTTCCTCCTGCGGCCGGATGCTGGTGGCCGGACAGCGGGTGCCGGTGGTGGGCCGGGTCTGTATGGACTTAACGGTTTTGGATGTCGGCCAACTGCCGTCAGTGTCGGTTGGTGACGAGGTCGTCATCTTCGGCGCGCAGGGCCGGGAGCGGCTGGATGTGGCGGACATGGCCGCGCAGCTGGGAACCATCAGCTATGAAGTGATTTCTACGATTACCGAGCGGGTGCCCCGCATCTATCTGCAATAATTCAAACTTTATTTCAACGACAAATGCCTTCCGAAAAGCCCCTCGCAAAAAAACAAGAACCGGGGCAAACAAGTTTAATCCCGGAATTCTCAATGGTTAAATTTTCTTCCGAATTTTATTTCCGACAAAATTATCGGATAGACGGCTTGGTAAATTGCCTCCGCCACCAGAAAATGCCCCGCCTTGTTCCAGTGACGGGTGTCAACATATAATGAAAAAACAGGAAATAATTTTTTGAATATATTCATTGCGCCAGCCGGCAATTATTTTTTTATATATTCTTTTTCCCGGAAAGACGGCTGCTTGGGGAAAGTGCGCGTAATCAGCGGTTCCTTATCTATACTATAACGTATGTATCACGTTTTATTTTCGTTGTTCAACACATTCTTGGTGTTCTTTTTTCGTGTTGACATTGATGCCTGATTCATGCATCATAATACATATGAGAACGACCATAAACATCGACGATAAGATGCTGGAAAAGGCCTCGCAGCTGACGGGGATTACGGAAAAAACCGCCCTGGTGCGTCTGGGGCTGGAGGCGTTGATCGCCCGAGAGAGCAGCAAGCGGCTTGCCAAATTGGGGGGGGCCGAAAAAAGCCTGCGTTCCATCCCCCGGCGAAAATCCGCCTGAAAACCGTTATGATTCTTGTTGACACTTCCATCTGGGTCGCCCATCTGCGCCAGGGGGACCCGGTGCTGGAAACATTGTTACTGGAGGCGGACGTTGTCTGCCATCCCTTTATCATCGGGGAACTGGCCTGCGGCGATTTGAAAAACCGCCGGGAAATCCTGTCCCTGCTTGGGGCTTTGCCCGCTGCTCCCGTCATTGATCCGGGAGAAATTTTGTTTTTTATTGAACAGAATCGGCTGATGGGGCTGTGTATTGGACTGGTTGATGTGCATCTTCTGGCCTCGGCCCGGTTGGCCGGCGTTTGGCTGTGGACAAGGGATAAAAAGCTGAAAGCTGCGGCAGAGCAGCTTCAACTGGCCCTCACCGGACGATAGCCGTTTGCCGGGTCTGCGGAAAAATTTTTCATCGGGCCGATTTTATAAGCCCCAAAAGGGCTGAAATCATATTATAAGTCCTTTGGTTTCCGCGCGCGGGATACGGATTCTCCGGGGATGTATCAAATGATTCCGTAATTTCCAATAAAAATTGTGGCGGTCAGAAAGGCTTTTGAATAACAAAAAAATCATCTATCGCCTGGTTCAAGAAACAACCCGGCAGCAGACCGGGTTTTTTGTGGCCAAGCCGGATGCGCCCTTGGCGCTGGAAGAGGGGCTCGCGCTGCTCAAGCAGCGGCCCATGGATGACTTTCTGCATCAGCATGTATTGACGCAGATCGGCAAGCTGCCCAGGGACGAATTGGAGAAGTTTGCTGAGCAAAGTGACACAGGCAGTGATCCGATCTGCCGGGCGCTGGTGGCGGAGTACCTGTTTTTGACCAGGGGCCGGAAGTGTCTGGAAAAACGGTTTTCCCTGGAGGAAATTTGCCAGCTGTGCCGGCATACGCCGCTGGTTTATCTGCGTTCTTTTGTGGAGCCGGATCAGGTGCTTCATGGTCAGTGGATCGCTTTTTTCCGGGAAAACATCCAAGAACATAAGCCGCTGGCAGTTCCGGATAAAACCGGCCTTTTGCCTTTGAAATCTGACAAAGCCCCGCCGCAAAAAACAGTTACCATTGCCGAACTGGCGGAAAGAACTGCTCTCAACGAGCCGGCGATCGCGCATGGTTTTTCTCCCGACCAGACCGCCGACACCGCCGAAAAACGCCTGGTGCAGGCCGGGGTTGAGCTGGGGCCGCTCATGCGTCACCAGTCCAGCTTGAGCCCCATCGGTCTTTTGCGGACCTGGCGGTTTGCCATCCATGTAAACAACCGGCGCAACCAGTTCACGCTTTCCGGGGAACAGACCAGCTACGGCCGGGGATTGGATTTGGATATTGCCCGGGCTTCACTGATGATGGAGATCGCAGAACGCTGCTCCGCCTTTGCCTCGGTATCGGAGCATGGCCTGGAAAATTATCAGCACGATTACCCGTTGCGTCTGGCATCCTTCAGTGAATGGGCAAAAGAAAACATTGCGGCTGTCAATCCCGCGGAGCTGGCCCTGGAAGTGTCATACCGGGACCAGCCCTTGCACTGGGTGCGGGGAGAAGCACCAGATCGGGATAAAAACAGTCGGCCGATATGGGTCCCGGTCCAGTGTCTGTTTTTGTTCTGCAATCTGGATGAACCCTCGCTTTTTTCCGGGCTCGGCTCCACCGGGCTGGCCGCGGGCAATACACTGGTCCAGGCCAAAGTTACCGCCCTGCTGGAAATTGTGGAGCGCCACCAGGCCGCCACCGTTCCTTATGACCTGTCTACCTGTTTTCATCTTGTATCCCGGGACCCTCAAATTGCCGCGTTGCTGGAAGCCTACCGTCAGGCCGGCGTCAATCTCTTGTTTCAAGACATAACTTCGAAAAACGGCATTCCCTGCTGCCGCTGCTTTGTGGTTGAAAAAAGCGGTGACGTCCATGTCGGCGCGGCCGCCCACCTGGATGCCCGGCGGGCCATTGTTTCGGCCATCACGGAAACTACCTGCCCGTTTCCCAAGGCACCGGCTACAACACCCGCGCCGGAAAACCTGACGCTGGTGGGGTATGAAAACCTGTCGGATTTTTCCACGGGCGATGCCGTCAACGACCTGGCGCTGCTGGAATCCCTGTTGATCCGGAACAATTGTCAGCCCTGCTATGTGGAGCTGACCCGGGCGGACATCGGCCTGCCGGTGGTCAAGGCCATTGTGCCGGGCATGGAGATGCTGGGGGATTTTGATGACTGGTCCCGGGTCCATCCGGATTTGTATGAAAATTATTTAAAAATATTTGATGATTTGTGATTGACGACTTTTTACGAGGGCATCAAGATTTGGATGGGCGATAGATCCATCAGGCATCGCCCCGCAATTTTTTGACTGCCTGAGTGACAATATCAATAGTGCGGTCGATCTCTTCCATGGTGGTCATGCGGCCGGTGGAAAAGCGCAGGGTGCCTTTGGCCCGGTCTTCGGGCAGGCCCATGGCGGTCAGCACGTGGGAAATACTCACCGTGTCGGAATGACAGGCCGCCCCGGCCGAGGCCGCTACTTCCAGCCCGATCTCTTCCAGCAGCCGGTCCGCCGCAATCCCCGGAAAAGCAATGCTCAAAGTATTGGGCAGGCCTTGCTGTAAAGTGCCGTTAATTGTTACGCCAGGGAGGGCATCAATTAATCCCTGGGCCAGCCGGTCGCGCGTGGACTGCATGCTGGTCTTGTTCTGTGCCAGATGTTGCCGGGCAAGGTGGCAGGCCGCGCCCAGCCCTGCAATGCCGGCCACGTTTTCCGTGCCGGCCCGACGGCCGCTTTCCTGCCCGGCACCGTGACAGAAGATGTCCGGAACCAGACCATCCCGGATATACAGGACACCTACCCCCTTGGGAGCATAAAGCTTGTGTCCGGCCAGAGACAGCATATCAACGCCCAGTGCCTGCACATCTGTCGGGATTTTGCCCACGGACTGGGCCGCGTCGGTATGAAAGACAATCCCCCGCTCCCGGGCCAGGGCGGCGATTTCCGCAAGGGGCTGGATCGTGCCCACCTCGTTGTTGGCGTGCATGATCGTGATGACAATGGTTTCCGGGGTGATGGCCGCCGCCACCTCCGCCACGGAAACCCGGCCTTTTTCGTCCACCGGCAGATAGGTGATGGAAAAACCGTGACCGTCTAAAAACGCACAGACTTCAAGGACAGCCGGATGTTCGATTTGACAGGAGATGATGTGCCGGCCTTGGCCCGCTTTGGCCGCGGCCATGCCTTTAATGGCATGGTTGTTGGACTCTGTTCCCCCGCTGGTGAAAATGATCTCTTTGGGTAAGCAGTGCAGCAGTTCCGCCACCTGCCTGCGGGCGGTTTTCACGGCCTGGGCGGGGACGATACCGTACCAGTGGGAGCTGGAGGGGTTGCCGAATTCCCTGGTAAGAAAGGGTTCCATGGCGGCCAGCACCGCCGGATCCAGCGGAGTGGTACCGTTATAGTCGAGATAAACGGGCCGGGTATCAATGGTCATAAGGGCCGTTTCCTTTATTTGTCTCCCGCCGCGAATTGGCCGGTAGCGGTGTAAATTCGCCGGAAAAACCTGGCTTACGAATTGGCACCCATTAAAACAAGCTGTCCCTGCTGACCACAGGGACAATCGATTTTGGAAAACCTATTTTCCGCCAAAGGCCTCTTCGGAAATGGTCACCGCGGCGTCTCCGCCCGCTTCCACGGCCGCCAATTTTCCCAGGGTAACCGGCAGGAGGTTGCGGATGAAATAGTCGGCGCTTTTGACCTGCCCTTCATAAAAGGCCGCATCCTTCTTTTTGGCCCCTTCCGCCAGGCGCTCGGCGGCAACAGCGGCCCGGTCCAGCAGCATCCAGGCCATGCAGATGTCGCCCATAGCGGTTAAAAACGGAACAGAATGGGCAAAGGCGGTCCGGAAGGCGTCCGACATGGCGGTTTCCCCCAGCTTGCGGGCGCATACCCCCAGCCGATCCAACGCCTCGGCGGTTTGGCTCGCCAGCGGGGCCAACCCTTCCAATTTTCCGGCCCGATCGCAGACAGCCTTCATTTCCCGGAGCAGGCCCAGAAAGATCTGTCCCTGGTCCATGCCCAGCTTGCGGGCCAGCAGGTCCATGGCCTGAATGCCGTCGGTGCCTTCATAAATGGAGGTGATTTTACAGTCCCGGGAAAGCTGTTCCACCGGATAGTCGCAGGTGTAACCCGCTCCGCCGTAAACCTGGATGGCGGTGGTGCAGACATCATAGCCTTTGTTGCTGTTGTAGGTTTTCAGTACCGGGGTCAGCAGCCCCACCAGGCCATCATAGAGTTGTCGTTTTTCCGGATCGCCGCTGTTTTCCGCCAGATCCATGCAGCGGGCCACATAATAGGTCAGGCTGCGCATGCCCTCCACATAAGCTTTCATTTCCAGCAGCATGCGCCGCACGTCGGGATGATGGATAATTTCCACCGGCGGGGCGTCGTGGTTCAGAGCCTGGCTGATATCCCGTCCCTGCACCCGCTGCCGGGCATAATCCAGGGCATAGAGGTAGGCGGCGGAGCCGTGGGCCAGGGCCTGGAGGCCGACCCCAAGGCGAGCCTCATTCATCATGGTAAACATGATGCGCATGCCTTTGTTGACCTCCCCCAGCAGCAACCCGCGGCACTTGCCCTTGCCGCCCAGGGTCATGCTGCAGGTGGCGCTGCCGTGCAGGCCCATTTTTTCTTCAATGCCCGTACAGACGATGTCGTTGGGTTCGCCCAGGGAGCCGTCCTCGTTGACCCAGATTTTGGGAACGATAAAAATGGAGATGCCCTTGGAGCCGGCCGGTGCCCCTTCAATGCGGGCCAGTACCGGATGAATAATGTTTTCCGCCAGATCGTGTTCGCCGGCGGTAATAAAAATTTTATTGCCGCTCAGTAAATAGGTGCCGTCGTCGCTGGGCACGGCGGTGGTAGTCAGGGCACCCACATCCGAGCCGGCTTCCGGTTCGGTCAAGAGCATAGTGCCGCACCAGTGGCCGGTGTACAGGTTTTTCAGAAACAGTTCTTTCTGTTGGTCGGTGCCATACAGCTCGATCATTTTGCCCGTACCGTGGCCGAGCATGGAGTAACTGGCAAAAGCGAAATTGGTGCCGGTGAGAAATTCCTGGGCGGCGGTGGCGATGAGCTGGGGCAGGCCCTGACCGCCCAGTTCGGGGTCTTCGGTCATGGCGCCCCATTCTCCCTCCCGGGCCAGTGCAAAGGGCCGGCGATAACATTCCGGCGGGCGGACGTGGCCGTTTTCAAAGCGGGCGCCTTCCCGGTCGCCTTCGGCATAGGTGGGCAGAATTTCTTTCAAGGCGAAATTGCGGGCTTCGGCCAGTACCATGCGGAACATTTTGGGGGTAAATTCGGCGAATTTGTCACAGACGGTCAGGTCACCGGCCTGTAACTGTTCAAACAGCGCAAACTCCATGTCGCGGATGTCGGCAATTGTCTGGGCCATGGGTTGCCTCCTTACGGGTTTGGTGGTTGCATGGAAAAATTTGTATAAAATCGCATTTTCATGCTGTCTCGGCTAAGGGGTGGGCATATACCACCACCTGCTCCGGTGGAACAAAGACGGCAGTCAGACGAAATTCAAGATGAGACATGGCCGCTTCGGAGGCCAGCAGTTTCTTTTCCAGGCCGGTTTTTATGGTATAGGCCACCCGGGTGCTGGCCTGAGAGCCTTTTTTCCAGGCCTCTTCGATAACTTTCGTGACCGCCGGATACTGGCGGAAAATATCCCGGCTGCTCTTGCCGATGATAACGGCCAGCTCTTCCCGGGCGGCCTGCCGCCAGGCAGGGTCGGTGTCTATCAGCAGAAAATTTTTGCCCTTTTTTTGCCAGGTGGAAATCAGCGGCGATTGACCGCTGCCGGCATCCACGCCGCTGCTCATGATCTTTTCCACCGATTCCGGGCGCATGATGCCGTACTCATGGTAGAAGGTCTCCACCCGGGCCAGCAGGGACGCCGGGGTCAAGTCGAAAAAGCTTGCGGCCTTGCAGATATCGGTCAAAGACCAGCGTCGTTTGCCCTGTTTGATTTTACGAAAGGTACGGCCGTCGGTCTCGTTTTTGCCCAGGCCGGCGCGGCGACTGAAATGGGTTTCCCGGATGCCCCGTTCCTGGAGCTGATGAATGACCCACTGCGTAATGGCGGCTTCATAAATCCGACTGTCAAAAATATCAGATGTCATAGGGAAAACGATATGACACTTTTTTCCCTATGTCAAGGGAAAAAACTTCTTGACAGGCCGGGTCCGCCTGCTATCGTGGGGAAAACTGTTGAGCGCTTCGCACACGAAGGCATAAAAGGGATTTCATATTATTTTTTCGTTTTGTAAAAAATGGAAGGAGATTTTATTTTGCAAACCAATCCCCTGACAACGATCATGGCGCCGAAATCCATCGCCTTTTTCGGGGCCGGGAGCAATCCCGGAAAAATGGGCAGCATGCAGTTTCTGAACCTTTTGTATTCCGGCTTTCCGGGGGACATTTACCCCGTTCATCCCCGGGAAAAGGAACTGTTCGGCCATCGCGTCTGGCCCTCGGTAAAGGCGCTGCCCGAGGTTCCGGACCTGGCCATTCTGGTTCTGCCGGCCAAAGTCATTGGCGAAGTCATGGCGCAGCTCGGAGAAAAAGGAACCCGCCATGCGGTGATTGTCAGCGCCGGGTTCACGGAAATCGGGGCCGAGGGGATAAAACAGGAAAAAGAACTGCTGGATATCTGCCGCCGGCATGATATGCGGTTTGTGGGGCCCAACTGTATGGGTATTATGAATACCACGCACCCCTTTAACTGCACGGTGGCGCCGTTTTTCGGGCCGCCGGGAAAACTGGGCCTGATTTCGCAGAGCGGCACCTATGTAGGCCAGGTGATTTCCTATCTGAAAAAACGGGGCATCAATTTCAGCAAGGCCATCAGCACCGGCAATGAAAGCAGCATCGACCTGGTGGATTGTCTGGGCTATCTTGGCGAAGACGAGGAAACCCGGGCCATCGGGATGTATATCGAGTCCATTCGGCGCGGGGAACGCTTTCTGGAAGTGGCCCGCCAGGTCAGTCGCAAAAAACCTGTTCTGGTGCAATATGTAGGCGGCACGACCGCCGGCGCCCGGGCCGGTGCCAGTCATACCGGGGCCATGGCGGGACCGGACTATATTTATAACGGCCTCTTTGCCCAGGCCGGAGTGATCCGGGTCAACAGCGTGGAAGAGATTTACACCATCGGCCAGGCCCTGGCCACGCAGCCGCTGCCGAAAAGCGGCCGCGTCGGCATTCTGACCAACTCCGGCGGTCCGGCCACGGCCATGGCCACCACCCTGGAAGCACACGGCCTGGAACTGCCGGAACTGTCCGCGGCCACCCGGCGCCGGATTGATGCTCTGATTCCGCCCAGCGCCACTTCCCGGAACCCGGTGGATATCACCTTTCACCCGGACATTTCTCTGGTGGCGGAAAAAATTCCCGAAATTCTCATGGAAACGCCGGATATCGACGGGCTGCTGGTGCACGGGATCATGGATACCGGCTGGTTTGACGCCATTGCGCCGCTGGCGGAAAAATATCTGGATACTTCCAGCGAGGCGCTGCGGCAGGTCTTTACAGCAGATCTGCGCCGGACGGTAACCTTGCCGGCCCGACATGACAAACCACTGCTGGTATCCTCCTTTTTCCAGCAGGAAGATTGCGCCGCCCGGACGTTTATGGAACATCAGATTCCCGTTTTTGACGGGCCGGAAAAAGCGGCCCGGGCCATGGCCGTGCTGCGGCAGTATGCCCAAATCAAAAACCGGCCGCCGGATCTCCCGGCGGAGAAACCGTCTCCGTCGCCGGAAGCCCGAATGTTCCGGGACAAAGCCCCGGCCGGGACCCTGGACGAGGCGGATGCCAAAACTCTTCTCGCGGCCTACGGGATTCCGGTCTGCCGGGAAATTCGCGTAAAAACGCCGGAAGAAGCCGTGGCCGCCGCCCGGGACATCGGTTTTCCGGTGGTGGTCAAGGGATGCCATGCTGCGATTACCCACAAAAGCGAGCAGGGGCTGGTACATCTGAACCTCACCGATAAAGCCTCCGTGGAAGCGGCCTGCCGGCACATTGTCGCCACTGCCGGGGACGTCGCCTTTCTGGTTTGTGAGCAGGTGGCCGGCGAACTGGAAGTCATGGCGGGAATGACACGGTTTCCGGGATTTCCGCCGGCGATTCTGTTCGGCCTGGGTGGGATATACGCCGAGGTGCTCCAGGACAGTGCGGTGCGCTTGGCGCCCTTCGGAACCACCGAGGCCCTGAATCAGATCGTGTCTTTGCGGTCGGCCTCTTTGTTAAACGGTTATCGGGGGCAGCCGGTTGCGGATAAAGACGCCCTGGCCGATATTCTGGTCCGGCTCGGATATCTGGCCCTGGATTGTCCCTGGATCCGGGAATTGGACATCAATCCTGTCTGTATCCGGCAGGGACAACCGGTGGTGGTGGATGCCCTGGTGGTAACCGGAGAGACCGCGGATCTCTCGGGGATTGTTGAAAACGATTTTACTGTAAAGTAAATTCCAGCCCCAGTTTTTTACAGGTTTTCGGCGTGGGCACGCCCTCCTTGTCCCAACCCCGGAGTTTGTAATACTTGGGCAGCATTTTGTCGATCGGCACCCGCATTTTGGGATTGCCGGAAAGCCCTTCTTCGGTAAACCGTTTGGGCAGGCAGTCGTCTTTTTTGGTCAGGCCTTCCCGCATGTTAAACAGCCGCTCCAGGGTGTAACCGCGTTTGCCCACTTCCACAAACAGGCCGAAGTGCATTTTCATGCCGGTGGCCTCCCGCAGGGCTTTGGAATGGGGCAGCATGGGCAGGTCGATTTTCTGCATCCAGGCCGGCATCCGGAGGGAGGCATCGATGGTGGGCCACGTCCAGGTCAGCACAAAGCTGGCGATGGCCGAAGCCAGGGGATGGTCGGGCAGTTTGAAAGCGGCCGGAGGAACAAAGGTCCAGGAGGTAAACAGACAGTTACCGCCGGCGCTGATGGCGGCCATCAGATCCTGGTCCAGGACCACCCAGCCCGGTTTGGACCGGACATGCAGGGGATTGAGCTTCATGGGGCCGGAAACTTCAAAGTAGATCATGTAGCCGCCGTCCAGATGGCAGGCGCCCCGGTTGGCGGTGGCATATCCCAGTCCATGGCCCACGGCGGCCCGGGGTTCGTAAGCGGCCATCTCCAGTCCTTTGGCGTGGGCGGCATAATCTTCGCCGCCATACTTGGCCGAAAGGCGCTTGACCCCTTCGGCCAGGTCATCACCGATACCGCGGCGATGGGCAATGTCATCCAAAATGGCGGAGATGTTGTCGGCATTGCCGAACGCGATACCATTATCCCAGAGACCGTTTTTGTTCAACTCTGCGGCAAAACCCAGAACATTGCCCACGCTGATGGTATCCATGCCCAAAAGATCCAGTTCATAATTCCAGCGGATTATGGCTTCCATGTCATGGATGCCCAGGTTGGAGCCCATGAGGCAGAGGACTTCATATTCCGGGCCCTTGATATTTTTGCCGTTGTATTCCACTACCCGGCCGCAGCGGATGGGGCAGGAAACACATCCGTAGTTTTTCACCAGAAATTCTTCGGCCAGGCGTTCTCCACTGATGTCATAGGCGTGTTCAAAGGTTCCTTCACTGAAATTCCGGGTGGGCAGGGCGTTGTTCTGGGACAAAATGTTCAGAAATACGGCGGTCCCGTATTTGGGCACGATTTCGCCGGTGGCGGGATGATTCTGAATCACCTTGACCCATTTTTTAACGGTTTTTTTGAACGCCTCGGGATTGGCGGTTTCAATTTTGATTTTTCCCCGGGCCACCATCCCCTTCAGGTTTTTGGAGCCCATTACCGCGCCCATGCCGGATCTTCCGTGGCTCCGCTCCTGGGATACCACCGAAGCAAACTTGACCCGATTTTCTCCGGCCGGACCGATGGCCATGGCCCCCCCTTTTTCTCCGGCCAGCATGTCTTCCTGGGCCTGCTGGGTGTCCTTGCCCCAGATACCGGCGGCGTCTTTAATTTCCGCCTGGCCGTTATTGATTTCGATATAGACCGGCTTATCGGCTTTGCCGCGCACCACTACCCCGTCAAATCCTGCCCGTTTCAGGTGAATGCCGAAGTTACCGCCGCTGTTGGAATGGCCGATTCCCCCGGAAGTGGGGCTTTTGGAGGAAATATCGTAGCGGCTGGTCGATGGTGCGCCGGTTCCGGTCAGGGGCGACGTCATAACAATCAGCAGATTGTCCGGAGAGAGAGGGTCCACGCCCCGAGGCAGGGCATCCCATAAAATTTTGGTGGAGAGATAGCGGCCGCCGAGAAATTTTTTCCGATCTTCATCGGAAACCGGGTATTCCCCAATCGTTCCGGCAGACAGATCCACATCCAGTACTTTTCCCATGTATCCTTTATATTTGCTTGACATGGCCCCTCCTTATATAGGGTGGTTGGGCAAAATGATATTTAGGTGTACCTTTTCTCTATATGTCATTTTTATCCTGATGTCAAAAAATATTTAGACACAGGCCTTTCCCGCTTCATCCGACTGGTTATTTCAAGCGCACACCTTCTATTATCTATCCGAAAATGAAGAATTTAATGATTGGCTTCTTCTCCACCCCTCTGATCATGAAAAAGGACCAGGCCCTTCCCCAATGGTTTTTGCAAAAATCCCCACAGCATTCGCGGGTTTTATTTGCATGCCGGCAGGATTCAGTGGTATAAGCAATTTGTTTATTGAAAGGTCAATTTCGGTTCAAAGCAAGAAAACAGACAAGGGACGTTCGCAACAAGGAGAAAACCGTGACCATTGTTACCCGCTTTCCACCAAGTCCGACGGGCCATCTCCATGTCGGCGGGGCTCGAACGGCTCTCTTTAACTGGCTCTATGCCCGTCACACCGGTGGTCGATTTATTTTGCGCATTGAGGATACGGATATTCAACGATCCACAACTATCTCCACTGAGGGTATCATTCAATCCCTGCAATGGCTGGGTATTGACTGGGATGAAGGCCCGTATTTTCAATCGAAACGGTTTGATATTTATAAAGAACATATTCAAAAACTGGTGGACAAGGGGCATGCCTATTATTGTACCTGTTCTTCAGAACGACTGGAAACCATGCGGAGAGAAGCCAAAGCCAGGGGGAAGAACCCGCTTTATGACGGTACCTGTCGGGGAAAGGGGCTTCCGCCGTCTGATAAAGCGGTTGTTCGCTTGAAAACACCCGCTGCCGGCAAAACCGTGCTGGAAGACCGGGTCAAGGGCCGCATCGCCTTCGACAATACAGAGACCGGTGACTTTATTATTCAGCGCAGTGACGGTACCCCCACCTATCATTTTGCGGTGGTGGTGGATGATATTACCATGGGGGTCAACACCATTATTCGGGGCGATGATCATGTCGCCAACACCCCCCGGCAGATGATGCTGTATCAGGCACTGGAATGTGAATTGCCGGAATACGCCCATGTTCCCATGGTGCTGGGCAGCGACCGGGCCCGCCTGAGTAAGCGTCACGGAGCCATGTCCGTTTTGGAATATCGCGATATGGGCTATCTTCCGGAAGGTCTGCTGAATTATCTGGTCCGCCTGGGCTGGTCCCACGGCGATCAGGAATTTTTTACCATTCCGGAACTGATCTCGCTGTTTTCCCTGGAACATCTCGGCACTTCCGCGGGGGTGTTCAACCCGGAAAAACTTCTGGCCATTAATGCCGAACATATAAAAACCGGCTCCCCGTCCTGTCTGGCGGGTCACTTGCGACCCTTTCTGGAAGCCAGAGGGTATTTTGTGACGGACGAAGATTATTTACAAAAAGTGATTCAGACGCTTCTCGTTCGCAGCAAGACCCTGGTGGAAATGGCGGAAAAAGCGGCCTTTTATTACGAAAACCAAATTGCTTATGAGGAAAAGGCGGCGCAAAAATTTTTGCGGCCTGAAATTCTGGAGGCACTCCAATGTTTGATGGAAGAACTGGAAAAAGCAGAGGTTTTTTCTCAGCCTGCTCTGGAGACCGCTTTTCAGTCCGTAATGGACCGGACCGGTTTGAAGTTCGGCAAGATCGCCCAGCCTGTCCGGGTGGCGCTGACCGGGAAGACCGAAAGCCCGGGGATTTTTGAAACCATGGAGACCCTGGGCAGACCGGCGGTGATGGAACGGTTGCAGCAGGCGGTGGAATATATCCACAAGCAATAGGCAGCAAAAGCCTCGGGGAAAGGCGCCAAATAGAAAATTTTTATAAGGCCCCGACGGGTTAAAACGGCGAAAACAGATCGTCAGGCGGACTGAGCGGTAATTTTCTCTCGCATTTGCCGATATTGCAACAGAGCTCTGATGGCCTGGACCGCCCGTTCCGGGCCTTGATAGAACGGTACGCCGGCCCGGGCCAAAGACCGGGGAGGTAAATCCTGCCGGTCTTGATAAGAGAAACAGACTACCGGCTTCTGGGCGCTGTCAATGATGCTCCGGATATTCCGCGCGACCTCGTCAAAAACCTGCTCCAGGGTCTCTTCCAGCTTGTCTCTGGCAATACCCGCTTCCCGCAGGTACCGTTTCACCATGGCCGGCGACAGGTAAAAATACAGCAGAACCGTGTGGCAGGCGGGGTCTTTGATCAAAACTTTGGGAATAGTGGTAAAGAACTGTATGACATCCTGCATAAAGGTGACATCGACCGGATTGCGCAGACTGCCCGTTGCCGGTACGATGCCGGAGAGGTCTTTTTTGGTCTCCTCCGCGGGCAGCGGCAGGGTGAATCCGACGCGTCCACAGGCGTCGGAAGCCACGGCCCCCGGCCCTCCGGAGTGGGTCTGAACAAAAACCTGGTTGCCTTGCGGCAGGGGGAGCTGGCCCAGGGCCATACAGAAATCAAACAGTTCCGTCAAGGACTGGGCGCGGATAACACCGGCCTGACGGAAGATACCGTCGTACAATTCATCCGGTCCGGACAGGGCGCCCGTATGAGAAAGGGCCGCCTGCCGGCCAGTCTCCGAGCCGCCCACATAAAGGGCGACAATCGGTTTATCCGGCACGATACGGCGCGCGGTTTCCACAAATTTCCGACCCCGGCGAAGTCCCTCAATGTAAAGGGCGATGACTTTTGTCTCCGGGCAAGCCCCCAGGTATTCCAAACAATCAACGATATCGGTGTTGGCTTCATTACCGACACTGAAAGCGGAACTGAAACCCAGCTTCATATTTTCCAGATAGGTAAACATCTGGGTGACAAAACTGCCGCTTTGCGAGGCCAGCCCGATGAATCCCGCTTTGCAGGTATATTTGTGGGGAGTGGTATTAAAGCGGTGATAGGCGTTGGTTACCCCGATACAGTTGGGGCCGATCATGGTCATACCGTATTTCTCGGCAATGGCGATCAGTTCCTCCTGCCGCCGGGCCCCTTCTTCCCCGGCCTCCTTAAACCCGCCGGAGACCACAATGGCATGCCGGATGCCTTTTTCCCCGCAGGCGACCAACACTTCGCAGACAATTTTGGTGGGCAGTACGATTAAAGCGACATCCGGTACTTCGGGAAGATCTTTTACACTGGGATAGGCCTTCAACCCCAGCACCTCGGTCTCTTTGGGATGAACCGGATAGACGGTTCCGGAAAACGCAAAATCCAGCAGGGCATGTAAAATGACCGTGCCCATGGCGGTGTAGCGATTGGAAGCCCCGAATATGGCCACACTTTCCGGATGGATGATGGGAAAAAGTCGATGTTCCTGAAGAGATACCGGCATATGTTTTTGTCGTCTCCTATTTTAAAACAATCAGGGCGTCCACTGCCACTACCCGGCCGGAGGCGGTGATAATCAGCGGATTGATGTCGATTTCCGCCAAAGCCGGAAAGTCCAGGCCGATTTGTCCCACCTGAATGAGACACTGGTAGAGGGCGTCTTTATCAACTGGCGCCTCTCCTCGAAAACTTTTCAGCAGTTTTTTCGCGCGCAACTGTTCGCACATGTCCGCTGCTTCCCAGGCATCGAGGGGGGCCATCCGAAAAGCGGTGTCTTTCAATACTTCCGCCATAATCCCACCCAGCCCCAGCATAACGCAGGGACCGAACTGGGAATCCCGAATCAGTCCGACAAGCAGCTCCCGTTTGCCGGTAATCATTTCCTGGACCAGAATTCCTTCCAGCCGGCCTTCAGCCCGATTGGAAAGATCTTCATAAACTTGTTGCACTTCCGTGCTGTTTTTCACATTAAGCGCTACGAGCCCGCTTTCACTTTTATGCATCAGGGTTGGCGAACAGGCTTTGAGCACCACCGGGTAACCGATGGATTCTGCGGCAGTGGCAGCATCTTTTGCGCTGGTGGTCAGAGTCTCCCGGGGAACCGAAATATCATAAGCCTGTAAAACCTGTTTGGACCGGTACTCGGAGAGGGCCGGGTTTCCGTTGGTCAGAGCACTTTCAATTATCGTTTTGGCATCCATTCTTTTCTTCCCGGACAAACGCCTGCCAATCTTGTTGGAATATTATAACCACTCTTGTCTGGAACATTTTATTATACAGAAAGGCTATTTTACATTTGTAGAAAAAGGAGTCAAGAAGAAAAGCGGGCAAACATTGGCTGTTATCACTCTGATTCAGGGGGCCGGCATCCCGGCGGCAATCAAAGCGATTCAGCCGTTTTCCATATTGATGTTTGTTGAAAATATTGAAAATCTCAGCAAATCATGAAAGATGCCGAAAATATTGGGGGAGAGAAAATGACGCTGATCTACAAAAACAAAAAAGGGGACCGGTGGTCACTGTGGTTGGACTTCAGCTGGCGGCTTGAAGCGCGACCGGGCCGAGGAGAAATCGTTTTCCCCCGGAGCTGAAACTCCGGGGGAAAACGGTCGAAAAACAGCTACTCGGCCGCTGAGTGAGCCCGGGTACAGCCTTTCCCTTTGCCATACGAATGGGCACCTGAAGAGCGGTCCGCTTTGCCGTCAGGAACCCGCGGGCAATAGTGTCCCTGCTTTTTGTCGTGAATTTTCATCAATTGCTGAAAGCGCTCGTTACCCAGTATATCCCGGCTGTTGAGCACAAACTGAAAACGATCTGTGGCCAGTCTGGTGCGAAGGGATTGAATCTCTTCAAAAATTTGCAAGCAATCCTTTTTGTTGAAGGTGTCTGCACTGAGCAGCATTTCCAGCGAAAGCATCTTTTTTTCAATGGCGGCTTTCTGATCGATAAGGGCTTTTTTGGTTTCGGTGTAAAGTGAATCCAGTTTTTTCGATTCCGCCGGAGTGATCGCCAGTTTTTCGGCCAGAGCCGGTATTTTCCACCACCTCAGCAGCGGCATACCCATTCCTTTATCATGGTGACCGGGACGGGCCAGGGCGGTTCCGAAAATCAAAAAACAGATGGTTGCCGTCAAGATTGCGATCTTGTTTGTCATGGATATCTCCTTTTTTTACGGGTTATTGCTCGGCATTGCGGGGAAAAGCCGGGTCCGGAAATTTTTTTCAGGAAATATCCGGCACATCCCCAACCTCCTGTAGCGGCGCTACAAAATTAATAAATTCTTCACTGGTATATTGAAACGCTTCGGTTTGGCGCGTAAACCCGGAGAGGGCGTAGGCTTCAATACCGGCGATTTCCGCAGCAAACGTTTCATCGGCCTGGATTTGCCTGAAAATCTTTGTTTCCGAAACGATTGGGGTGCCTGTTTGTCCCGAAAAAAGAAAGGTAAAGACACCGGTTGATATCAGACAAAGCAGCAGGGCGACGGAAAGGGACGGTATCAACCTCCGGGGCAGGGGGCGGGATTTCAGCCGCCGGGATTTTTCTCCGGCCAGAATAGCCGCTGTTCGGGGCGCAGACACGTAAACAGTATCTGCCGCCCGTTGGGAAAGTTTTTCCAGTTTCTCCCCCAGCGTTATCTGCCGGCTCTGACATTTTGCGCATTGCGTAAGATGCTGCCGGGCAACTTCCGGCAGGTCGGCGGCGTCCACAACCGCCCGTACAATTTCCTTCCGGGAAAGGTGAGGGGTGTTAATTGACATCATAAACCTCCGCAAACAGTTTTTTCTCCAGAGAAGGAGAGTTCCTCAGTTTGTTTACACTGCGATACAGGTGGGTTTTGACTGTATTTTCATTTCTTCCCAGCACTTTCGCAATTTCCGCAATGGTCAACCCGTCTATATATTTGAGCAGAAATATCTCCCGCTCGCTTTTCGGCAGGGTTTGCAGAAAAGCGTCCAGAATGGCTTGAAAACTGTTTGCCCGAACAGCGGACAAAGAATTCACCGCTTCATTATTGCCGGCGGTCGGCAGGGGTTCCAGGTCCGCGCCCAGGCCCAGAAACAGGAGAAACCGCTTTTTCTTGTAAAAATCTTTTACCTGATTGATGGCAATGGTATACAGCCAGGGCTTGAAGCGCTCCGGATGTTTTAGCTTGGGAAGATTTTTCAAGACTTTAATAAACACCTCCTGGGTAATATCTTCGGCATCGGGCCGGTTTTTGATCCGGAAAAACACCAGACGGTAAATCCGCTCATGATAGCGGGCAATAATTTTTTCTTTGGCGGTCTTGTCACCGTGGCAGGCTTTTCTGATTACGACCGCCAAACTGTTTTCGGTTCCGGATGACATGATTTTTTCTTTTTACTGATTCAGACGCCGGCGGTGTCGATTGGGTTTACAAAAAAATACGCCGGCTTTTTACTATGATGAAAATTTCATCTTTTGAAGTCCGCCAGATCCGGAAATTTCCGCGAAATCGTTTAATTGGCGTGCAGCGCCTGCCAGGCACCCTGCTGACCGGCACAGAACAGCGGATCTGTTTCACCAGGAGCCAGAAGCAGGCATTTACCAAAGGACCGGCGCGCCTGTTCCGGCCGTCCCAGCTGACGATAGCCAAGCCCCAGAATATAATATCCGAACACTTTTTGACCTTTATCTGTCAGGGTTTCCAGATAGGCGGCAAACTCGGAATTACGGCTGAAGTCCATCATAAAAGCGGCCGTGCACCAGGGAAAGGAATTTCGTGGCGACCCGCTGAGCAGCGCCTGCCAGTACCGGTGGCTATCGCCGCGCAGGCGTTTTTCCCGGGCGGCAAGCCCACCGGCGATCAGAGCGGCCACGGCCTTTTTCCCTTTTCTTACTTCCGGGGTGGCGATAATTTCATCCAGTTGTGCCAAAGCATCACCGCTTTTCCCCCTTTCCGCCAGACGCAGACTCCGTTCCAGAGCGATATCGGCAAAACGGGCGGCCCGTACCGAGGGAAAATGGGCTTCCGCTACCGCCCGGCGATAGTAAGCGTCCTCCTGTTCGAAATCCCCGGTTTTCCGGCACAAACGGGCCGCCAGCAAAAAACCGTCGATGTAATGCGGGTGGAGCCTCAGGCTTCGGGTCAGATAGCCTTCGGCTTTCCGGTTTTCCCCGTTCCGCATGGCGATAGCAGCCAGTTCCACCAAAGCTTCCGGGAAATTCGGTTCGCGCGCCAGGGCCATCCACAGATAAGAACAGGCTTGCTCCATTCGGTCCTGCCGGATCAGAATCCGGGCCAGATGATAGGGAGAATCCGGGTCCCAGGGATGGTTTTGCAAGGAACGCTGAAAGGCGCAAATGGCTTGAGATTCCCGGCCGGCATCCTGATGGGCCAGGCCGATAAAATAGTCATGACGGGCGGTTTTGCGCTCCTCGATATCCGGCCAGTCCGGCCAGCAAAGAAGCAGCAGGGCGGTCAGACCCGCGGCGGCGGCCAGCAAAGATCGATACTGCCGCTTTTGCATCCTCTCCATAATGCTTCGCAAGGCATAGGCAGCCAAAGGGGTGAGCAGCACCAGCGTGGGCAAACGGTAACGATCTGAGGCCTTGAAAGGAAAAATGGAGACAACGCTGAGCAACAGACACATGACCAGTAAAAACTTTCCGGCTTCACAGCTCTCCCGGCGAACAAGGAACAATCCCAGAATTCCTAGAGGGATTAACAGCCAGAAAAGAGGCGCGGTAAGCCGCAACAGCGCCGAATAGTTGCGATAGGCATAAACATCAAACTCCTGGCTCCATTGCCGGGCATTACAGAAAACCAGCAGCCGGTTTAACTGTGTCTTGACAACTGACAGGGAATCGTTACGGAGCGCTTCCCAGGCCTGTCTAAACCAGAATTTTTCGATAGCCACTTCCGAGCGGAGGCCTTCCCGGAAGGGCCTCCGGATTTCTTTTCTGAATTTGGCACCTGGCGGAGGGTGCAAGCCGCCGTACCGGGGGGCCAAGGCGGAATAAAAACTCCAGCCGGGCTGAGCGCGAAGCAGCGGTGCGCCGGATATCTGATAGTTGCGGTAAACCATGGGACCGATCAGCAGGATCACACCCAGCGCAAAAAGCAGGCCGTTTTTTGCTGCCGAAACGGGCCGGGAACGCTGGATTGAAAGCAACCAGAAAATGATAAACGGCCAAAGCAGGAACAGATTGGCCCGGGAGCCGGCAGCCAGCGCAAAAGACAGCCCCGCCGGTACCAGAGTCCGCAAACGGTGTCGAGTACAGATCAAGAGCCACAGGCTCAGACTCAGAAAAAAAAGGGCGAAACTTTCCGCATATTTTTCCGACGCAAAGACCACCAGCATCCAGTTGGTAGCCAGCAGCAGACCCGTAATCAGGCCGGTTCGCCGGTCCCAGACAACTCGCGCGATCCGGGCCATAAAAACGACAGTCAACGCCCCCATAAAATTCTGAAGCAATTTGTTGATCCAGGGAGCCCCTCCCCACAGAATTTTCTGCAGCGCCAGGAAGGCGGGATATATGGGCAGGTAATTATGAACGTAGTACCAGAGCCACTCTCCCCTGGCCATCAAAGTTGCCCATTCGTCATAGGACAGGGCATCCACCACCGGATAGCCAAACAAAGGGTTGGCCCGGGAATGATAAAGGTAAACCAGACGCAGACCGAAGGCAAAACAAAACAGAAAGAACCAAAGCGCCTTTTCGGAAAAGAGGTCATACCCGGATACCGGCGTCGTTTTTCTGAAGCAGTCTGATGACCGGCAACTGCTGTTCAGATCAGGTGATTTGCGATTACTCCGGTGTTGAGCCGTAGTCAAGAGCTTGCACTCCTCCGGTTGACGGGTTGTAACAGCGCCTGCTACCGGTTATGGTGAATATGACGACCGGGACTCGAATATAGCTTATAATCCCTTTCAACACAGCATGTTATCATAAGCAAAGTTTATTTTTCTGTCAACGAAAGTGATTTGTGACAAAAGCAGGTTCATCTGCCGGTTCCCAGCAGCGACCATTTATCGGAGTCGCGAGGTTTTCAAGACGATTCCGTCCTTCATGATATCTACCAACACTTTTCTCGACATGCCCCGGATTTCGAAAACGATATTGAAGGCCACGAGGGGGTATTAAACAGAGCAAAAACTGTTTTTCCCTTGTTTTTCTTTTTTGACAAAAGAATGCAAATCTAGGATGATTGATTCGCTCCGTATTGGCACCCGTCAAAACGGAGAACGGTCATCGTGCAGTTGGTCTTTTTGTTTTGGGCGGAGGATCGTGTATGCCTTTGAGAGCACTTTCGACAATATCACCCTGGGAGTGGCCGGAGGGAGCCGATAAAACGATACTGCAGGTTCTTTGTGACAGCCGGGCGGAGGTCTCGGAACGTACGCTGGCGGCTGAGCTGGCCGGTGACGTTGTGGTTATGAGTGATACCATAGCGGAAGCCTTGCTGGTCATTTTAAAAAACAACCAGGAGTCAGAGGAACTGCGCTGTCAGGCGGCCATTTCGATCGGGGCGGCGCTGGAGTATAGCGATATTGCAGCGCTGGATCTGGAGGATGACAAAATATCCGCCATCGAGATGGAGGAGCAGATTCTTTCCGAAAAAACATTGTACACGATTCAGGACGCTCTGCTCCGGCTTTACAGGGATGCCAAGGTGCCCAACCGGGTGCGGCGACAAATTCTGGAGGCGGCGGTACATTCTCCCCAGGAGTGGCATCAGGATGCCGTTCGCGCCGCGTATTCCAGTAGCGATGAAATGTGGCGGCTGACCGCCGTTTTCTGTATGAATTATATCAGCGGATTTGACAAGCAGATTCTGGAATCTCTGGAAAGCAATAATCCCGACCTTTTTTTTGAGGCGGTTTGTGCGGCCGGCAGCAACGGACTGGTCAAGGCCTGGCCCCATATCGCCGCCATTCTGACCTCCAGGAAAGTCGATAAGGAATTACTTCTGGCCGCGATTGATGCCGTACCCGAAATTCGTCCGGAAAAAGCCTTGGATGTCATTGGCAACTATTTGAATCACGGTGATCCGGATATTGTAGACGCCGCTTTTGAAGCTTTATCCATGGCAGATGCCATTTTGGAAATCAACGACATCATGGACATCGACGATGAAGACGCCTTTTTTGATGACGATTGAGGTCTTTAAAGCATCGGCTACAAATCCGGGCGGAAGCCGCTGAAGTAATCCTGTACCAGGGTTTTTTCCCCTTCCACCTGTTGCATGTCAAGCATTTCTTCCGGACATATGCGGCTGCAGATACCGCAGCCCAGGCAGCTATCCGCAATGGTTACCCCGGCCGCCGTGATCTGAACGGCCCCCACGGGGCAACTTTCCACGCATAATCCACACCTGCTGCAGCTCCCGGTACAAACGGCTTGCCAGCCCATATGCCGGAATCGTTGCCGCACATCCGGAGTCACTTTCTTCAGGTTCTGCAAGGCAATGCAGCAACAGGGGCAGCAGAAGCAGATTTCCAGCCATTTGTGGTAATGTTCTTTTTTTATCCCCCAGATATAATTTTCCGCTTCAATCCACATCCCCATGCCCACCAGCCCCAGATCAACCGCCCGGTATAAATGGTGGACAGCCTCTGCAACGGTTGCTTCCCGGGCAACCCCGTTTCTGACCGTGGCCTCAGCGCCCCGGCCGAGAAAAATGCATCCCAGATTTTGATCATGGGTTTGGCATTTGTTTCCCGTCCGGCAGAGGCATTTGTGCATGATTGCCCGATATTCGGACTTTTCGATGGATTTTCGGATTACGTCCAGGGGGAGGACGGTATTTTGCAGGTTTCCGGTTTCATTGAGGGAAAAATTGAGATTAAACGTATAGGATTGGGTAAGGTGCTTTTGGGGATCATCCATCAGAACCAGTTTTTTCAGCAAAGTTCCCAGCAGGGGGATTTTTACCCCCCCGGCGGCGATACCCATGGCGCGAGTAAACATCCGGGAGTACCAGCTCCAGTTGGCCCTGGTGGCGGCAAAGCGTTCCCGCAGGGGACGTTTTTCGTGGTTTTGCAAAAAGGATTTCCTTTATTCGATAACAAATCAAAGCCGTTTTCTCCGGAGAGCGAAAAAAGCCGAAAGGCGACGGTCAAGTCTCGCTGGTCAGCAGATTTTCGAAAGAGGTTTGCCAATTCCGCAACCACCGAAAAAACCATGCCAGAAAACGTTTTGGATGTCAACGGCTTTTCTTACCTCTTAGCATATCGAGAAATAGTGCTTTCCGGAGCGTCGCCAAATAGTCGGCTGCCAATTTAACAATTGCCTTTTTACAATGATTCCATTATCATAGAATTTGCAGCCAGCGTTTTACAGCAGCCCGAAGGGGATCAGAGCCGGAAGATACGCTGCCAACATAAAAGCCATATAAGGAGTCGGTCATGTTACTGTTAAATCCGAAAAAATATCAGGATAGAAACTATCCGGATGAGCGGTCCAGAGAAATTATGCGGAAAACCATTGATTTTTTTGAGAACAAAGGCCTCAAAAAAATGAAGGAAGATTTTTACTCATTTGAGTTTACTTATGATTTTGCAGAATTTATTAAAAAGGAAGGAATTTTTGAAACCCTGTTTTTGCCTGCGGGGTATGGTGATTCCGACCAGTATTACAGCACCTATCGCATGTTTGAATTTTCTGAAATATGCGGCTTTTACGGCACAGCTTACTGGTATATGTATCATGTCTCAACGCTGGGGCTGGATCCCGTATTTCTGGGTGACAATGAGGAAGCCAAACAAAAAGCCGTGGCCACGTTGAGAGAAAATCCCTTATGCGCCTTTGGATTGTCGGAAAAGGAGCATGGCGCCGATATTTACTCCACGGAAATGAAGCTTTACCCCCAGAAAGACGGCACCTACCTGGCCCGCGGCACCAAATACTATATTGGCAACGGCAACGAAGCCTCAACCATCACCGTTTTCGGGAAGATGGCCGATACCGACGAATACGTCTTTTTTGTGGTAGATTCCCACCATGAAAAATATGAATGCGTTCAAAATGTCATCCAGGCCCAGAATTATGTTTCCGAATTTATCCTGCATGACTATCCCATCACCGATGCCGACATTCTGTCCCGTGGCCCCAAGGCCTGGGACGACATGCTTAATACCATCAATATCTGCAAGTTCAATATCGGCTCCGGCGCCATCGGCATTGTCACCCACTCCTTTTATGAAGCCTTAAACCATGCCGCGCATCGGAATGTTTACGGAAAATATGTTACCGACTTTCCGCATGTAAAACGCCTGTTCCTCGATTCCTACTGCCGCCTGGCCGGCATGAAGCTTTTCGGCCTGCGTGCCACGGATTACATGCGCGCCGCCAGCCCCACGGACAAACGCTATCTGCTTTACAATCCCATCATGAAAATGAAAGTGGCCATCCAGGGCGAAGAAATCCATGAAATGCTCTGGGACATCATCGCCGCCAAGGGGTTTGAAAAAGACAACTATTTTTCCCAGGCCGTGGTGGAATTAAAAGGCTTCCCCAAGCTGGAAGGCACCCGGCATGTCAATATGGCCCTGATTGCCAAGCTTATGCCGAATTTCTTTTTTAATCCCGGTGAATTTCCGGAAGTCCCCCGCATGAACGGTGACGAAAACGACGACTATCTTTTTCATCAGGGCAAAACCCGCGGCTACGGCAAGACCCAGTTTCACGATTTCCACCCGGTTTATGATTCCGTCGACCTGCCCAACGTCAATATTTTCAAAGAACAGATAAAAGCCTTTGAAGAATTTCTGATGCTCTCGGGCATGGAGATCGCCGACCAGATGCTTAATGATTTTGATTTTCTGTTAAGCGTGGGGGAAATTTTCACGCTGGTCGCCTATGGTCAACTGATCATTGAAAGCGCCCAAATGGAAAAGGTTGACGATGATCTGCTGGATGAAATTTTTGATGTCTATGTCCGGGATTTTTCCCGTTACGCCCTGGATATTCACGGCAAGCAGACCGCCACTCAGGCGCAGAAAGACCAGTGCCTGAAAATGTTGAAAAGTCCGGTTGTTGATCCGGAAAAAGTTGAACGGGTGTTAAAGACGCATGTTTATTCTCTGGTGGATGCGTATACGATGAACCCGTAATACGTCGCCTTTGTCATTTTTTAATAGACAGTCAGAAAGATGACCGGTCCGGATGCAGAAAGATCCGATTAAAATTAATATTGCCGATCTGGAAGAAATCCTGGGCCGGCACATTGTCTCGGCGGCCGAGGTGAATTACGCCATCAAAATCGTCGGCCATCCGGGTATCGGGAAATCCGAAGTCGTCCGGCAGGTCGCGCAGAAACACAACTTTCTGTTTATTGACACCCGGCTGGCCTTTAAGGAAAACATCGACCTGGGCGGGTATCCGGTGCCGGACCATGATGCCCGGAAAATGATTTACTATCGGCCCCATTTTATTCCGCCGGCTGCGGTTCCGGATCCCTATGACGGGGTTGTCTGGTTTCTGGATGAAGTCAATCGAGCGCACCCGACCGTTATCCAGACGCTGTTCCAGATTATCACTGAGGGCGTCTGTGGTGAGCACCGGCTTCCCCTCAACACTGCCGTTGTGCTGGCCGGAAACCTGGGGGACAGCGATGCCACGGCCTTGACTGAGTTTGATGACGCTGCGCTGGACGGCCGCCTGGCGGTTTTTCATCTCTTTCCGGAAGCAGCCTTATGGCTGAAGTGGGCCCATCGCGAAGCCCTTCATCCGGCTGTTACCCGCTACATCGCCAGTTTTCCGGACCGGCTCTGGGATGAGGTCAACATTTATCCCAACCCCCGGGGTTGGCATCAGGTTTCCAGTGCGCTGGTGCACACCTATGATTTGGCCGATACGGAACGCCTGCGGCAGTACTTCCTGGCCGCGTGCGGCCCGGCATTGGAAAAAGTGATCCAGTCCCTGATCGGACGCGTTGCCGCGGATGATTTTATTATGCAACTGACCGCCCCCCGAAAACTTTCTACTCAGGATATCCTGTCCGGGGACCCGCAAAAAACAAAAGAGATACAACAGGGCAATATCCCGGCCGAAGACATTCTCTGGGCTCTTTCCGGCGCCCTTCTCTATTTGCGAGAGATCCGGAGGGGGGGTGCGTTGGGCAATCCGGACACAGCAGATTCGGACCTGATCACCCTGGCCAATGTGCTGACGGTTATCGGTCTTTGCCGGGCGGACATGCGGCTTTCCTTTTTTTATCAGCTTCTTTCCCAGGCGGCCATTTTTACCCAGATCCCGGCGGCCATCCAATCCCTTAAAGACAGCGTTCTGGCAGAGGAGCTGACCCGGCGGTTTTCCGGCCTGTTGGAGGAGGAATGAACACCGAAGCCCTGGCCAAGTGGGACCGTGTCCTGACCCGCTTGTGGCATGTCAGCCGGTTTTCCTCCTATTTTTATCAGGCCGTGCGCCTGGTGCCGGATTCCAACCTGCCGACCCTGGCGCTGATCGTATCGGCCCACCGTTTTTCCCTGATTTTCAATCCCCCGTTTGTCCTGAAAACCCGCCGGGACGATTTATTGGGTCTGCTCATTCATGAAATGCTTCATGTCATTTTAAACCACGACCATCGCGCCCGCCCCGGCCAGGACCCGTTTCTGCAGAATCTGGCTCAGGACATGGTGATCAACTCCTATCTGGAAAAGCATAAAACCACCTTTTTTACGCCCAAAACCGGGCAGCGGCCTGTCTCACTGGTCCTTCCGCCGGGCCTGCCGCACCTGCCCGCGGAACTGATTCACCAGACAGAGGCAGGGAAACCCTCTCGGGGCCGCCTCGGGGATTACACCTGGGAGGAAGTTTATGCCTGGCTTTTAAAAACACAGCAGGAAACCGGGATATTCTCCCTGAACGGACCGGGGAGCGCGCACGGCCTGCCGGAGTATGCCCCGGTCTCCTGGAGGAAATCTGATACTGGTTCCGCCCTGCAGGGACTGACCTTTATCAATGATAACGGCCAACCTCTGCCAACGGGTATGCATCTGTTTGACCGGCTTACCGTCAATAATGATAAAGATGCCGGGAAAAAGCGCCTCATGCGGTTTATCCAGTCCCAAAATGACTGCCGCCAGGACCGTATTTTTCAGGAAGTAACCGGCTTGATCGAAACGCCCCGACCGGTGAACACCGCCCGCTGGAAAACAAGAATCAAGCACCTGGTTCGGCGCGCAGCCCCGTCCAGCCGGTGGGAATATTCGTCCGCCCGCTTTAACCGGCGGTTTTTTGCCCAGGGCATTTACGCGCCCGGCAGACGCTATCTGGAAAAAACGTTGATAACCGTGGCCGTAGATGTTTCCGGGTCCATGGCCGCCCATCCCCGGGAACTGGAATCCGCTTTTGGCGCGGTTGAAGACCTGTTGCCCGATTTTTACGTCAGCCTGATATGCGTTGATCAGGAGGTGTTTGTGCCCCGCAGGCAGAAAAACACTTCAGCCCGGCAGAAAACCAATTGTCCGTTTTTCTATAAAAAAGGGGACTGGCAATTCATCCGCACGGGCAGCCGGGGAACGACCTTTTTTGCCCCCCTGTTTAATGAATATCTGGCCGGGCACCGGGAGATGGTGATTGTCATTACCGACGGCTATATTTACGATCTGCAGCGCATCATTCCCTATTTTCCCACGCTTTGGGTGCTGGCCGCCAACGGCAATCCGGATTTTGCGCCGCCCTTTGGAACCGCGGTGACAATCGGTGAACAGCCATGACAACCAAAAATTTGCAACAGTTTTATAAGACCGGGAAATTGCCGGATGCAGATCACGGGCGTCTGCTTGAGCAGATAATTGCCCACGAAGATCCGGAATTTGTTTTCCGGGCCGGGCGCCTCTGGCCAACCTTTGATTATGAAAAAGGCCTGCAGGCGCTGATTCAGTTTAAAAGCGCAAAATTTATCTATCACGCCGGACTGGAATGGACCGCCTTTAACTGGTCGCGGGCCATGGAGGCTCTCTGTGCCCTGGAAGACGCCGCCTATCTTTTTTATGCCGGCGCTCACTGGAACACCTTTGACTATGATCTCGGCATGACTGCTTTGCTGAAAACAAAAAACTGTGAGTACCTGTTTAGAGCCGGAGTATTGTGGCCGTCATTTGATTATGACCGGGCCTGGCGTGTTCTTGAAGCCGATATTGAAAACGGTGAAGTCTGGCGCGGCCTGGCCTTTGAAAATCCCGGCTGGAAGGCGGCCTTATCTGCTATGTGGAAAAAATTCTGGCAATAGTAAAACGAAAAAAGACGGATTTCGCAAGCCGTACACCCACCGCCAATGAACCGTTATCTGAAAAAACGTCTTTTTTCGATTCCGGTACAAGGGCAGGCCCGGGTTTTCCAAAAAAGCATCAATGGTGTTCGAATCCCTTGCTTTATGATATAGATAATATTCAGTCCGATTTCCAATTTGAGCGTTGGACGCTTTGCAGATTTCGTCTCTGAACGTGCGAAGGAGGTTCCCCGGCAACAAAGTGCCTGTTTGGGAGCGAGCCGGAGGCGGGATCCGGGAGATGACCGTTATGCCGAAAATTCAGAAAACCGTTTATATCAGAAATCATTTTGAACAATGGTTTGTTCTGGTGATCCTGGTAGCGGTGGTGATTATCAATTACCTCATTCCGCAAAAAGTCGCCTTTCTTAACTTTTACTTTTTGCCGGTGATTCTGGCCGGCTTGTTCATGGGGGTAAAGGAGTCTGTTCTTGGCGCCCTGCTCTGCATTCTGCTGGTAGCCGGCTATGTCTACTGGCATCCCGGTTTGTTTCTCATGCCCCAATCCGGCCCGGAACTGATTTATTACCTGCTGGCCTGGAGCGGATTTCTGATTCTTTCCGGAGCTGTAGTGGGAAAACAGCATGACCGGATTTCTCTGCAAATGTCCGAAGCCCGGGCCCTGAATACGATGCTGCAGCGCCAGCAGGAAGCCCTCAACAGTGCTCATGCCGCTCTGAAAGATCACAGCGACAATCTGGAAGCCAAAGTAGCCGAACGTACTGCGGCGTTGCATACGGCCAATAAGGAATTGCTGCTGGCCAAGGAAGAAGCGGACGAGGCGACCCGTGCAAAAAGCCTGTTTCTGGCCAATATGAGCCATGAAATCCGGACGCCCATGAATGCCATCATCGGCCTGAGCGACCTGATCATGAATACTGAGCTCGATGACCGGCAGCGAAATTATTTTTCGATTATCCGCTCCTCCTCCTGGTCTTTGCTGAATCTTATCAATGATATTCTGGACTTTTCCAAGATTGAGGCCGGCCGGATGGATTTTGATCTGGCTCCTGTCAATTTGCGTCAGCTGGTGGAAGAGGTGGCCGATCTGTTCCTGCTCCAAGCGCAGAAAAAAAATCTGGAATTGATTATTGATATCGCCCCGGAGGTACCGGCCTGCATCACAACGGACCCCTTCCGTCTGCGTCAGGTGTTAATGAACCTGATGTCCAACGCCGTTAAATTCACCGAGCAGGGAGAAGTCTGTGTGTCGATTGAAAAAGTATCAAAAACGACACAGCGCGTCGAACTCCGTTTTCTCGTCCGGGACACCGGCATCGGTCTTGACGAAAAGAAGTCCGAGGTTCTCTTTGATGCCTTTTCGCAGTCGGACGCCTCCATTACGCGGCAATACGGCGGGACCGGTCTGGGATTGGCGATTTGCAAATCAATCGTTACCATGATGGGAGGAAAAATCAGTGTTAAGGGCGCGCCGGGCCACGGCAGTACTTTTTTCTTTACGGCGGCTTTTGACTTCTCGGAAGAAACCGCCACGGAAACGGCACTCCCGGAAACAATAACCGGCTTGTCGCTTTTGCTGGTGGATGATAATCCGGTAACCCGGCAGGTGCTGACCCGGAATTTGCAAAGTCTCGGTTTTTCACCGGAAACTGCTGATTCAGGCAAGAGCGCACTCCGGCACTATTATGCGCACACCTTTGACATCTTGTTTGTTGATGAGCATCTTCCGGATATGGAGGGCATTGCGCTGGCTGAAGCCATAAAGGCGGCTGATCCGGACAACAGCCCGCCGATTCTTTTTCTGTCAACCAGCGGCCTGCAGCAGGAAGAGCAGCGTTTGCATGGTTGCGGTATTCAGCGCTGTCTGGCCAAACCGGTCAAGTCTTCCGTTTTGCGCGGCGCCATCATGGAACTGTTCGGCCCTGGAGGAGAACGTCCGCTGTCTCCGGAACTGGAAAAAACGCAAACAGAAGAACTGGCGGGAATTTCTCTTTTGCTGGTAGAAGACAATTCGGTGAATCAACTGGTCGTCAAAGAAATTCTCCGGGATGTCGGCGTTGCTCCGGATTGTGCCGCCAACGGACGGGAAGCTTTGGCCATGATAGGAGAAAAATCGTACGACGCGGTTTTAATGGATGTGCAGATGCCGGTTATGGACGGCCTGGAGGCCACAAAAGCCATTCGAAAGGGAGGCAATACCGGTCTGCCCATTATTGCCATGACGGCCCATGCCGGTTCCGAAGACCGGGAAAAATGCCTGTCCGCAGGTATGAACAGCTATATCAGTAAACCGATCAGCAGGGAACAGCTTTTATCCCATTTGAAAAAATATCTTACCTTCGCTGATGGCCCCTCAAAAACGCCGCCTGTAACGCAGGTAAAGAAAAACAAAGAATGGCCGGATTCTTTACCGGGCCTGAAGGTGGAGGCAGCTCTGAAGCGTCTGGGCATTACCTGGGAAAAATACAAAACCATTTTGTTGGCGTATGAGGAGACCTTCCAAAAATTTTCCGATTCGTTTTGGGACCACATCGGCGCCGGTGATTTTGATACGGCTAAACGTATGGCCCACACGGTAAAAGGAGCGGCCTTGAATCTGGCGGCTGAAGATCTCGCCGCCAGGGCCAAAGAGCTGGAAGACCGGTGCGCCGGCGGAGATGCCGATTCCATTCGGGCAGCTTTTTCCGCAGCAGGCCTCGCTCTGGCCACGGTCCGGGAATCCATTGCCACCATTCGCGGGCTGACAGAATAAAACTTTCCGGATGGAAGATGGAATCTAGAAACGGCACAAAAGTCTTGTATTATGGAACGATTTGGATACAATAAATTTTCACTTTCTTCTTTCTTCACCCGCAAAACAACCAGCCGGAAGGGGGAAAAATGCCGAATGTTCTTGTGGTAGATGATGATCCGGTCTTTTTGTCACTGCTTACCGAGGGCCTGGAAAAATTTGCCAAGAGTTTTGCCGTAATGAAAGCCGCGGACGGGGCCGAGGCAATGGAGCTGCTGGGAAAAGAGAGCATTTCCCTGCTGATTACGGATATCATGATGCCCAACGTAGACGGACTGACCCTGCTGGCATATGTGAATGAGCATCATCCCTCCATACCCTGCTTTGTCATGACTGCCTCTGAAAATCCGGCGGCCATAAAAAAAAATCTGGGCAAAGACATTCTGCGGTTTTTTTGTAAGCCGATCTCTGCGGAAAAGCTGGGACCGGAAATTATCAAAACTCTTCAGGAAGGAACCCCCCGGGGGGCGGTGCACGGAATTTCCGTGATCAGTTTTTTACAAATGATCGAGTTGGAACAAAAGACCTGTCTTTTTGAGGTTCATCTGCCGGGCCGGGAAAAAGGGCTTTTCTTTTTTGAAGACGGTATTCTGTTCGATGTGGTCTGCGGGGAGCTCAGGGGAGAAGAAGCGGCCCTGACGATGCTGACGCATGAGCGGGCGACTTTCAAATTCAAGCGCCTGCCGCGGAAAAAAATTGCCAAACGCCTGGACACCTCGATTAAGGAGTTGGTGGAAAAAAAGTCTGAGCCGGCGGAAGAAGATCTGCCCGACCTGGTGCCGTTTGAAGAGATAGCCCAAAAGCCCGGAGAAACCACCGCACCCGAAAAGCCGAAACCGGCGAAAAACAGTATTTTTGATAAGGAACTGGGCCTAACGGGCCGCTATATATCGACAAGACATGGCAAAGGCCCCATAACCATTCTGCGGTTATCCCGAAGCGGGCTTTTGTTTCGACAAAGAACGCTTCAACTTTTTGACGAGGGGGATAAACTGGAGGTTGAATTCGAGCTAGACGACAACCAGAACACGTTAATCCGAAAAACAGTCAGGGTAACAGCCTCCACCCGGTTTCAAGTCAGCGCCGAGTTCACCTCAACCACCCATTATGACGCGCTGGGACCGTATCTTCTGTATAAAAATCTGGACCGGATGGTTGCCTTTGATCCTTCCGATTAGGACAAACCCTTTCCGCTACCGAGGCTCACGCTCCGGTCCCGACCGGGAAATTGTCCGCCGCCGCAATAATGGTTTCGGCGATCTTTTCCGCAGATTTGCCAAACAGATCATGAATATCGATAAAATCCAAAAATTTGTCCTGCCATACCAGGCTGTTTTCCTGGACATAGTTTTTAATTCGTTCAAATTTCCCGCCCAAAGCCTTTTTCCGGGCGAACAGAGAGGCATCCTTTTTCAAAGCGATATTTAACAACAGGATGTTGCGAATCATGCCGCCTGTGGCCGGAGAGGAGGAAAGCACCGGAATGATTACAATGTGCCGGTCATCCTTGCGGCCTTTACCAATATAGACATTACCTTCCCGTACAATGATTTTTTTGGTCCCTTTCAGCCGGTTGTCCGTTTCCACCCGCGAAGGAATGTTCTGCAGACTGCCTTCCTTGCGTAACAGGGATATGGTGGAAGTATCGGTAGGCACCCCCAGAAGATTCAGGTCGTCAACTTCATAGAGAATCGAACCTTTTATTGTCGCCACCACTTCCTGTACGTTTTTCAGCACCACAATATTGCTGTTGGTCAACTGCGTCAGACTCAAGCCGTTATGCTCCAATGCCTCAAAGAGAAGGCCCGTTACGGCTTCCGTGATACGGCTGGTGCCTACAGTCACGGTCTTGGCCTGATGTTTGATGGCATCTACCGGCCGGGCCATCTGGTTGATGGATCGCCCCAGATAGTCGAAGAGGGTGTCGATCATATTTGGGGCGGTGCCCTTTCTGCCGAAGTCCAGTTCAAAATCCGCCAGCGGCAGGCGACCGGAGAGATACTTGAGCAAAAGCGCCAGGTCCGAAGCAAAGGCAATGGTTACGGGAAGGTCCGGATCATTGCGCGCCTGTCGGAAACGGTTGTAAAACTGGAGCACTTTCTCCCGAAATTCGTTTTCCAGGACAATTTCGAACAGATCAAGCCCCTGTTGCCGGTATTGTTCAATCTCCCGCTGCATCTGGTCCCGGAATTCGCTCAGCATCCGGGAGCCCTCGTTGATGGCCAGGGCGGCGTAGTATCCCCAAAGATGCCCGGCAAAGGTGTTGACCACCGGCCCGAAGTGTTCCGCAGTGGGCGGCACGGGAATCAGACCTTCCGCATAGGGGCGAAACCGTTCTTCCCCTTCGTCGGTAATCACCACCGGCGCCGCTTTGTGAGCCCGGAAGATGGCGGTATCTTTAACGATATCGTCCACCACCCCGGGCCGGGCGCCGGCGGCGCAGACCAGAATCAGGGGTTCCGCAGACAGATCGATGTGTTTTTTGTTTTCCACAAAATCCGAGGAAATCGTTTTGTAACACAGTTCGCTCAGTTTAATGCGGATTTCGTCGGATGAGGCCTTGTTGGGTCCGCTGCCCACAGTGGCCCAATAGGTTTTGGTTCCGGCCAGCCGACGAGCACACTTCCTGATGGCCTGGCGATTTTGGAAAATGCGGGTCAGAGTGTTTGGCAGACGCAGCAGCTGTTTGATTTCCTGGGTAATAAAGTCAGCGCTCCGGGCCCCTTTCAAACCGGAAATATACAGTCCCAGCAGGGCGCCGGCCACTACCTGGGCGTAAAAAGCCTTGGTGGAGGCCACCGACATTTCAATATCCCGGCCGGTACTGGTATAAAACACCCCGTCCACTTTAAAAGTAATGTCGGAATCCCGCCGGTTGACGATGGCCAGAGTGCGGGCGCCGCGTTTGCGAACCATATCCAGGGCCCGGTTGGTATCAGTGGTGGTGCCGGACTGGCTTATGGCTACGACCAGGGTGTCGGTCATGCTTTGGCCGTCGCTGCCTTCCTGCAGATTAAAACCGCTCAATTCCGAAGATTTCAGGGAACAGACGGACATGGCCGGGTCACCCAGATAGTACTGGGTGATTTCCGCCGCGGCCAGTGCGGCTACCCCGGCGGTGCCCTGGCCGATGAAAAAAATACGGCGTACCGCTTCCGTGCTCAAATCCGCCGCCAGTTCCGCGGGAATCACCGTTTCGTCCAACAGCACCTCGCAGGTGTTGGGATCATGACTGTTGATTTTCCAACTGTTGTGGAGAGTATTTTCGATGGAACGCGGGGCTTCGGAAATTTCCTTCAGAAAATAGTGGGGAAAACCCTGACGGTCCACATCCCGGGAGGTAATTTCCGTGGAACTGATGTCCGCGGCGGTAAACACGGCGGCCGCACCGTCATAGTGACTGACCGTAATTCCGGAAATACCACCGGTTTCCAGGTTTAAGCAGACGATCTGACCATCCCGCTCGCCGGCATTCATTTTTATGAACCGATCAGTTTCTTCAACAATACCATATAGTTCTGAGGCAACGATATAATAGTCTTCGGCCAGTCCGATAAAGAGCGCCTGCCCGCTGCCTCTCTGGGCGAAAAACAGTTTGCCCGGAGCCAGATCGGTTTGCAGGGATATGGCGTGGGCGCCGGTAAAATCGTTCAAGGCCAGGCGAAAGGACTCGGCCAAAGCGTTGCCCTGCTTCAAATATTTTTCAATACGAAGCGGAATAATTTTGGTGTCGGTAGTGATGGCATCGGGAATCACTTCCCCCGCCGCTTCGTGCTCGGCTTTCAATTCCTGAAAATTGTCAATGTCCCCATTTAAGGCCACCTGCAGGATATGTCCGGGAGCGCCGCTGCTTTCTTTTAAGCGACTGTCTACCGGATGGCAGTTGGCCTCCGTAATGGTACCCACTGACGCCCAACGGGTATGGGCGGAGATGGTAAAGGTATCGCAGGAAAAGCCCAGCAGCGCTTGAAAAATCATATCCTGGCGGATCTGTTTGCGCAGAAAGGCGATATTGTCTCCCAAGCTGCCGATTTCCGCTGCGAATTTATAAACAAAGGCCAGGGATAGACGGTTTTCTCCTTCCCGCTGGTAAAAGGAGAGCGAGTTGTTAACCAGCACTTCGGGGTTGCTCCGGGCGGAAAACTCTTCCCAGAGTCCGTCCCGGGACAGAATCGCCTGAAAGCGATCGAAGTCTCCGGTGTCCATGGTCAGCATGATGGAAATGCCGGCGGAATCCCGTCCGCGTACCTCCAGCCGGTCCAGGCTGTTCAAAGCCGTATTGATTTTTTTCAGCAAAGCGGCGGCAGTCAGGGTTTGTACTGTCTCTCCGGCCAGGGCTGCAGTTTTGGAAACATTGGCCGCCACCTCATTGCCCAGACACCAGCAGATATCCCGGACTTTTTCCAGCCGGCTGGCGACAATATCCGCCGAATTCCGGTCTAGCTGACCTATGGCCTGCTCCAGGGCGTCGTGTTCATTGTTGACAACCTGTTGCAACCGCACCGCCAAATCGGAAACCGTGCAGCAGTCGCCCTCGGTGGTAAACAGATGAAAAAAAGCGGCATCCGTTTTAAGGGCCTGGGCGGTTTCCGCCAGCCGGGAGAGAATCTGGTCTCCTCCCAGGTAGTGATCCACCGTCAGAATATTCTTCGTGATACAAGCCTGACAGGTATGACCTTCCAGCTCTGTAATCAGTCGTTCTATCTTGGCGATATCCGCTGGCGCGTTATTCGGTTGCGGACCGACAACCGGGACAATCCCCACTATTCCGCACATGACAAGTCATCCCCAAAGATTTTGTTTTTCCCCTCTATTTCAACCGGGTACCGGGGGTAACAGATTTGTCCACCGTAGCCAGCACGGCTTCGGTTTCTTCTATGGCCGCCAGCAGCATACCGTGGGAAGTGACCCCCAGAAGTTTGACCGGTTTCAGATTGGCCACCACCACCACCTGTCTGCCGGGAAGCTCTTCCGGAGAATATTTTTCCGCAATTCCGGCCACGATGGTGCGTTCTTCCCCGATATCCACTGTCAGCTTGAGCAACTTTCTGGCCTTGGGAATTGTCTCCGCCGCCAGGACCGTACCGACGCGCAGATCCATCCGGGAAAAGATCTGGATATCGATTTCTTCTTCCAGCGCCGGTACCAGCTCATTATTCTTTGTTGCCGGCTGGTCAGCGGAAAAAGACGCGGGCGCGGCGGGTTCTTTTTTCTCCACCCGGGGAAAAAGGGCCAGCGGCTTACCCAGGGTGCTTCCGGCAGGCAGTTGGCCCCAGGTACGGAGATTATCCAGAGAAAAAAGCGTGCTTTCATCTTCAACCGTCAATCCCAGGGTCCGGGCCATGGTCCGGGCCGTATCCGGCATTACGGGGTAAACCAGGCCCGCCACGACCCGCAGCCCTTCCAGCAGGCTGTAGATCACCGCGGCCAGACTGTTGGTCCGATTTTCGTCCTTGGCCAGTTCCCAGGGGGCAGAATAGTCCACAAAACGGTTCATGCCCCCGATCAATTCCCAGACCGCAGCCAACGCACGGGAATAGTTCAGCAAACCCATATGCAGTTCGTATTCCCGGATGGTTATTTTCACCATTTCGGGCAGATTGATGTCGCTTTCCGGCAGATCCGTGGCAGCGGCCGTCGGTACGGTACGGCGGAAGTATTTTTGGGCCATGGACAACACCCGGGAAAAGAGATTGCCCAAGTCGTTGGCCAAATCCGCATTGATTCGGTCCACCAGGGTATCTTCGGAAAAACTGGCATCCAGCCCAAAGGACATCTCCCGGCATAAAAAGTATCGAAAGGCATCCAGGCCGTAGATATCTTTCATGTCCAGCGGGCTGATGACGTTTCCCAGACTTTTGGACATTTTGCTTTTTTCCACGTTCCAGAACCCGTGGACGTTCAAATGCTGATACAAGGGAAGACCGGCCGCTTTGAGCATGATAGGCCAGAAAATGCCGTGCGGTTTGATAATATCTTTGGCCACCACGTGCTGGGCCACTGGCCAGAATTTCTGGAAATTTTCTCCCTCGGGCCAGTCCAGGGCCGAAATATAATTGGTGAGGGCATCAAACCAGACATAGGTGACGTATTTTTCGTCAAAAGGAAGGGTGATTCCCCAGGTCAGTCGGCTTTTGGGACGGGAAATGCACAGATCTTCCAGGGGTTCCTTCAGAAAGGACAGAATTTCATTGCGATAGCGTTCCGGCCGGATGAAATCCGGGTTGCTGCTGATGTATTCCACCAGCCAGGGCTGGTACTTGCTCATGCGGAAAAAATAGTTGGCTTCTTTGATCTTTTCCGGCGGGGTTTCATGGTCCGGGCACTTGCCGTCAACCAGTTCCCGTTCGGTAAAAAACCGCTCACAGCCGAAACAGTAAAGTCCTTCGTATTCGCTGAAATAGATATCACCGGTTTCATAGATGCGGGAAAGAATTTTTTTGACCACCGTCTTGTGAGCGGAATCGGTGGTACGTACAAAATGGCTGTAATTGATATTCAGTTGTGGCCAGAGATACCGGAACTGGGCGCTGATTTCATCAGCATAAGCCTGGGGAGAAACGTTTTTACCGGAAGCGGCCTGCATGATTTTATCCCCGTGCTCGTCGGTACCGGTAAGCAGAAAAATTTCTTTGCCCAGCAGGGAGTGATAACGTGCCGCCACGTCGGCGACAATGGTGGTATAAGCATGTCCCAGGTGGGGTTTGGCATTAACATAATAAATCGGGGTCGTAATATAGTAACAAGATGCCATGCTCGTTCCTCTGTTCAAGCCGACCGGAATCCGGATGGTATGAAATACCGGGATTATGTTTCAAATTGATCAATATCTTCCTTTGATATTTCCGCCGTCGGCTCTGTTTTGTCTGGAGGGGAAATATAATCCGCTTTTACCTCTGGGGTTGACTGAGATGGTGGTGGTTCGGCTGCTTCCATGTTTTTCTTTTTTTTGTGATTTTCTTTTTTCTGTTTGGTATAGACCGCTTCCTCAAAGGCCAGACAACACATCAGTCTTCCACAAACACCTGATATTTTAGTAGGATTTAAAGAAAGCCCCTGGTTTTTGGCCATGCGGATAGAAATGGGATCAAACTTGGGAAGAAATCCCGCACAGCATATTTCCCGGCCGCAACGGCCGATACCGCCGGTGATTTTTGCCTGATTGCGGATGCCTACCTGCCGCATTTCAATTTTTATGCGGAAATGGCCGACCAGCCGTTTCACCAGCTCCCGAAAATCCACCCGCCCGTCAGCTGTATAAAAAAAGGTCAGTTTGCGGCCATCAAAGGTACATTCCACGGAAAACAGATTCATTTCCAGCCCGAGGTCATTAATCTGTTCCAGGCAGAAATCCAGCCCTCTTTTCTCGAGATCCCGGTTTTTTTCCCGTTGTTTGAAATCTTTTTCGACAGCTTTTCGATGAACTTTTTTCAGGGGCCGTTTAATGGTGTCTATATTAATCCGCACCGGGGCCGAGCAGACACATCCCATGCCGTATCCCTGTTCTGTTTCGACAATAACATGGTCGCCGCATTCCAATACAAAGGCACCGCAATCAAAAGAATAGGCTTTGCCTTCCGGTTTAAATTGTATTTCAACAATTTTTTTCATGAGTAAAACCTGCCAGTGTCAGCGACAGAGACTCCAGCCACAGTCGCGGATTGGCTTTACGCGCCAGTGCTCTTTCCGTATTGCTGACGGCATCAATCTTTAAAACCAGTGAAACTGCCGCGTTTTGGGCTGCCGCCGTATGAATTCGCGCCTTCATGTCCGTATTTATAATCTTTTCCGGGCAATATCTGCAGATCAGGACATCCCGCAGGTAATCTTTTATCAGGTGTAACGCCGACAGGAGGTTCTTTTTGTCGGCGGCCAGTTTTTCCGCAAAGGCCAGAACGGTCGGTAGCGGTCGGCCCGGCAGCCGTTCCAGCTCAGCAATTATCCATTCTCTCCTGACGGCCGCCGATGTTGCTCCGCAACTATCATTGACCAGCTCCAAGGCCCTGGCCATGCTGCCGTCTGCCAGCAGTGCCGCTGTTTTGGCGCTGGAACGGGTCACCCCCCGTTGGTCGCGCAACATTTTTTCGATACCCGCCGCCGATACAGGATTAAAACGGATGCTCTGACAGCGGGAAACAACCGTGGGAAGAAGGTCGGACGGTTGTCCGGCTGTAAGAAAAAAAACAGTCCTGGGCGGCGGTTCTTCCAGCGATTTAAGAAGCGCATTGGCTGCTTCCCGATTCAGCGCCTGGGCGTCCGAAATAATAATCACCCGTCGGCTCGCCTGGTAAGGTTTATAAGCGATGCGCCGACTCAATTCACGGACAGTATCAATTTTTATAATATCTCCATCCGGTTCCAGAAAAATAACGTCGGGAGACTTTCCCGACAGAATTTGACGGCAGGTGCGGCACTTGCCACAGGGGGCAATTGCTTCCGCCGCCGGAGGGGAGTTCCCGCTCTCCTTGGGGGTAAAGAGGGATAACGTCGAACAGTTACAGGCCATGGCAAACCCCATGGCCGCTGTTCGTTTGCCGACACCGTCTATCCCCGTCAATAAGAACGCATGCGGTATGGTGCCCCTGGAAAGCAGACCGGTGAGAATCCGTAAAGGTCGTTCCTGATCAATCAGCGAATCAAATAAAGGCACAACGCTAACCGTTTACCCGCTCCTTAAGCTCTTTGCCGCACTTGAAAAAGGGCAACCGCTTGGGCGCTATGGTTACCTGCTCCCCCGTCTTGGGGTTTCGGCCGGTATAGCTTTTATAGTTTTTGATAAAAAAACTGCAAAAACCGCGAATTTCAACCCGCTCCCCCTGCGCCATAGCGTCTGACATGGAGTCAAAAAAAGATTTGACCACCTTGGCGGACTCGGATTTGGAAATATTGGTCTTGTCTTTTAATGCAGTTACCAGTTCTAATTTATTCATCCATCCTCCTTCTTTCACGGACCTGGTTTCGCAAACCTGATTCAACTTTGCATTTTTACCGTTTGATGGCGCCCCATCGCTCTTGATGTTTTTTTAAAAATGTTATTACAGCACATAATCTCATAAAAAGTCAAGAGATTATAATGTATTTTGGGACAGCGGTTCCACCTCGTCGGCATTGACGCTGACGGCTGCCGATTGCCCCATGGCCTCGATATTAATTACAATCCGGCCGGCTTTCTGGTAACGCCGAAAAACGCCGATGGCACCGGTAAAGGGACCGCAGACCACCCGGACCAGATCGCCGTTTCGAAAACATTGCCCCGTCAGTATCTCTTCGTTGGCGCGCACGAGAATTTTCAGGGAGTCGATCACCGGCGGTTCAACGGGACAGGGTACCTCCCGATTGCCAAGTATTCGCACGGCCCCGGCAGTTTTCAAAATATCCAGTCTTTCAGAAGAAGAGTTTCCGGCTTTTACGAAAAGATACCCGGGAAAAAGCGGGGCTTGTAAATACAGTTTGCGGTCGCGGCGACGGCTGCGCTTTTTTATAGTGGGCAGAAAGACCTCTTTTCTCTTTTTTTCCAGAGCGTCGTGTACCACTTTTTCAAATCTGCTTCGGGTATGAATTACATACCAGAATTTTTCGTCTTTAATGGTTTTCATCGCTGTTGGCCGGTATCACTTTTTATCGAAATCCACGGTCTTCGCACGACTTTCCCTGACGGCTTAACTGTCGATACTCCCCAGCCCATACAGGTTGATGACAAACATATAACGCTGATCATCGGGCTCGTCAATATAACTGACATCCAGAGACCAGCATTTTGATTTGTATAGAATCCCCAAACGGGTTTCAATGTCAATGTTGTCATAAAGATTTCGTTCATGGTTGGCATAAAAAGAAAAAGCCTGATTCAGAACAATCTTTCCTCTGGCGTAGATGGTCTCCAGTTGGCGATGTTTATTCCGGTATTCCGCGTACAGGCTGTCTCCACGATTGTCTGCCAGACGGGTTTTAAGACAATATTCCAGAAGACGCCGTTCATATTGGCACCATTCGGATTCAGCGCTCAAGAACATTCCGGCTCCGGGACGGATATCCAGCTCGACTCGGATCGGGGAAAACGGACGCTGTTCCTCCGGTATTGTCCAGCAGGCCGGGTCATCTTCCCGTTCTTCGTCAATATCATAGCTTTGCTCGATTTCCAGTCTGGCGACTTCCCGGTAGCGGTAAACGGGCTCTGTCTTCCTTGATTCCTTCGCTTGTAAAGAAGATGCGGGTACGACTACCTGCCGGACCATAAGCGTCTGGGTCAAAGAGTAGGTCAGCAGGTTTTTTTCGGCAATTTTGTCCAGTTCGTCGTTGAAAAGTGGATAGTCGTCTTCCTCCCCCTGCCGGCTGACATATTCATGTACAACATGAGGAAAAATCGTGTGTTTTATTTTTGTCTGGCCGTCACCCCAGTTGAACAGGCGATAAATTTCTGCGGAAATATCCAGTTTGGTGTCGACCAGCTCTCGGGATCGGTTTTTGTCCATGTCCTTGTTGTCCGCCTGATACGTTTTGATCCACCAGGCCGTTTCCCGCAGTCCCAGCGAGGGCTCAATCGAAATTATATCGTTCCATTGCAGTGGTAAATATACCCGGGGGTGCAGATCCACCCGGTGACCGATGGTTCCGTCTTGCCGATAGCAGTACATATATTCAGTATCCAGATCTGAAAAAAAAGGCGTCTTTCCCAACTGGTGGCGCATGGCGTTCAGTTCTATAAGCGGGAGCCGCTGGGCGGTGTCATCCAGAGAGTCCCAGCGCCGCTCAATAATATTATCATACCAGAAGAGAGAAGCATCCAGGTTATAATGGGTCCAGCTCTTGTTCAGATTCAGACGGTTGGTCCGGGTCGTATCGGTATAATCATCCATATCCCGGTCAAAAATTTTTTCAAAATGTTTTTCGGTCTCCCGGAAGCCTGCATAACCATCTCGAAACTCCCGGAGATAATCCTGATCGCTGACATAATCAATATCCAGTAAAACCGAAACCCCCCTGGGAAGCACCTGATCATGCTTGGCCCGAAACCAGTAGCGGGTAGTATTGGTACGGGACCAGCTGTCGTGGTCAAAACCGAAACGATCGTCGGCAACATCTTTGCTAACCTTATGATCGTCCAGATAGTCGTACATCACGGCCAGTTTGGAATCTTTATCGAAAAAGCGGCGGTATTCGAAACCCAGTTTCTGGCCTCGCTGCCCCATATGATGAAGATAAAAGGTGGCGTCTGTGCTCTCATCGATCGCCCAGAAAAACGGCTGCCTATACTCCACCCCCTTCCGGTCGGAGTGCTGGAGCTCGGGTATGAGAAAGCCGGTTTGTCTTTTGGTTTTAACCGGAAAAAACAGATAGGGGACATACAGAACCGGCACTTGTTTGGCCCACATGGTGGCGTGCCGTAATGAGCCGTATCCTTCCACAGTAATGTCTAAGTCCCGGCCACTGATGTGCCAGTCCGGGCGGTCCGGGTTGCAGGTGGAGACGCTGACCCGGTCGGCCAGATAGGTGTTTCCCCCGGTTTTTCTGATGGTATCGCCTTTGATATAAAAATTGTTTTTCGCTTGATAAATCAAACCATTATAAATTTTACCCGTTTCCGTCTCGAGGTTGATCTCCAGTCGGTCGGCGGTAATGCGGTCTCCGCCTTCACCGACCATCCGTACATCTCCCTCCGCTGTTAATAACCCATTATTATCATTGTAAAAAACGTGTTCAGCCCGGATGGTGGTTGCCTGTTTGGTCACCACCACGCGACCGTGAGCGGTGTATTGTTTACTCTCTTTTGTATACGCCAGAGTGTCGGCTTCGATGTGCCAGGGGGTTTCAACGTCCAACGGGAACAGTTCAGCGGGCTGATGCGCAGGGCATTTCTCTGCCGCCATCAACGCCAGCAAAAAAATGAAACCCAACAGCCGCATACCCTTCCGGATAACAATAATAGAGGTCTCCCGGATCGCTCGGTTCATATATCAACTCCGGCGGTATAAAAACGATTAGTCGGCAGGTCCCCCGGAAGTCGTCGGGTTATCCGGGCTATCCCCGTGCTTTTTCCGGACCGTCTCATTGATGGCATTATAGATGTCCCGGAAAGTTTCCGGAAAGCTTTGCGGCGATATCCGGCCGATTTCGATATACTTGACAATGACTTCTTTGGCGGTACGCAGAATCTGTTCGTCTTTCAAGCCCATGGAACCTCCTTTTAACCCACTGTTTTCCGATTTTTTTTCATCAATGTAACAAACGCTTCCAACAAGTCAAATCAAAATAAAAGGTGAAACGGCTGTTGCCCGGTTCTTAAAAATTTGACCGGATTATAACCCATTACATTGCTGAAATCAGAAAAAGTTACTTCGAAAAAACCGGGAATACGGCATCAACGAGGAATATTGGGACACGCCGGCAAAAAGCGGGCAGAATCCGGGAAGTGCTTTCGCCGGAGACGGTTATCCGGCCCGGCCGGATCCGTTTATCGGTGCTATCCCTGCTGTTCCGTCTGGGTTTCGGGTATACCGGGATCCGGCCAGAGATGTCGGGCAAACTTCAAAAACCCCTGAACATTATTGAGGCGGGCGTCGGAATCGGCTGGAGGCATGATAATCTGGCCGTTTAAAAGCGGTTTCAGGTAATTGGCAAGTTCCATGCTGCCGCCGCCGGTTAAAAAGATCGACTCCATGTCCCAGTCATCGGCCCAGGTCTGGTTGATTTCGTTGGCGATGACTTCGGCGGTCTGGGTGAATATCTGCTCCTTGGTTTTGGCCAGATTGTATTCCTGGCCCTTCATTCTTATGGAGCCGAACTCTACGGGGGTGTACAAGCGGTAGAGCTCCACCCCCAGACCGCTTTTCTGGCGAATTTTTTCCGCAATTTTGCGAAAACAGTCCGATATTCCTAAATTGATAGTCCTTGAACCGCGATTGATGTATTGCAGTTTATCGAACAGAACGTAATCCGTGGTATTAAAACCGATATCCACCACGCCGACTTTCTGCCGGGCCAGGTCCTTCTCCATCATTTTTCCGCGTTCATTCAAAATATGGTTTAACAAACTGCCGAAGGGCTGAGGGATCATACGAATTTTATTAATATTGATTCGACGCACGGCTTCGGAACCGTCGGGTTTGCGATAGACAATTTCGTGACTGCCCAGCAGTATTTTGCTGAATTTTTCTTTGTATTCGCGGAAATATACAACCGGCAGACCGGAAACGACGTTTATCGGCACAAACGTTTCGGAAAACAGGCCGGTAATGGTCAGGGACAAAATTTTTAAAAAATCCGTAATGAGCTTGTCCTGGTCCAGCGTATAATGCCGTACATTACTCTGTTTTTCGGCATAATCGCCCACGAAATATTCTTTTCCGTCTATGGTCACATGCAGGCTTTCCGTCAGCGGAGCCATTGCAAAATCCGATAGAAACTGAATTTCTTCGGCTTGGCCGATCAGCGATTTAAACATAAGATGTTCTCTGCCGTTCGTAGCTTTTGTAAATCCAAAACCGATATCCAGTCCCAGAACTTCCATATTTCCCTCCACGGAGTCAGGTCGGAAAAAACCGTCGGCATCCGTAACTGCCATCACAGAAAATTTGATTTTCCCCGGTCTGTTATTGGCTGATCATATTTTCTTTAAAATCAAATCCGCCTATGGTTGTATCCCCCAAAAGATAAAGAAGGTAACCTGCGATTATAGCGCCAAGAAGTACCAAGAAAACTCTCAGCATCTGTTTTGGACGGAAATAGGTGATTACGCCCAAAGCCGCCAGAATACCGAAAGCGATATAGGTGTGTTGGAAAAAAAAGTTGGTAACTACCTGAAAAATGCCGTCCAGGTCCATAACTTTTTCTTTCAGAAAATTTTTTATTATAGAAATGCCGCCTCACAGATGCATCAGAACTCTACCAAGGCCGGTTGACACTGTCAATGCTTTTTCCAGATGCGGCAAGGCAATCCCCGATGCCGGCAGCGGAGATACTGCGATGACAAGAGGGCAGGTGTTGTAATAGAAAAAAAACGGCCCCTACCGGCAGGAACAGTAGAGGCCGTTTCTGTCTAAAAAACAGGGCTTGAAAAAGAGATCACCCCACCTTTTCCACCAGCATGGCAGCGCCGTTGCCGAAGCCGCCGCACAGGGTGGCCAGGCCGTATTTTTCCTCCGGAAATTCCGTTTCCAGAATATTTAACAGGGTTACGATAATCCGGGCGCCGGATTCGCCCAGGGGATGTCCCAGAGCAATGGCCCCGCCCCAGACATTGATTTTGTCAAAGGGGGCGTTGTCCTTGTCCTCCAGCTTGAGCTCCCGGATACAGGCCAGAGACTGGCTGGCAAAGGCCTCGTTGATCTCAATGGCGCCGATGTCCGCCGGGGTCAAACCGGTTTTTGCAAAAAGCTTCCGTACCGACGGGACCGGTCCATAGCCCATGATGGTGGGATCACAGCCGGCAAAAACGCCGCAGCTGTATTTGTAGGAATACGACAGGCCCAGCTCGTCGGCCTTTTTCCGGCTCATCATCAACAGGCAGCAGGCCCCCTGGGTCAGCGGCGAAGAAGTGGCGGCTGTTACCACCCCGTCCGGCTTGAAGGGGGATTTCATGGATTTCATTTTTTCCGGGTCCACTTTGTCCCGGATCCACTGGTCATGCTCCACCAGAAATTCCTTGCCTTCCATGTCCAGACCGGTTACCGGAATGATCTCCTTCTTGAATTTGCCGGCGTCCCGGGCGGCAGCCGCTCGCTTGTTGGACCAGATGGCCATGTTGTCCATGTCCTCCCGGGCGACTTTATACTGCGCCGCAATTTTTTCCGCGGTGGCGCCCATGGGAATATCTTCCAGGGAATAGCGGTTGAGCAGGCGCGGCGGAAAATCCATGTTGGCGCCCATGGAGACTTTTTCCATGTCTTCCACCCCGGCGGCCAGAATAATATCGCTTTCGCCGGTCATAATCGCCCGGGCCCCGTGAATGGTGGCCGCCATTCCCGAAGGACACTGATTGGTAATGGTGTTGCTGGGAACACTTTCCGGATATCCCCCGGCCAGCCAGCCCAAACGCCCGATATCGTTCTGCATGCCGGATATATTGGCACTGCCGACAAAAACCGCGTCCACATCTTCCGGCTTCACCGCTTTATTGCGTTCAAACAACGCCTCATAAACGGCGGTCAGCAGTTCGTCGGGCCGTTTGTTCCGAAACCAGCCTTTCTCCGCGTGCGCCCGACTGTTGGGGGTGCGAATGCCGTCAATAAATACACATTCTTCCATAAATTTTTTCTCCTTTGCTGTAATTGCTCTGCTTCCGTTTCAGTTCACTTCCGCTTCCGCCATTTTGCGCATGGCTTTTTTGTCCAGTTTCTGGACCTCCGTCAGTGGCATTTCCTTGATAATCTTCACCACTTTCGGAACCGCGTATTTGGCCACCCGCTCGCGCAAATATTCGATTATCTCTTCCGGCTGCAGCGTTTCCGCAAACTCGGGAACCGGCTGCACATAGGCCACCACCCGCTCACTTCCCTCCCGCTCGGGATCGGGCACGCCCACGGTGGCCCCCATCTCCACCGCCGGGTGGGCGCAAAGAATGTCATCCAGCTCCCGGGTGTAGACCTTGTATCCGGAAACATTGACCATGTCCTTGGTCCGGTCGACAATGTAAAAATAACCATTCTCGTCCACCTTAACCACGTCCCCGGTCCGCACATACCCGTTTTCATCCAGACCGCTCCCGGGCTCCGGCCAGTAGCCGAGCATGCGCTGCGGCCCCTTGAGGCACATTTCGCCTCTCTTACCGGCGATAATTTCCTCCACCGACAGCGGCGCCCCGGTTTCCACGTCAATCAGCAGAATTTCCGTGTCCGGAAAAGGAATGCCCACGGCGCCGCGTTTTTCATCCGAAGGACGCCCTTTCTTGCTTTTTCCGGTGCGCTGCACGGTAAAGGAAATAAATTTGCCCACCGCCGTGCCGATCATCTTCCCGCCCAGCAGGCGCAGCCCCCGGTTGGTCAGCGGGGCTACTCCCGGCAGACCCAGCAGGGTACTGTTGATTCGCTGGGGAATCCGGCCGCCGGTCAACCGCAGCAGAAAAGAAGTGTTTAAGTGCGTGTTCGGCGACATTTCCGACAGGCCATAGCCCTCCATAATAGCCCCGCTGGATTTTTTCTCGAACGCTTCCTGGGTACTCGGCGGCAGCGGGGCGGAGCCGGAAATCCCCAGCATGCCGATGCCGGCCAGCTCCTCCTGGGCCAGCTTCAAAAACTGGGTGGGCACCCCCATCTGCATCAACGGCCGGTGCTTTTTGATCATATCCACCATGATGCGGGTATCCCGGGGATCGGGAATAAGGATCTGGTCAAATCCCAGCATGGTCATGGCGTGCATGATCATATGCCCGTAAGAGTGAAACAGGGGCAGACCCACCAGAACAGAGATAGCGCCTTTCAGAATCCGGCTGGCCGATCCCTGGGCCCAGGAAGACTGCAGGCAGTTGGCGTAAATGTTACGGTGCGTCAGCATGCAGCCCTTGGGCAGGCCGGTGGTGCCGCCGGTAAACAGCAGCAGCTCCAGATCCCTGTCCAGATCAAAATTTACCGCCGGCGGCGTCCCGGTGCTCTCAGCAATGAGATCGGCCATCCAGCGGGCCCCCGGAATATCCAAAGGCTTGCGGGCCGCCGGTGGAGAGGCAGAATAATCCGCCAGTGAGGTAACAATAAGGTGGGCAATGCCGGTGGCTTCCATAACGGGTTGGGCCAGATCCAGATACTCATCCAGGCAGATCAGGGCCTGGGGCGTCCCTTTGGTGAACTTGTGTTCCAGGGTGCTGGGCGGTTCCAGGGAGCTGCTGGGGATTTGCACCAGTCCGGCTTTGGCAATGGCATAATCGGCCACTACAAACTGAATGCTGGTCGGCAGAATGGTCGCCACCCGGTCGCCTTTATTCAGTCCCAGGTCCAAAAGCGCGGATGCCAAGCGATTGGCTTCATCCCTGACCCGGGGGTAGCTCATCTTGTAATCGTTCTGAATAAAGCCCTGCCTGGGAAATTCCACAGCGGCATCATCCAGAATATCCCCCACGGATTTTTCCGGATAGGGTTGAATGGTTTCCGGAATGCCAAAAACCTTGTACTCGTTCATCCACGGCAATTTTGGTGCGCTCACAACAGACCTCCCTTTCGGCTGACCGGGGTTTTCCTGTTTACCAACGCCGAAAGTTAGCCGAAGATCGGCTGAAGCTGCATGGCAAAGGCCATATCGCCTTCAATCTGCAGGCCGCCGGACATAAACAGGTTGACCGGGTTGGTCTCCTTGTTGACCACCGCAATGGAATCGGCGGTTTTCATCTTCAGTATGGTATGCGGGGTTTCCGCACCATTTAACGTGATCTTGATCGGCATCACACTTCCGTCGTCGTTGGTAAGCTCTATCGTCAAACTTCCTTTGACGTTGACTATAGCATCATACTTGGATTTGTTCAAATCCCCCTGAACGCCCAGGAACATGTCCATGGTATCCATCTCGATCATTTTCTGCAGGTCTTCCTGGGCGATATTGATTTTGATCATGGGATTGTCCATTCCCCCTTCTTTCACATCAAAATCGGTGCCGTTTTTGACCACATAGCTGTATTGATCACCGGATACATCCACCACCATGGAAAACTCCGTGCCCGCAAGGTCTGCGGCGGCGCCGCTTTCGGCAATCATTTCCTTGGCCATTTTGGGGGAAAAGTCCAGCAGAAGGTCTTTTAAACTGATGTCTTTGGGTATTTCCATTTTCATTGTGCGTTCTCCTTTGCTTTTTTTAATATTGCACTGCCCTTTTCGACCGGCAATAAGTCCGCTTATGGATTCCGCCGGTACCTGTTTTTTCCCTGCAAGTCCTTCGAGTAGCAATCACCTCCTTTTACAAAATAGAAATTCCTCTTCTTGCCAACAAAATTCTTGACAAGCAGAGAGGGAAGTCTAAAATATAAAACTGACATGTCAGTTTTATATTTTGCCCCAAAATCATTTGGTGTCAAGAAAAATTGTCGCGGAGCAAAAAATTTTTTATGCGAAAATCAAAATCCTGCCATCACGGCGGAAAGGGATAACGAAACATAAATAAGGCGGGCGTTTCACCATGAAAGCGGAAAAACGCAAAAAAATCATTTTGGCCTGCGCCAAGCGGCTTTTTTCCACCTACGGCTTTTACCGAACCCAAATATCGGATATTGTAAAAGAAATAAAAATCGCCCGGGGAACCGTATACCAATATTTTGCCAACAAACAGGATATCTTTATTACCCTGCTGGAAAACGCCTACAATCAGTGGGAAAAAGAAATCTCCCGGGCCGTGGGAGAAATCGACCTGAAAACCATTACCCCGGTGGACTATTTCCGGCGGCGGATCAAATCCACCCTGGCCTTTCTGATTGCCGATCCGGACATCTGTAATATTGTCATGACCATGGGATTCGGATTGCCGGCGGAACTCGAGACCGCCACCCGGCAACTGGAAAAAAAAATCCGGATCATCGCCGAAAACGATTTCAAGCTGGGTTTACACAACCGGCATGTGCGGGACAACCTGAATGTCAAGCTGGCCGGAGAAATGATCGCCGGCGCCCTCTTCCGTACGGCCTATTACGCCCTGGCGCAAGCGGAAAAAGACAGTCGGGCCGTGGATATCGACGCCCTGACCGAGGAGATGGTGGCTCTGTTTGCGCCCGGTATTTTCAAACCGGCGTCTTTGGGGGAAGGGTAAACAGTCCTTATTCTTCCTCCAGAGAAGCCCGCCGAACCGCCCGGCCGCCGAATTTTTCGCTGACCGCATCCAGGGTGCGCTCCACCTGCTCCCATTTTTTCTCCCGGGGATTGACGGTGGCAAACAGATCCAACTGCCGGCCATGTCCCTCCCAGACCAGTTCCGACACCCCCACCCCGATCAGACGGACGGAACGGTCGTCCCGGTGCCGGTCCAGCAGCTGCCGTGCCCGGGCATAAATCGTTTCCGCTGACGCCGTATCTCCCGGAAGGGTGGTGCGGCGGGTAATCTCCGTAAAATCCCGGTATTTGATCTTCAGCACCACCACCCGGGCCCGGGCCTCCAGACGGCGAAGCTGGCGGGAAACCTCTCCGGCCTGTTCCAAGAGATGCTTCAGCAGGAGCGCCCGGTCGCAGGTGTCTTCCGGAAGGGTGGTTTCGGCGCTTACCGACCGGCGCCGGCGGGCCGGAGAAATGGGGGTGTCGTCCCGCCCTCTGGCCAGAGCGGCCAGGCGGCGCCCGAATTTGCCCAGTTTGTCCACCAGCAGAGAATCCGGCAGCGATCTCACCTCTCCCAGAGTCTGAACCCCCAGTAGAGAGAGTTGCCGCCGGGCCACCGGCCCCACCCCGGGGACCCGGGCAACCGGCAGATTCGCTATCATTTCTTTTGTTTCGGCGGCAGAAACGATCTTCAGCCCATCCGGTTTGGCCATGTCCGAAGCGATTTTGGCCAGAAACCGCAGCGGGGCTCCGCCCACGGAGCACGGCAGGGCGACCGCTTCCGCCACCGCCGCCTTGATCCGGCGGGCCACATTTTCCGGAGTACCACACAGACGCTCGCTGCCGGAAATATTCAGATAGGCTTCGTCGATGGAGACCGGCTCCACCAGCGGGGAAAAGGTCTCCAGAACCCCCATGACCGTATGGGAAACCGCTTTATACCGTTCCATGCGGGGCGGTATCACAATCGCCCCGGGGCAAAGCCGGCGGGCGTGCGCCACCGGCATGGCCGATCGTACCCCGAAGGCCCTTGCTTCGTAACTGGCCGCCGAAACCACCCCCCGCCCCGAAGACCGCCCGACAATAACACATTTTCCGGCCAGCCCGGGATGATCGCGCTGCTCCACGGAGGCAAAAAAAGCGTCCATGTCCACATGCAAAATTGTGCACCCGGTCGATTTTTCCATAGACAAAAATTATTTTCTATGTTATTATTACAAATTATATCAATAACAAAATGTCAAAAATCGCACATTAAGGAGGACCTTTTTTGTCCGTCTTTTCTTGCTGCAAAAATGTGTACAGCATATAACTGTTTTCTTCACAACGTTTAATTACCCATTATACAAGCCGGTTGTCTTTTGTCCATGATGTCTTTCACGCCCAAACGGTTTCCGTGTGCTTTCACGCGGGCCGCGGGAACTTTCAGGAACAAAGGTTTTCAATATTAATCTTAGGGAGGAAAAAATGAAAAAAATTTTAATGGTTTTCTCAGTGCTGGCTGTCCTCAGCTTCTTTGCGGCGGGCAATATTACAGCCGTAGAGCTTGGCGGTGTGGACATCCACGGATTTGTCAGTCAGGGGTACATGTACACCACGGAAAATGTGGAGTTTATGGTCCCGGAAACCGATGAGGGGTCGTTTGAATTCACTGAGATGGGTGTCAATTTTTCCTGCAGGCCGGCCGATTACCTTTCTTCGATGCCCGAAGATCTCTCAATTGGCGCACAGTTTCTGGCCTTTGATTTCGGCAATGTCGGAGACAACAAAGTCAAGGTGGACTGGGCCTACGGCGATTACGCTTTTCAAGACTATCTGGGCCTCCGGGCCGGGATCATGAAAGTCCCCCATGGTCTGTACAACGAAACCCGCAAAATCGACATGCTGCGCACCAGTATTCTTTTGCCGACCAGTGTCTACCCGGAATGGCTGCGGGAGGCCATGAGCCGGGTGGAAGGATTCGGTGTGTACGGCACGCTGTTGAACTCCGTGTCCTACCAGGCCCAGTACGGTCATGTTTCTCTGGACTCCGACGGCGGTCTGGCCAAGGCTTTTGCCACGCTGATTTCCGATTTTACCGTGACCGACATAGACACCGATGAAGCCTACTCCGCCGCCCTGCAGTGGGATACCCCCCTGCCCGGCCTGAAGTTTGGTGCCACCGCCATTTATCTCAATATCAATCAAATTGATATGATCGGAAATAACAGCCGCCAAATTCCCATACCGGTCTATGGCGGGACACCGCCGGCCCCCACCGGAGCGTTTGTTATGACGCCCATGCAGATGGAGGCGACCCTGAAAACGGAGCCCATCGAAACCTTTGTCCTGTCCGGAGAATATCAGCGCGACCGGCTGACAATAGCGGCCGAGTATGTCCAGTATGAAGTTGAATTTGATATGGATATAAACACCAGCAGCGACACCAATTATATTCAACAAATGGCCGCCCTGGGGGATCCGGGTTCAATAGAACTGACCACTTACCTCAATACGCTGCACCACCGGGAAACCACCATGGAGGGCTATTACGGTCAGATTTCCTATCGCCTGCTGGACAACCTGGAAGTCGGCGCCTATTATTCCGAACTGTATTGGGACAAAGAAGACCGCAATGGATCGGAATATGCCGAAAATTACAACAAACCGCGATATGGTGGTTATGTCAAAGACACTTGTCTTTCGTTGCGTTACGATTTCAGTACGAACTGGTGTGCCAAAGTCGAAGCCCATGTTATGAACGGCACTCTTTTTGCCCTAAACAATCCGGATGATCACTGGGAAATGTATATGGGCAAGCTGTCTTATCTGTTTTAAGTCAAGCCGGGCGGAGACATAATTGTCCCCCTACACCCGGCCGGCATCAGCGGCTGTTGAGGCGCAAAACAACAAACCAGGACAAACCCCAAAATTACAGGAGAATATAACCCATGAAAAAACACTTTGTTTTCGGGCTGGCCGTAATGGCTGCTTTCGCTCTGATAACGGGAGGCGCGGTGAATTCCGCCGTGGCCGAAGAGATTTTTGTTTTTACCAATAAAGCGGTCCCGGACAGCAGTATTTCCCAGGCGGAATTGAAAAATATTTTTCTCGGGAAAAAGGTTCGCTGGGCGGACAACCAGCGGATTGACTGCGTGGCGCAGAAAGACACCTCCTGCCACGAATCATTTCTGCAGCAGTACATACAGAAAAATCCTTTTCAGTTCAACAACTACTGGAAAAAACAGATTTTTACCGGTAAAGGCCAGCCACCGCGGACGTTTGCTTCCGAGCAGGAGCTGATCGACTATGTTTCCCGCACCAGCGGGGCCATCGGCTATTCCTGTTCCCGGCCCGATGCCAGCCTGGTTAATATCGTATCCGTGAATTAACAGGCCTGTTTCACAATAAGATAAAAGGTTCCCGCCGCGATCTTTTTTGCGTTTCCCGCAGATGCGGACCGGGTGTTTGTTTTTTGTGGACAAATTCGTATGGTTATGAAATAATATAAAAAATAAACTGATTGGGTGAAAACAAGAACCGGGCTCCCGTCCTGAAACCATAGACGGCGACAAACAGCGTGGCGGCGGGTCTTTATCGTGAGGATTAAAAAAAATATGTGGCGGTCTTTAAGTATTTCCAAAAAAATATGGGTCAGCCTGGGCATTTTGCTGGCCGGCTATTTCATTTCCATGTCCTTTGGATTCATTAACGGAAGGGATACGGAAAAGCGACTGGAATCGGTCTCCGCTTATTTGTTTCCCGCTTCCCATAAGAGTCAGGCGGCCCTGACCGCTTTTAACCAGCAGATCAAGCTGTATGAGGACGTCTTCATGACCGGCGACGAGTCCCTGCTGGGAAAAAGTAAAGAGCAGTCCCGGATTATTCAACGGGAACTGACCGCTATTCAACGATTGGCCCAGAAACAGGGCCGGGAAACCCAGTCCATTGAAGCCCTCTTGGAAGAGACCGCTGCTTTTACAGAAACGGCCCAGGCCGTTTATGCCAAAGCCGTTTACGAGTCCATGGCCATGGAATCCAGTGACGAGATCCAACAGAAAATCATTTCTCTGGCCGAAACCACCAAGCAGATGCGTTCCCGTTTAAAAGAGTTTCAAAGTGAATTTACCATTGCACTGGATGCAGAGCTTTCCGATATCCGCAAAGCCAGCCGGCGGCAGCGATATTGGAATATTGTTCTTTTTCTGCTGGTGACGGCGACGGCCATCGTTTTCAGCAATATGATTATCCGACGATCCATTACCCAGCCGCTGAAACAGACAGTGGACATGGTCCGGTCGATCGCTGAAGGTAAGGGAGATCTGACCAAACGCCTGGCTATCACCTACCACGATGAAGTGGGAGAACTGTCTGAGTGGTTCAACCTGTTTATCCAGAACATGCAGGAGATGACCAGACAGATAATCGGCGATGCCGGCACTCTGCGGGATGCCTCCACTGACCTGTCCGGCCTGTCCGCGACGATGAACAGCAACGCGGAGGAAATGCTGGGCAAATCCAATGCCGTAACTGCTGCGGCCGAAGAGATGGATGTAAGCATGGAGACCATTGCCGCAGCTATGGAACAGGCCACCACCAACTCGGACACCGTGGCCAGTTCCACCGAGGAAATGAGCGCCACCATTAACGAAATCGCTCACAATTCGCAAAATGCCTATACCATTGCCCAGAAGGCCGTTTCCAAATCGAATCAGGCGTCGGAACGGGTGAAAAAACTGGGAGATGCCGCTGATGAAATCGGAATTGTAACCGAAACCATCAACGAAATATCCGAACAGACCAATCTTCTGGCCTTGAATGCCACCATTGAAGCGGCCCGGGCCGGAGAGGCCGGCAAGGGCTTTGCGGTGGTGGCGGACGAAATCAAAGGGCTGGCCCGTCAAACGGCGGACGCCACATTAAATATTAAGGACAAAATCAAAAGCATTCAGGATACCATGGCCGGGGCCATTCAGGAAATCAGCGATATTTCCGGAATCATCAAGGAAATTAACGATACAGTCACCATTATCGCTTCCTCGGTGGAAGAGCAGTCTCTGTCTACCCAGGAAATTTCTTCCAATGTTTCCGAAGTATCCAAAGCCATTGGGGACGTCAATGACAATGTCTCCCAGACGACCACCGCCACCGGCCAGATTGCCGAAGACATTCACAAGGTCAATCAGCGGGCCGCCAATGTTTCGGAAAACAGCGCTCAGCTGAAAGCGAGCTCCGAAAAACTGTCCGATCTGGCAGATCAGCTCTACAAACTTATGGGCAACTTTAATGTCTAGCGCTGGAGAGTCTGCCAGGCAAATCATAAAATGGCTGGATCTGAAGCCCCATCCCGAAGGGGGCTTCTTTACAGAAACCTATCGCTGCCACGACACTGTCCCGGCCGAGGCACTCCCCCGCCGGTACAGCGGAAACCGCAATCTGGGAACAGCCATTTATTTTCTGTTAACCAGCCGGGATGTTTCTCTTTTTCATCGCCTGCAAACCGATGAAATCTGGCATTTTTACGATGGCAGTCCGTTGATACTCCATTTTCTGCACAAAAACGGAATTTATGAAACCCATAAGTTGGGAGTGGACATTGACCAGGCAGAGCGCCCGCAAATAGCGGCCCTTCGCGGGAGCTGGTTCGGAGCCACAGTGGCCCGGAAGGAATCATTTTCCCTGGTGGGTTGCACCACCGCCCCGGGCTTCGACTTTGCTGATTTTGAGCTGGCCGAACGCCGCCAACTGCTGGCAATTTACCCGCAGCATGCAGACATTATCAAAAAGCTCACACCTGCTCCGGATCAATAGACCGCTTCCGGTCATCTCCAAGCTGTGGCGGGTCTCCACGAAAATCCAAACTACGAAAGCCGGAACTGTTTTTTCAGTTCCGGCTCATCTTCCATCAGATCAATGCCGTTTGCCGTAATCGTAACCATGGCCGTGATATAAGGGGGAAAGTCCTCGGATCTGCCCAGTTCCACAAAACCTTTCTTTTCCAGATAGGCCAGGTTCCAGTTTAATGCTTCCGGAGTTGTCCGGCATTCTTCCGCCAGTTCGCGAATATCTACTGCCGCATTGGGGGCGGTTTGAAAACACCGGTACAAAAAAACCATCATCCGGTATCGCAACTGAAAGTGCGCCGCAGGATCGGATTCCGTTGTTTTCATATGACCATCCTGCATGTTTTTTGTGCGGCCTTCGGAGGCCACCGGAACTGCCCCCCGGGGGTACGTCGACACGAATTCACCAGTGCTGCGGCTTTCTCAATTTACAAACCGCGCCATCAGGCTGTGTCACAACCTCCGAAGAGGTCATTCCGGACAAGTCCCGCCGAAGGCAAGCGCGATCCGGAATCCCAAAAATGAATAATATCAGTTTTATACTGGATCCCGGCTACATCATTTCCAAGGCCGTGGCCATGGAAACGCCGCCGCCGCCGCAGAGGGTGGCCAGACCCAGATTTTTTCCCCGTTTTTTCATGGCGTACAGCAGAGAGACCATGATGCGGGCGCCGGTGCAGCCCACCGGGTGGCCCAGGCCGATACCGGAGCCGTTAACGTTGGTAATCTCCCGGTTCAACCCCAGTTCCTTTTCGCAGCCCAGATACTGAGCGGCAAAGGCTTCATTCAGCTCGATCAGTTCAAAAGCGTTCAGGTTCAAGTCCGGATTTTTCCGCAACAGATCGTTCACCGCCGGCACCGGGCTGAGGCCCATGACGGAAGGATGGCAGGCGCCCCGCCCCACTGCGGTGATCCGGGCCAGAGGGGTCAGCCCCAGCTCCCGGGCTTTATCCGCAGACATGAGAATCATGGCCGCGGCGCCGTCATTCAAGCCGGAAGCGTTGCCGGCCGTGACCTTGCCGATTTTGGGAATAAAGGCCGGCGGCAGTTTGGCCAGCTGCTCCAGGGTGGCCCCGGCCCGGAAATGTTCATCCTTGTCAAAAATTACCGGGGGTTTACCTTTTTTCTGGGGGATTTCCACCGGCACGATCTCTTCCGCAAAATCGCCCTCTGCGGTAGCGCGTTCAGCATTGTTATGGCTTCTGACCGCAATTTCGTCCATCTCTTCCCGGCTGATATCATGATAAGCGGCGATCAGTTCCGCCGTATGGCCCATAATATAGGGTTTTCCCCGCAGATGATCGATGACTTCGCCTTCCTTGACCGGTCCGTCCTCCGGATGGGGAATGATGTGAGAACCGCAGTGCAGCGCCCGCATCAAAGCGTCCACGAAGGTCTTGTCCTGCAGCCGGCAGCCCCAGCGGGCCTCGGGGACAATATACGGCACACCGGACATATGTTCCACACCGCCCGCCAGAATGATGTCGGCCATGCCTGCCTGAATCATGGCCATGCCGCTTACGGCCGCTTCCATCCCGGAAATACATACCCGGTTGATGGTCACGGCCGTAATATTGTCCGGAATATCCGCCAGCAGGGCCGCGGTACGGGTGACATTCAAAGCGTCCGCCGGGTCCAGGCAGCACCCGAAACGCACATCATCAATGATTTCCGCTTCGATGCCGGCCCGGGCAATGGCCTCCTTCATGGCCACGCTGCCGATCCGGGCGGCGTGAAGGTCTTTCATGGACCCGCCGAATGTACCGATCGCGGTTCTGCAAGCCGAAACGATCACCACCTCTTTCATAACCATCTCCTTTTTCTTCATTTTCGTATGCTTGTTGTTTTCGTAAAAAATTCGGATGGTATAACAGAATGAAAAAAGAGTCAAATTCTTTTCCCGGCCCTGTCGACAACCGGAAGATAGTGGCATGGAAAGACATTGGACGGGCTTGACACGGATTTCACGGATGACACGGCAAACAAAAAAACCGTCAAAATTGACAAATTGACTTAAGATTACAGACCAATCCGGGGCCGCAAATCCCAGAAATAATCCAGAACATCCTCTTTCATCGGGGTCTGCATCTCCATGGACAAGGCGTTCCGGGGGCAACGGAAAGCGCATAACCCGCACCCGATGCAAAGATCTCCGTCAACGGAAAAACCGTCCGGCCCGAAGGCTATGGCCTCCATGGGGCAGGTTTGTTCACAAACGCCGCACTCCACGCAAGTATCGCCGACAGACGGCTGCCAGCCGATGGACCGGAATCGCGACATAAACCGCCTGTCATAGAATTTAAAGGAGCGCAGCCCCTGACAGCAACAGGGGCAACAGAAGCATATCTCCACCACCTGGTCGCGCCGTTCTTCGGGAACCCCGAGCATGACCATTTCCATGCCGACCCACATGGTCAGACAGACCAGGCCCAGTTCCGCCGCCCGCTCAATATGCGCCAGCGCCTCGTCCACTGTAGCCTCCCGGGCGGTCCCCCGCTCCACCATGCAGCGACACCCCTCGCCGATCATAAGACATCCCAGATCAATGGGGTATTTCTTGCATTGCAGACCGTCCCGGCAGAAACATTTGTGTTTTATAGCCCGGAAAGAAGCATCTTCCGCCGCTTTCCGGACCAGATCGATCGGCACGGTGGTGCTTTCCGCCTGCCCGGCATAATTGAGATTCCGGTTGATGGGAAAAATATGGGCCTGGGTGGGATTGTCCCGGCCGTCCATCACCGACAGCCAGCGCATAACCGGCCCCAGAACCGGCAGGGAAAGATATTTCATCCACCAGCGGATAAAGGGATGAATTGTAATGTATTTATCCCAGTTGTCTTCAGAGATGGCGATATACCGGGAAAAAAACCGGCTGCCGCCCATTCCGAACAGCCCGTTTAAATGCAGGGGACTGTGTTGCTTTCGGCGCTGGTTCCATTTTCGCATGGATTTCCACCTCCTGTCGGCCCCCTGCGCAGGGACAGGGGGGCCGCCCTGATACCCGTTATTCCCGATTTTCCCGACTGACATTCTCCATCAGCCGACCGTCTCTTTGCAAAGCATACACTTTGCCCAGGGCCGCCACCGCAATACTGCCCATGGCCAATCCCCCGATCAGTCCCACCACCGGCTTCTGTGCCACCACAAGCACCAGCCCCAGGGCGTTCAAAAACAACACCAGATAAAGCGCCAGAGGACCATAGACGGTCAAATAGACGGATTTACGGGGCACCCGGCCGGTTTCCAGCATGAAGAAACGATAAATCAGCTGACAGACAAAAGCCACCTTCAACCAGCCGATAAAGTTGCTGATGGGAACCCCCTCGGCAATTTCCGGGAGATAAGGACCGCCCTCGTGCCAGACCCACCAGCCCCGACCCACGGCAAAGGGATCCATCATCAGATCCCAGGTGGTGGTAGCCAGGGCGCCGAGCAGCGCCAGGACCAGATACGGCATCAGCCGCGTTGCCGGCGGTTTGGCCATATCGAACCGGAACCCCAGCAGAAAATCAGCCACATAATAGGCGGAATAGAGTATCGGCTCCCAGGCCAGGGCCACCAGCAGCGGCACCCCGATAATCTGAAAACCCAGGGCCTCGGGATAGTGGTAATGGCCGAAAACCATCCCGAAATGAACTCCCAGGGCCTCTGCGGTAAAGGCGCATAAAAACGTCAGCCCGAATGCCCCCAGACTGCGCCCCCATCCCTTGGTCAATACAGAATGCCAGATAACAAAAACATTCAACAGGATAATCAGGTTCATGGTATTGCATTCAAAAAACCCGAAGCCGCCGGTGATGACGGTCATGTCAAAGCCAAACCATGCTTTGCTCAAATGGATGCCAAAATAAAGCCCGAAAAGTTCAATGGCACCGAAGACGCAGATATAAATAAACGCCCCCCGTCCCAAATCGGCATCATTCATGTTCGCCTCCTTTTTTGATCATTGAGAGGTATCCGCACCGGGCATTTCCATTCTTTCCCCATTTATTCCGGCTCCCGCTGCTTTTTCTTTTCCCGTAAACTTGCCGGAACCCCTTCAAACGGGATTTACCGGCGCCACCAGCCCGGTGAACTGTTCACTGAGCAGCCAAAGCGCCCGCCCCACGGTCGCATCTCTTGCATTGGCCGCGGGTGTTTTGCGCCGGGTGAGTTCAAAATACTGACCGCTGACCTTTTCCAGTTCGGGACTGGCCGCCAGATAATAGATGGCCTCCCCGGCCGCAGTGACCGGTGTCAGATAAATGCGGTCCAGAATGGCGGTTTTGATAAAATGATAAACCGCGCCGTTGTTTTCCACCCCGATATTGGTCACCACCTGTCCCGGATGGAGGCAGTTGACGGTCACCCCGCTGTGTTTCAGACGACCGGCCAGCTCCCGGGTAAATATAATGGCCGCTGTCTTGGAAGCGCCATAGCTTTTGGTCCCCCGATATTTGCGTTTTTCCCAGTGCAAATCGTGAAGATCCAGCCCCCCGAATTGATGCCCTTTGGAAGCGGTAATGACGATCCGCGCCGGGGCGCTGGCCTGCAGCCGCTCAAGCAACAGGCGGGTGAGCAGAAACACGGACAGATAATTAACGGCAAACACGGTTTCAAATCCATCAACCGTGATGGTGCGGGTGGTATAAAACACACCGGCGTTATTGACCAGCACATGAATGGCGGGACAGGTTTCCAGCAGTTGTCCGGCCAGCCGGCGCACCTCCGCAAAAGAAGAGAGATCGGCCAAAAGCAGGTCAACCGGCCCTTTGGACGTGGCGGTGACTTCTTTCCGGGCCTTTTCTCCTTTCTCCCGGTTGCGGCAAACCATTACCAGGTGAGCCCCTTTTTCGGCCATCCGCCTGGCGGCTGCAAACCCTACGCCGGAATTGGCGCCGGTAACAACACAGACGCGGCCCACCAGAGAAGCCCCGGTTGTATGCTGTTTTTTCATATTTGGCCCCTTATAAACAACTCGTCTCCCGAATGGAAAATTCGGGATCGATCAGGTTACATCCCCGAAAGCCGCAATGCGTTGAATGGTTTCCTGCTTAAAATCGGGATTGTCCAGGGTCAGCCGGACGGCCTTTTCCGGACAGGCAGCCGCGCACCGGCCGCAACCCCGGCATTTATCCCCGTGAACCGCTTTGCCGGCTTCGACAGCAATATTTTCATACGGACAAAAGGTCAGACAGGTACCGCAGCCCACGCATTGATCCGTTACTTCCACTTGCAGGCCCGGCAGCGGCGGTGCAATGGTGTGAATCTGTTCGGCGGGAAGCCAGTTGTAAAAACGGGTCATGCAGCAGCAGTGGCAACAGAAACAGATGGCGATCAGTTTCCCTCTTTCCGGAATATGAAACAGAAAATTATCCACTACCGCCTTGCCGATATTGGGAACCAGGCCTGCGGCGATGGCTTTTTGAACATGTGCCCGGGCCTCCGCCTTGGTAACCATCCGTCCGAGACCGGCGGAAATATCCCGGGCGCTTTCCCCCAGAAAGAGGCAACCGATATCATGCGGAAAATTCTGACAGCTGTATGCCGTGCGGCAGCCGCAGGAGTTGACAATCATCCGGTGCGAAGACCGGTCGATAAATTCCCATAAAATCTGTTCCGGAAGGGGCACGCTGTCAAACTGCAACTCCGCGTTAATGGGTAACGGCGTCAGAATGTTCTTGTCCGCGGTTACCCAGGGATGCCATTTGCGAAGGCCGGGCAGCGCCACCACCCGGCAGACAAATTTGATACCCCCCAGCATGATTCGCAAAAACGCCGGGGATTTGCTGAATCGGGCCGCCATGTGGTCGTAAAATTGTTTGAACATTTTGGCCTCCGTCCCTGGCAAAAGTTATTGTCGGCTACTCCCGGCGTGCCGGACAGTCCGTGCGGGGACAATCATGACAGGGATTGTAGCCCGCAACATCCTTGTCTTCCCGCAAGCGGGCCACCCCGATCACCCCGGATATGGATTTGCGGGGAAGCATCAAAAACGACTCCGTGAGGGTCACCCCGGTGGGGCAATCTGCAAACAGGCCAAAAACCGTTTTCTGCTCCCGAAGGGGCCAGTCGCAGTAGCCGGGGCTGAAGCGACGGGTCACCCCTTTCTCTTCAGCGGCATATTTTTCCCCTAAGTGTTTGTGAAACGTCTCCACCATGCTTTCCGCCGCCAGGGAGCCGATTACATCAAGAATATACGCCTCCGTGAGCGATCCCTCCGACATGACTTTTGCCAGGCGCTCTTCCAGCCACCCGCCGATGGTTCCGATAAAGCAGACCGCCTCCTGACAGTACGACAGTGTCTTACAAATTCTGGAGCTTTTTATTTGCACATTGTCTCCGGCAAGGCATAACGCTTTTTTGTCTACGTACTCGATTGACTGTATCCGGTAATGCAGCCGGGGTTGAAACAGATCATCCACCTCCGGCAGCAGATGATTGACAATGCTCTCCACCGAAGGGGCCAGACGTTTTTTGCGATGATTATTGGTTAAGGCCCCGACAATATCTGCTTGGGATAATTGAACCGGCTCCCGGTACAGGGTCACGTCAGTTGTAGTAACCATATTTTTTCACGGATTCAAACATCACCTTAACATTCTCCGGCTTGCCGTCCGGGGCCAGTTCACAGCCGGACCCCAGGCAGTAGCCCCCGTCTTTGCCCACCACTTCAATGAGTTTGCGACAGTATTGATCCACATCGTCCGGTGTTCCCGTAGCCAGCATCTGGGCCGGGACATCGCCGTAAATGCAGATATGACCTTGCAGGATATCCTTGGCCCGGAAAATGTCCGAGGTGCCGTCAAACTGGATCATGCATTTGCGGGGCGGCAGATCCAGCAGGATTTCCAGGTTTTTGTCCCAGTTGCCGTCACAGTGAAGCACCAGATCAAATCCTTTTTCGGCCAGGCGGGTAACTATGGCCTTCAGAGAAGGAAAGGAAAGTTGCTGGAACTGTTTGGGGGAGATAAACGAGTTGGAGGAGCGGTGGAGAAATATCCAGGTTCGTTTGGGGCCGCCGATCATCCGGGCCACCACCTCGGACAGATACACAAAACTGTCTACGCAGGCATTGGCGGCTTCCGCGATTTCCTCCGGCCGCTGGAAAATATCCCGGGAAAAAGTTGTCATGGAACGCAGCAGGGAAAAATTGTCAAACGGCGCCATCAGGGCGCTGTTCCATAACCGCGGTACCCCCCGTTTTTCCCATTTTTTCCGGAAGCGCCGGAACCAGAGTGTATCCCAGCCCAGCTTGGAATAAACGGACAAAAGCATGAGCAGCGTATTCCGGGGCAAATCGGGATATGTCCGGCGCAACATCTTAACCAGAAAATCTGCATACAGCAGGCGCCGGGGAACGAGACCCGCATTCCGCAGTGTCTGGTAATCTGCGACGGTCATGACTTCTTCTTCCATTTGCTGGGCCTGGGCATCCGGAGGTAACTCCTTTCCCGGCCAAGCGGTTTTCATGGGAATGGTCCAGAGCTGGGTCAGCGGCTGGCTGCTGTTATCATGATAGATGGCGTCAATGGGCCCCAGTTCGCTGTAAAACTTTTCCCAGGCATGGGAGCGCTTTTCTTCATCCGTCCACAGTTCGGCCGAGGTAATTCCCGCGTACTGGCTTAAAAAATACCCCAGCAACGGCACCACCGGCACCCGGTCCGGTATCTGATGGCGGAACACCGCTTGCAGGCGTTCTTCTTTGGTCATGGTATCTGGCATATCAATCCTCCTCATCGAAAAATCTTTCATCTGCGGATAAATCCTAACACATCAACTCCTTGGCCAGATCCACCGCGGAAGTGGCATCCGGACCGTAAAAATCGGCTTCCACATACTCTCTAACCTTGTCGTTGGTGGGGCCGCCGCCGATCATAATTTTCACCGACTCCCGCAAACCGGCTTGTTTCAGCGCTTCCACCGTCTCTTTCATGGAATCAAAGGCCGTGGTAAT
>CAZWCS010000006.1:0-64431 GCA_964632805.1 uncultured Desulfobacterales bacterium
CACCTTGGTCATCCGGCAGCGCATGGTCAGCGTCTGCGGCACCGGCGGCAGATCCCGGTATTGAACGGCCTCTCCGCCCAGATTCCGGAATTTCAGGTCGATATCACTACGCAGCGCCGAACCAACATAGGCGGCCAGCCAGCCGCAAGGCTGCAACGCAATTTCCAGCAGAATACAGAACGGCATGGAAGGCTGGCGGTTGGCCCGGAAATACCATTCCTCCGGGGTATAGGTGTATTCCGCTGCGATCCAGCCATCCGGCTTGACCACCCAGGGTTCGGGCTCGATATGGGTCACCCGGTCCATGAAAAAATAGGGCGGACCGGGCAGCCGGGCAATCACCCGGTCTTCGTCAAAAATTTTATAAGGCTCGCCAAAAGCTTCGGAGGGTTTGCCAATGGCATAGGCCAGAAGTTTGTCCCGGTCATACAGGGTCTGCTTGGCAGGGGCACCGGCCGGATATCTGTCTGAACGGTCCTGCCAGAAGGATTCCAGTTCCGCCCGGGTCAAGCCGGTGATCTTCAGGGACATGTTTTCAAACATGACAATGCGTTCCCCCCCGGCCCGGATAAAAGCGTCCGCGGTGACATAGGGCTCCGGGTTATAGCCGATCCCGCTGATTTCCACCTCGTACATCACCTTTTCGGTTTCCGGGGTTACCGGCCCCCGGCATTTCAGCACCGCCCCGGTATCGGGCAGAGGCTCAAAACAGACATCCGGCCGGGTGGTAACCCAGCCCAGGCGCAGCAGCAGGACCCGCAGGGCGTGTTCACAGCACTGATACATCAGGGTGCCGGGCATGACCATGTCGTCCACAAAATGGCAGGTCAAAAACCAGTCATCCGCGTGAATGTCCGCTTCCGCCTGAATGTTGCCCAGGCTGTACCGCCCCCCGCCGGGGTCCAGGGAAAGCACCCGGTGAATCAGTTTCATCCGTCCTCCGGGCAGTCGCAGAGATTCGGACAGGGTTATTCCGGCAAAACGTTCTCCGAAACAGGCAGCCAGATTCCCTTGCCGCAAAGCCTCGAGTTGCGCGTCACCGTAAGCTTCCCGCTGCACCGGCACCAGTTCCCGCCAGCCGTCCACTTTCCCCTGCCGGGGCTGCATGTCGGCCTGGGTCAACACAATGCCGCCGGAGGCACGGACTTCCTCCTGGGTAAAAAACCCGGCACAGCCGTTCTGCATGGTGATAATGTGACGATCGCCAACAAACCCCTGGAACTCAAAAAAGAAAAGGTAGGTTTCGTTCTGCCGCACAAAGCGGGTGATCTTGATCACATACCGAATCACATCGCCCGGGCGGGGCAGTCCGGCGTGAAAAGTGGCCACCGCATCCAGCAGCCGGTAACTGCGCTTGCCTTTCACCGCCAGATCGATGCCCAGGTAGGAACACAGAAACAGATCCGCCTGACCGGCCTCTATGGCAATGCACACCGGTACCCGACCGCCGTCCAGATACCAAGCATCTTGATGAACGTCGTGCTCGGTCACCACTTCGCCGGATCCCAGCGAGCCCTTTTCCCCTTTTACGGAAAGAATCCGGTCCACCAGCATCAGGGGCTCATCCGGCAGGCGGACCCGTACCGGATAGATATCCACCGGCGCGAACATGGGACCCAGCACCTTTTCGATGGATCCGATGGCAAACTCCATGCACATATCCCGGTCAAACGCCGGCGGCGGCGCAGTTGATGGCGTTTTCTGTTCCCCTTCCCCGGCCGGGGGTGTCCCGGCCGCAGGCGGAATATCCCCGGTGGATACCGCCGCAGAGGGCGCCTCCGGCGAAGGTGTCACCGGCGGAGCTGCTGCCGGTTCCGGCGTCGGGAACGAAGATGACATCTCCGCGATCGCGGTCGTATCGCCGGAAAGCAGCGCTTTTTCCAGCAGCCGGGTCTGTAAGGATACGGTCTCCGCATACATGGCATGGAGCGAAGCCGAGAATTCCAAAAAAGCGTTATGTGCTTCCGTGGTTTTCCGGGAAGAGCGGGTGATACCGGCCATTAATTCCCCGTAAAGGCTGCCGTAAATGTTTTCTCCGGGGAAATCGTGGGGGGGCGGTGTTGTCTGCGCTGCCTCGGCAGGCGTAGCTTCGTCTGCCTCCGGCGCGGATGGTTCCGGAGCATCCGGCTGCGGGGAGACCGGGCGGATCTCGGGGGGCGCCGGCAGTTTCCACTTGCCGCCGGTGGGAACCACCACCACGTGACCACTGTCTTCGGCCGCGTATTCCGCCCTTTCCTCCAGTCCATAAGGGATGGAGGCCTCGCCGTAGAGAAAATCCAGATCCACCGGCACCCGCTCGGCCACCAGGGAGCTCAAAAATTTCAATACCGTCAAAGAACTTTTTTCCGGGCGGTTGCAGGCTGAGACCGCCAGGTACGGTTTATCCTCCCCCAGAATATCCTGAATCATGCGGGTACAGGAACCCTGCGGTCCCATCTCCAGGAACACCCGCACCCCATCCCGATAGGCCTGCTCGATGGTGCGAGTAAAATCAAAACCGTGCAGGGCCTGCTCCAGAATGGACTGGGCGGCGTTTTCGGAGGTCAATTGATAGGCCTCGCCCCGGGCACAACTGTAAAATCGCGTCCCCTCCGGCGGAAAAACCGGAAACCGGTGAAGCTCTTTATAAGCCTCCCGGACCGGCGCGGCCGCGTCGCAGTGCACCGTGATGACGCCTTCCAGAAACAGCGCCTCGCAGGACAGGGCCTGCAGGGCTTTTTCCACCTGCCGGCCCTGCCCGCCCAGTACGCACTCTTGGGGCGTATTGACGATCAACAAAAAAACCCGGGGGATGTCCTGCAGCACCTTCCGGACGGCCTTCGGCCCCCGGTTGACCACCGCCGCCTTCCAGTCCACGGTTTCCTCCGGCGGCACTTCCCAGACCCGGCGGGCCGCCTCGCAAGGACCGGCCAGTTGGGTGGTAAACAGATCCGAAGCCCGCATACGGTCCAGCATAATCTGCCGCCGCTGCCAGGCGCCGGTGGCAAACAAACCCGCCGATTCCCCCAGGCTGTAGCCAATGACCGCATCCGGCCGGATCCCGAACTGTTCGATAAGGCAGGTTAACAACTCGCCGTAAGTGACCTGGCCGATAATCATATGCAGCGGATCGGCGGCCATGGCCTGACGGCTTTCCTCCTCCCAGCCGGGCTCCCAGGAATGCCGCTGGGGAAAAAAATATTCCGGCAGAAACAGATCTTTCAGATTTTCCGCACCCTGTTCCATGAGACGCATGATTTCCGGGAACTCCACCCCCACCTTGCGGCCCATCCCCAGATAGTGGTTGCCCGATCCGGGAAAAACAAAGGCCACCTCCCCCTTTTGCGCTCCCACCGAGGAAGTCCGCGTGGAATAGCGGATACCGCGCAGCCCGCTGATGCTGCTGGGCCGGTTTTCGGTTACCAGAATGCGGGCCTCTTCAATGAACTGGGCCAGTTCCGCCACACTGCCGGTAACAATGGAAACGGCCTGATCTTTCCCAAAATCGACCCCCCGGCTCAGATACCAGCGCCTTGCGATCCGTTCGATATTGGTGTCCGTGCGGCTGTGTTCCCGGAGAAATGTCTCCAGATCATCCAGGCTGCGGATAAGGTCTGGTTTGCTGTCGCCTTCCACAATGAACAATCCGGGCACTCCCGGTCGCAACCCCAGGGGTTTTTTGCGTTCCCGTTCCACCTGCGCCAGCAGGGCCCCGGGCATATCCAGCGTATATTCAAATTCTTCCGCAATCACCTGCAGGCAGTTCCCATCGGCGGTAACCGAAGCGGTGCAGGCAGTACGCAATCCCCGGGAACGATTATGAAGCCAGTAATGGGAAAAAGCGGGCATATGAAAAATACTGTCCGCAAACCAGTTCCGGACCGGAGCGGTATAATTAACCAACTGCGGGTATATCTGCTGGTACAGACAGAGGCTGGTCTTGACAAAAGCGGCCAGACCGGCGGCGGATCCGGTATGGCCGAGATTGGCTTTGACCGATCCCAGGGCGCAGGTTTTTCCCGGATTTTCTCCGGCGGGCCGGAAAAATTCCGTCAGCGCTTCAACCTCGAGGCGGTCCTCCAAGGGACAACCGCCGGCACTGGCTTCCACCAGAGAAACCGCTTCCGGTGAAAGCCGTGCTTCGGCAAAGGCCCGTTCCAAAGCGTTGTGGTAAGCGGCTTTCAAAGAAGTTGCAGAGGATTGATCCGGAGTATCACTATCATTTTCCGTCACTTTTGCCGCTTCGGGACAAACAGCGGCATTGGCCGCGCCAATTCCCTTGATCACGGAATAAATGCGGTCGCCGTCGGCCACCGCATCCTCCAGCCGTTTCAATACCAGGGCCACTGCCCCCTCCCCGGGCAGGGAACCATCGGCCCGGCCGTCAAACGGCCGCACTGCCCCACTCCGGCTGTAGGAACAGCGTTGATCATCCAGAATCACCCGGCGCACGTCGCCGGGCAGATCCACCGCCCCCACCAGAAAGGCATCCGTCTCGTACCGCTGCAAAGAGCGAACACCCGTTTCCAGCGCCCGCAGGCCGGAGGCGGCATCACAGGAAACCACATAACTGGGACCGCCGAACCGGAACTGCTTGGCAATACGGCTGGCCATAATCCCCCCCAGCGCGCCCAGCACCCGGGAGGAGATAAGCGGCGGCGAACAGGCGGCTTTCAACTTTTCAATCCAGTCCGCCATCTCTGTTGCCGGGATATTCAGGCTGTGACGCCGGTTCCACTGCTCCGCCTGATTGCAGAGGTTCCAGCGAAAATGGTAATCATTGGCCTCCACGTCAAAATCCATACCAATAACCACCCCCATTTGCGGGCGCTTTTGTTGCAGGGGCAACCCGGCGTCGTTCATGGCCCGGGCGGCCGTTTTCAGCGCCAGCAGATGCTGGCAGAGAATATGATCGATCTCCTTGGGCGGAATATTGAATTTTCCCACCAGTACCGACACCTCGTCGATAAAAGCGCCCCGTTCCACATCATCAACGGCAAATTGACCGGCCACGGCATCATGCCCCCGCCACCGCTGCTCATCTCTGCGGACAAACAAGGTTTCGCCGCGAAGAACCGCTTCCTGGAAACGGTGCAATCCCCGTTTCTGCCCGAAGACCGCATCCATACCCACCACGGCAATATCCGGTCCCTTGACCGGACCTGCCTCAACCGGCGGCAGCGAAAAATCTTCCGCCGAAACAGCGGCCGCGGTTTCGACCGGCACCGAACTCGAGACAGCGGCTCCGGCCGGAGGCAGCCACTGTTCCAGCAGCACATGGGCGTTGATGCCGCCGAACCCGAAGGAACTCACCCCGGCCCGCAGGGGCGTATCGGGCCGACGCGGCCGCCATTCCTGCGCTTCGGTCTGTACCCGGAAGGGGCCGTCCACCAACGGACTGTTTTTACCGGGCCGGGAAAAATTGGCGGACGGTGGCAGGGTCTGATGCTGCATCCCCAGCAAAACTTTAATCATGCTGGCGGCACCGGCGCCGGTGAGCAAATGCCCGATCATGGATTTGATAGAGCCGAGGGGACACTCTTCCGGCTGCCAGTCCAGATCCTCCCAGAGCGTGCGCATACTGGCCAGCTCCACCGCATCGCCTACCGGCGTGCCGGTGCCGTGGCACTCGATCAGATCCACCTCCCGGGGAGACCACCCGGCCTGCCGGTAAGCGGCATGCAGCGCCCGCAACTGGCCTTCGCTTTCCGGGGCCAGCAGGTTGCCGCCGATATCGTTGGACAACCCAATACCGCGAATCACACCGTAAATCGGATCTCCCGCCGCCAGAGCGTCTTCCAGCCGTTTTAAAAGCAGCAGACCGGCACCCTCGCCCACCACCAGCCCGTCGGCCTCGGCGTCAAAGGGCCGGCAGACACCGGCTTTGGATAACGCCCGTAACTGCGTAAAACCCACCTGAGTATACAAAATTTCGGGACGGGAAACGCCTCCGGCCACCATAACATCCGTCCGGCGGGCTTGCAGTTCATCGCAGGCCCGCTTGACGGCATAAAGAGAAGTGGCACAGGCGGCGTCCAGGGTATAGGAACCGCCGCCCAGCCCGAAGGCCTGGGCCAGCAGCGAAGCCGGCCGGCTGGTCACGTGAGCGGAAAACCAATCGGCCGTCTCCAGGGGCAACGCTTCGGCGGCACTCCGACCAAACAATTGCTTTTCAATGGATTGCGTCATCAACTGGTTGTTAAGCGCGGCCGATCCCACCGTCGGCAGGGCAATCGCCGCCAGAATGACACCGGTCCGGCCGGTCTTTATCCCGGCAGGGTCACAGCAGGCAAAAGCCTCCCGGGCCGCCGTCAGAGTATAGTGATACAGCGGATCCAGGGCTTCTGCAAAATCGCGGTCAACAGCCAGGCCTTCCCCGGTGAAAGTCAGATCCACCACGCCGGCCCGGAGGGAATAGGTTTTATCGGCTTCCGCCGTCCGACTGTATACCGCCTCCGGCGGAACCACCCAGCGCTCCGGGGGAATTTCCGTGACCACGTCTTTGCCCTGGCGGATGTTCTCCCAGAAAACGTTTGTATTGGCGGCACCCGGAAAGACCCCGCCGAAACCCACAATGGCAATTGGTGCGTTCAAATCTGTTTTTTCAACTCCGTCTTCAAAACTTTACCCGCCCCGCTTCGCGGCAACTCCGCTACAAAAACAATCTGCCGGATTTTCTTGTAGGGCGCCAGCCGTTGCGCAGCAAAATCCATCACCTCCTGCTCGCTCAAGGTCGCCTCTTCCGCCTTCCTGATAAACGCCACCGGGATTTCCCCGCCGGCCGCATCCGGCTTGCCGATCACCGCGGCATCGATAATATCGGGGTGCTCAAACAACACTTCCTCCAGCTCCCGGGGATAGACATTATACCCCTTGTAAATCACCATATCCTTGATGCGATCAACAATGGTCAGATACCCGTCCTCATCGATTTTTCCCACATCCCCGGAGTGAATCCAGCCGTCCCGGAACGTATTGGCGGTTTCTTCCGGCCGGTTCCAATATCCTCTGGCCACCTGGGGACCCTTGATGCAGATTTCGCCTTCTTCACCGACCTCCAGTTCGTTCCCGTCGGAATCGATAATTTTAATTTCGGTATCAAAAACCGGCAGGCCCACTGTGCCGGCCTTGAAATCGGTCCGGCTGGGCGGATTGGCGGTGGCCATCATGGTACATTCGGTCATGCCGTAGGCCTCGATGATTATCCCGTCCGAAATGGCCGCCCGGATCCGATCAATAATCTCCAGCGGCAGGGGCGCGGACCCCGAGGCCACATTGACAATGCTGGACAGATCAATCTCTTTGAGCCGGGGATGATTCATCAACGGAATAAACAGCTGCGGCGCACCACCCAGGGAAGTGGGCCGATATTCATCAATGGCATTTAAAAATTGTTCTTCATCCAGGCGCGGGAAAACCACCTGGGTTACCCCTCCGTATACGGGCAGATTGAGATAGCCGATGGCCCCCATGGCATGAAACCAGGGAACCACACAAATCGCCCGGCCTTTATCCCGGGGAATCTCAAAGTCCCGGGGCTCATACCCGTTGGGTAATTCTCTTTCAAATTTTCCTTCTGCAATGACAAACCGGCCGCCTGCCCCCCAATGAGAAACTTGCAGCACGTTGGTGACCACATTGTAATGGGTTATCATACACCCTTTGGAAGGGCCCGTGGTACCCCCGGTGTAGGCCAGATGGGCCAGATCGTTCCGGGGATCAATAGACACCGCGGGCGATGCCGGATCGTATTGCGCCAGCAGATCGGCAAAATCGAGGGTATCCGGCACCGGCAGCTTACCGATCAGTTTGGTGGGACGGGTCACCGGGTTATAACAGTCCGCCAGGCTGGTGGTAATAACGGTCTCCACCTCGCTGTCGGCCACTGTTTCTCTGATTTCGTCGGAATAAATCAGGTCCAGGGAAAGAAGGATTCGGGCGCCGGCGTCCCGGATCTGGTGTCCCAGTTCCCGGGCGGTATAAAGCGGACTGACGGGGGTAAAAACGGCGCCGCATTTTAAAATTCCGTAATAGGCCACGGCAAACTGGGGACAGTTGGGCATATGAATGGCCACCCGGTCGCCTTTGGTCACGCCCCGAGCGGTTAACGCAGCGGCGAAACGATCGCTGAGATCTTTCAGCTCGCCGAAGGTCATCTCCATGCCTCCGAAAACAATCGCCCGGCGATGCGGCACCCGGGCGGCGGTCTGCTCCAGAATTTCAAACACTGGAACTTCCGGATACTCCATTGACTCCGGCCTGCCTTCGGGCCAATACGTGGTAATGGTTTTCATAACTTTTTCCCCCTCCGTGGGTTATTATCAGATCGGGCCAACCGGATCCGGAAACCGCATTCTTCCCTCCAACCACTTCGGAAAAACCGGACCTGCCATAATTGGCCGCTCCCGACGCCTTACGTCAAATAATCATACAACCGCAGGGCGGCATCCGCGGCCAGTTCTCCACCAATGCCGGACACACCCGTGTCGGCACTGCAGTGATACAAATTTTGAATGCAGGGATCCACAAACGGTGGGCGGTTCTCCCCGACCTGCGACAGGGTCTGCGCGATCCCGATAACACTGCCCTCTTCCCCGGCAAAATTGTTGATATCTTCCGGACTGGTGGTTTCCATCCAGAGAATATGCTCCTCAATATCGGGGAAAAGAACCTTCAGCGAGGCCATCATGGCCTTCTCCCACTTTTCCCACACCGCCCGGCCGGCGGTATAGGGCTGCTTGGGAGCGCTCCCGGCCACCAGCAGCTGTTTTCCGGGCGGGGCCGACTCCGGATCCAGATTGGAAACAATGGGGACCATGAGGTGGGGTGCCGCCTCCGGAAGCTGCCCGGTCTTTTCCAGGGCGTCCTCCACCTCGGTCAAATCCTCCGAACCAATATAAAAAATCATGGATTCCTTGGAAATGACCTGATCCAGCGCGATTTTCAGCACATAGGTGCTGTAGGAATAGGTGTAGCTGTTGATGGTTTCGACAAAGGCCGCGGGATAGTGGGTGGCACCGACCAGATCGGTGACCGTGCTTTTGATGCTGTTGTTGCTGATCACGATATCCGCCATTTTGATCTCGCCGGTGTGTAGCTTGACACCCACCGCCCGGCTGTCCTCGATGAGAATGGAATCTACCGCCGCGCCGGTATGGACCGCTCCGCCGTTTTCTTCGATAATCCGGCAATAGGCCCGGGGTACCGCCCCCGTTCCGCCTACCGGGTATCCCAGAGAACGCATCCGGGCGATTTCATTCTGATCCCGGGCATACTCGCCCAGCGGGGTCTCCGCATCCCGGGTAACGAAATAAATAGAAGAGAAAAACCCCACAAAGGAGCGGGCGATATTGCTGTCCAGATACCGGTCCACAAACTCCCGGATACTGATATTTTCATGAGCCCTGCAATCGGCCTCGCTGAACTCCCGGATGTCCTGATAAAACCGGAAAAAATTCTCCAGATCCGTTTCGGAAAAGCCCATCTTGTGGGCCTCAAAAGGAAATTTCACCCAGGTGCCCTTAAAATTGATCACGGGCGAAGGGTTTTTGGCATAGTTCCAGGAAACATAATCGGACCCCCCGCATATATCCAGTACTTTGCCCAGTCGCCCTTTATCGCAATTGGCGATCATGTGGCAACCCACATCCAGTTTGAATCCGTCCCGCTCATAGGTGGCAAACCGGCCGCCGATCAAGTTGGATTTCTCATACAGGGTCACCCGATGCCCCTTGTTTGCCAGCAGTGCGCCCACCGCACTCCCGCCGATACCGCTGCCGATAACAATGACTGATTGGGTTATCATGTAAAACACCCCCGCCGCAAATTGTAATATTCTGGGTAAAACCTGCGCATCCACAATGTTTCCTGGTTATATAAAAGAAACCAAGCAGTGTCAATAATGCGCAAGCCCCCGGAAGGACCGTTTTCAAACCATGTTGGAAAAAAACGGCAAACCCGGAAAGGATAGCCGGGAAAGCCTCGGTTCCGTCATCGCCATACCCGGCGGGCGAAATATCGCAGCCGTAAACTTCCCTGCAAATCCGCAGCAAACTTGGTTACGGAACCGTTGGCCACCCAGAAAAAATTGCCCAGTTTGAAAACATCGCTTTTGTTCCGCCGGACGCAGGTAAAGGCCAACAGAGTAATAAAATACCCGTGGGAAACAATCACCACCTCGGTTCCGTCCTGGTGCGCTTCCATGATATCCGCCAGGGCCCTTTCCATCCGCTGAAAAGCGTCTTTGACCGACTCGCCGTCGCTGGTTTTTCCGGCCAGCCAGCGAAACAGGTAGGAATAGATGAGCAACCGGGTAATTACCGGAAACATCAGCCGGGAAATCGCCTGCGGGGCGGCGCGGTAGGTCCCCAGAATGGCTTTGAAAACCCCGTTAAAAAACCGGTTTTGGGCGGGATCGATCCCGCCGACGTTGATTTCGGCCAGAGAATCAATGACATGATGGCCGACATTCAACTCTTGGCTCAGTATACAAGCGGATTCCCGGGCCCGGGCCAGGTGAGAACAATAGACCGCGGCGATATTTCTGTCCGCAAACCAGACGGCGGATCGCCGGATTTCCTTTCGGCCGCGAAGACTGAGGCCGGCATCCCGGTCGCCGGAAACATACTGATTAATCACATCCAGGGTGATGTCTCCCGCGGCCGTACCGTCCATTTCACCATGCCTGACCAGATAGACGGTTTTTCCGGATCGCCGCCCGATTTTCTCCGGCGCCTCCAGCCGGTGTTCAGTATTTTTCTGCGCGTCCATAATGATTTCCCGGATGTCCGTAACGCACTTACTTTCTGCTTATACTAACCGGTGCTTTTCCAGAAAGCAAAGATTTCCGGAGAGAAGGCCGGATGGCAAGATTTTTCCCCAACTGGAGAATCCCCTTGCCATCTCTTGACCCGCAAAAGGGGCGCAAGGTATGATGTATCGAAAACGACTTTGAACCGAAAACCCCGGAACAGAAAGGAAAAATCGTGTCCGGCATGAAAAAACAGACCTTCGGCCGCATGACCTTTATCCCCGGAACCAATAACGGGAAATACCCCTTCTGCAACTCTTTGGTAATTAACGATGATATCACGGCGGTGATCGATCCGGCCTCGGACGAATCCCTGCTGCGAGCCCTGGCGGCCGAAAATGATGTAGACGTGATCATCAACACCCATTACCACGAAGACCATTTTACCTATAACATTCTTTTTCCGGAAGCCGCCCTCTATGTCCATACCGCGGATGCCCCCTGCTTCCGCTCTCTGGACACTCTTCTGAGCGCTTACGGCATCACCGATCCCGAGGAAAGCAGTACCTGGCGACAGATCCTGCAGGAATCGTTCAACTACCGGGAACAGGAACCGAACCGGGAACTCCGGGACGGCGATCTCCTCGATTTTGGTCATACCCGACTCCGCGTTATTCATACTCCGGGTCACACCCCCGGCCACTGCAGCTTTTACTGCGAGGCAGAAGAACTCTTGTTCATGAGCGACCTGGACCTGACCGCCTTCGGTCCCTGGTACGGCGACGCCGTGTCCGACATCGACCAGACCATCCGCTCCGTGCACCGGCTCCTGGAAATTCCCGCCCGGACATATGTCACCTCGCACAACATGGGGGTCTTAACCGGAGACATCACGGATCTGGCCGCCGCCTACCTGGACGTCATCAACCAGCGGGAGGAAAAAATTACGGCTTACCTGGACCGGCCGCGCACCCTGGAAGACATTGCCGGCCAATGGTTCATCTATAAAAAACCCCGCCAGCCCGAAAGTTTTTATCAGTTCGCCGAACGGGGCATGGTCAAAGCCCATCTGGATTACCTTATTCAAAAGGGCCGGGCCGCGCAGGAGGAAGACCATTATTACCTGATATAAAGGGGAGACCGCCATGCCGGAAAGCGTTTACCAGTGGCAAACCAAAGACAAGCTGTATTATTTCCTGTCGCTTCTGCCCTTCCTGCTGGCCCTGGGAGGCGCGATTTATCTGCTGTGGCTCCGGTCGTGGATACCGGCGGTGATTCTTATCGGCCTGTATCTTCTGGGAAACGTCTTTCAGGCCGGAGCCTGCACCGGATGCCCCTACAAGGGTCGTTACTGCCCCCCGATTTTCGGCGTCTATCTGGGAAACATCCTCTCCGTCCTCCTGTATCCCCGCAAAGAGGTGGACATGGCCTTTATTGGCCGGCAGGCCAAACGGGCCGAATATATTTTTTATGTCACCCTGCTTTTCCCCGTTTACTGGCTTTTTCTTTACGGCTGGCAATACCCGGCGGCCTACGGCCTGCTGATCGGAGTGCATGTGATGCTGTTCATGCCTACCCAGTGTGAAAAATGCAGTTACAGCCACGTCTGCCCCGGCGGCATCGCCTGGACGCGGTGCAAATCTCTGCTGGGCAAATAAACGATTTCCCTTCTTGATTGTCTCCAATAAGAACCGTCTTCCGCATTCGGCAAACGGTTTTTTCCCCTGTTATCGCCTTTCATATTTATTTAATAAAACCGTCATTGTGCATTAATTTTCCGCCGCCACAATCATGCGCAACTGTATTTACTCGCTCGTTTTTACTAACCGGATAAACAACCACGTCCAGAGACGTGGTTTTCTGTGACAGAATAAACAATTTCAGATAATCAGACCAAACGGAGTTCGATAAAATGGATACCGCTGATAATAAGCAAACAACAAGTGTGGAAACCGTAATTGGCCGCTGCCTGGCTTCCGGCCTGGATCCCGTCCAGATCTTGTCCAAAGCGCTTCTGGAAAAATATCGTGTAGACAGTTATATCCGGGAAGCTCTGGAAGAAAACGAGATGTCAAATTCCTCTCAAGAAAAAATGCAATAAAGGGATCAACCGGTGATCTGTCCACTGCTTCGAATATGACCACGGCCCTTGGGGGGATAAGGCCAACTCCGGGACGCGCATTTTCAAAAGGCAGCCCCGTCCTCTCCTTCAGCAGGAAGAGCGCAAATTTCTTGCACTACCTGTTCAAACAGGGCGTTCACGTCCTCCCGGTGAAACCCGGGTTCGCAAATACCGGCGGACAGGGTCAGGCGATCGCGAAAACCGGAAACACCGCATCCGAAAACCGGCGGATAGACCACCGGCGGCACCAGATAAGCGTCTTCCAGCGATAGACCCCCGAAATCCATTTGCGCCGGATCAAGACGCCCCATATTCGTAAAAGAAGGGGCGACGACGCCGGCAGCGGCCGCCAGAGCGGCCAGCGGTTTGCCGCAGGCCGCGGCCAGAGACAGGGGGGCCGCCTTCAAAACCACCGCCCCGGCCGAAAGTACGCCCAGTCCCAGATATCCCTGCTTTTTCCGCTGCATGAGAGTGGATACGCGCCGGCAGGTATCGACCATGGTCCTCCCGGCATCGCGGCCAAGGGTGACCGGAACCCAGCCGGAAAGGCTGCAGATCAAATCCGCCGCCTGTTCCGGAGAAAGATAACGGCGGAGATCAGCAGTGACAATAAGCCGGTGGGAACGGCGCCGGGGTACGCGACCGTCCTTGCTGTCGGATATGACGGCAAAGGCGCGGAAAAAAGCGGCCATCAGCACATCATTCACCGTAGCGCCATTTCTTTGGCACCAGTTCTGAAGATGGCAAAAAAGCTCCGTATCCATATGCCGGATCACATAAGCCCGTTTTTCACGCGGCGATGCCCGGCCCGGCAAGGTATACGGAAGTGGCCAGGGCGGCTGTGCAAGGACATCGGCGAACGCCTGTCGCAAAATCCCCCCTTTTTGTCGCCAACTGAAACAGCGGAAAACCCGGCGCAGGCTGCGGGAAGGAAGTCCGCTGGAGCAGGGAATATAATCCGGATCTGCCAAAAGACGGGTATAGAGATCGGCCAATAAAGCGGCATACGCTTTGACACCGGAAGCGTCTGCGACAAAATGAGAAATATTGAGACAGATTGTATCCCTTTCCCCGCGAAAAAGCCGCGCCCGAATCAGCGGACCGGTAAGGTGATCCAAAGGGGTTGCAAAGAACGCCGGCACTGCTTTCTCATCCGCTTCCTCTGTTTTTTCTTTTTCCAGAACGATGGCGTTTTTACCGGAAGGCTCCCAGAAGCCGGTTCGCCAGCCGGGAACAAAACGGGCACCCAGAACGGGAACCCGCTCCAGACTCAGGCGCAGGGCATTTTCCAGCAATTCCGGATATATTCGACCGGCAAAACGGAGAACCAGTCCGATCTGAAAATCGCCCACCGGGTCCAATACGTGAAAGGTGTTTTCCGCGGTTACCGCCCGGAAAGGCGTATTGCTGAACTCTACTTGTTTCACAGCGTCTCAGTCTTCCTTCTCCCAAGGGGTCAGGCGCGGCCACCAGCGGGGCACCCCCTGATGGTAAGTTTCCCACTCCTGACCGAAAGTATTTTCCAGCCAGGGCTCTTCATTGCGGACCACACGTATATGAAATCCTACAGCCAGCGCAATCACATACGCAAAAAGCAGCCAGGAGCAGAAATACAACCCCCAGCCCAGCACCAGCACCAGCACTCCTACATACATGGGATTGCGCATATGCCGGTACAGTCCTACTACCACCAGCTCCCGGGGCGGATCCCAGGGTGCCAGAGTACCTTTTCCGGAAACATAAAAATCACGCACGCACCACAGCAGGATCAGCACGCCCAGAGCCATAACCGCCAGTGCGAGGGGATGGAAGTTTCCCCGCCAGGGATCAATCCAGGCGATCACCGGCGGCCCCAAAACCGCCGCAATTCCAGGCAAGGTGATAAACGCCAGTAAGGCCCGCAGAAACATAGTAAAACCTCCCTGCTATTTCTTATCAAAAAGGAAAAAAAGGCCGGGGAAAAACACGGACAGGCCAAAAATCAACAAGAGATTCCGCACAGACAGAGATGCCCCAATATTCCAGGCTTCTTCGGAGAAAGATGGGGGCACGACCAAAACAAAAGCCCCGATCATTATCTGGCTCATATCCTCCAAGTTAAAACAGGAAGGCATGATTTTTTTCCTTGCGACAAAAATTCTGCCAGTCTGTAAACAATTTCAACACTGCCTGTATTCCCCCTGTTTTTACAAAAACAAAAAGGCAAATTTAAAAATTCAAAAAGACCCTTCGGAGTCCCGGTCACTTATCGCCGGCGACCTTGATTGCACACGGAAAAAGTTTCCCTGGCGGACATTTATTCTCCCACCGGAAATTATCGCCGGAACACTGTCAGTCTTATCTCGAATTTGTATTCTGGTATCAAAATTGCAGAATCATGGTAAAGAGTCATAATTCCGTCGGCTTCTTCCCATAAAAATATAAATATTTAAAAAAATAATAAATAGATAATAATAATAATAATAACAATAAACGATAATATGAATACTGATAACAGCCGTAATACAAAAAGGAGGATATCATGAGCCTGAAGAAAAAGTATGTAAAAAACCAAAAAGTCTGCAAAGTGACCTTCCGGGTACCCAGGAAAGCAGCCATGGGTGCCGGATCGGTGCACGTTGTGGGGGACTTCAACAACTGGAGCATCCGCAACAATCCCATGAAAAAACTGAAAAACGGCGACTTCACAACCACCATCGATCTGCCCGCAAAGCGCGCTTACCAGTTTCGCTATTTCATGGATGAAAAGCAGTGGGAAAACGACTGGGCGGCGGACCGGTATGAACACAGCGATTTCGGAAACTGCGACAATTCCGTGGTGGTCGTCTGAAATCATGACGCCGCCGGCAAAAGACAAACCCCGGGTGCTGGTGGTGACCCCGGAAATCACCTATCTGCCCGACGGGATGGGCAACATCGCCAACCAGCTCACCGCCAAGGCAGGCGGCCTGGCGGATGTATCCGCGGCACTGGTCAGCGCTCTGTTCCAGCAGGGAGGTGACGTCCATGTCGCCCTTCCGGATTACCGGAATATTTTTCACAACAGTACCGGACCGGAAGCCCTGTTCCGGAAAGAGCTGAAAACCATTCGCAGCCGGGTTCCGGAAGAACGGATTCATCTGGCCGAGGACCGGTCTTTTTTTTATATAAATAACGTCTATTCCTCTTCCTCCCGGGAAAATATTAAAATCTCCCTGGCCTTTCAGCGGGAGGTTCTCAACAATATTGTCCCCAAGGTCCGACCGGATCTGATTCACTGCAATGACTGGATGACCGGCCTGATACCGGCCATGGCCCGGGAACTGAATATCCCCTGTCTGTTCACCATTCACAACATTTTTACCGTCAAAAGAACGCTGGCGGAGATCGAAGACCGGGGCATCGACGCCGCGTTGTTCTGGAAACATCTGTTTTTTGAAAGACCACCTGCCAACTATGAAGAAACCCGGGAGACCAATGCGGTTAATTTTCTTGTCAGCGGTGTTTTTGCGGCCCATTTTGTGAACACGGTCAGCCCCGCCTTTTTATCTGAAATTATCGAGGGCCGGCATGGCTTTGTGGAAGAACCGCTGCGGCGGGAATTAACCAACAAATGGCGGGCCGGCTGCGCCCTGGGTATTCTCAACAGCCCGGAGGCTTCTTTCAACCCCGCCACCGATACCGGTCTGGTACGGCAATACAGTGCTACCGGTCATGCGGAAGGGAAAACAGTCAATAAGCGCCATCTGCAACAAAGACTGGGGCTGAGCATCACGCCCCAGGCGCCCCTGTTTTTCTGGCCCTCCCGGCTGGACGCCATACAGAAAGGCAGTAACCTTATCACGCATATCCTGTATGAAATCGTTTCCAGATACTGGAATCTGCCGCTCCAGATCGTTTTTGTGGCCAACGGAGAATTTCAGCCATACCTGCACCAGATTGTTCACCGATTTCATCTGGAAAGGCGGGTAGCCATACGGAATTTTGAAGAGGAGCTGGCCCGTCAGGCATACGCCGCAGCGGACTTCATTCTCATGCCCTCGGCTTTTGAACCCTGCGGCCTGCCCCAAATGATCGGTCCCATCTACGGGGCGCTGCCGGTGGCGCATAATACCGGCGGTATTCGCGATACAATTGCGCATCTGGATGTCAAGGCAAATACCGGAAACGGATTTTTGTTCGAAACCTTTGATGCCGGCGGACTGTCCTGGGCCATTGATCAGGCCATCGCTTTCTCCAATCTGCCCCGGCAGCAGAAGCAGTCCCAAATCCGCCGGATCATGTCGGAAAGCATGACTACTTTTACGCATTCCGCAACGGCGCGGCAATATATTGATTTATACGAAAAAATGCTTCAGCGGCCCTTTATCAATCCCTGATCCGAAAAAAATCCCGGCAGCTTATCTGATTCGCTGACAGCGCGGACAGTAATGGGCCGAACGGGATCCGATAACCTCCCGTTTAATCCGGCTGCCACAGCAAGTGCAGACCTCTCCTTCCCGCCCGTACACCGCCAGATATTTCTGGTACCCGCCGGGCTGACCATTTACACCGGCATAACTGTCAACCGAGGTCCCCATCTTCGCAATGGCCGACATAAGCACCTGCCGGATATGCCGATGCAGTTCCGCCGCTTTGCCCCGGGAAAGGGTATGGGTGAGACGCCGGGGATGAATCCGGGCCCGGTACAAACTTTCATCCGCGTAGATATTACCGATTCCGGCCACAAACCGCTGATCCAGAAGGGCCGGCTTAATCATACGGCGAGAGTCCCGAACCATATCGATAAAAGCCGCTGAAGAGATATCCAGGGGTTCCGGCCCCAGTTCCTTGAGGCCTTTCTGCTGCATGACATTGGCGGTGGGGAAAAGCCGGACCCGGCCGAATCGTCGGAAATCATGGAACCGCAACTGTTCCGAACAGTTCCGCCAGTGAACAATCAATCGATCATGGCGGTCAACCGGCGCCCCGCCTTTCCGGAAATACAGGTGTCCAGTCATCTTGAGATGAACCCAGAGGCTCCATTGCCCGGTCAGATCGATCAGAATGTTCTTTCCCCGCCGACGGATGCCGAGGACCTTTTGATTCCGAAGGCGATTTTTCCATTTCCGGGGATTGTCCCGGTTGATTTTCGGGTCCCGGCAGACAACTCTGGATATGGTCAGGCCGCTTATGGTCTCCTGCAGCCCCCTGACCACGGTTTCCACTTCCGGCAGCTCCGGCATGGTCGTTTTTCCTGTCTGATCCGGTTAGAATTTGCATCACTTCGCCGCGAAAAAAACAACTCCGGGACTATACCAGAAAACCGTCCGGGGGTAAAATTGTCTTTACGGCTGCCAAATGTCTTCGATATGATGGGGAAACAGCCAGAATTTTGATATAATTTGATATAAACAGATGTTACCAAACAACAGCAAAAATAGAACGCCGCTCGGGAAAGCCTGTTTTTCTACCAAACAGTGACGGTGACCATTTCCATGCCCGAACATACCATATATACCGTTTCCCAGCTCACCAGCAATATCAAAACCCTTCTGGAAACCCGGTTTCCCATCATCTGGATCGAAGGAGAAATTTCCAATTTTCGGGCGCCCGGCTCCGGCCATTTCTATTTCACCCTCAAAGACAGCCAGGCCCGCCTCTCCGCCGTCATGTTTGCCAACCAGAACCGCCATCTCCAATTTGTTCCGGAAGACGGTATGCGCATTACCGGTCTGGGACGACTCAGCGTTTATGAACCGCGGGGAACGTACCAGATCATTCTGGAGCATATGATCCCCCGGGGCACCGGCGAACTGCTGGCCGCCTTCGAACAACTGAAAAAAAAACTTGCTGCCGAAGGACTGTTTGATAAGGCGCACAAAAAACCCCTGCCGTACCTGCCCGCACAGATTACCCTGATTTCCTCGGTTACCGGAGCGGTGATTCATGATATGATACACGTCATAACCCGCCGGTTTCCCGGGGTCTTTCTGGAAATTATCCCGTCCACGGTACAGGGCGAAAGCGCCGCCGAAGAGATCGCATCCGCCATTGCCCTGGCCAACGAACAAGCCAGGGCGGATGTTATCGTAATCGCCCGGGGCGGGGGCAGCCTGGAAGACCTTATGCCGTTTAACCAGGAAAATTTGGCCCGGGCAATTTTTCAATCCGAAATCCCGGTTGTTTCGGCGGTAGGCCACGAAACGGATTTTACCATCTGCGATTTCACGGCCGATGTGCGGGCCCCGACTCCTTCCGCGGCAGCGGAAATCATCGTTCCGGTCAAACAGGAACTGCTCCAGCAGAATCATCGCCTTCGGGAACGCCTTGATCTTGCCTGCCGGAAACTCCTTCGCGACCATGGCGTCCAACTGCAGAAACTGTCCGGGAGGCTGGTCGATCCCCGCCGGAAAATCGTTGACGCCCGTCTTCGGCTGGACGATTATACGCAGCGGCTGCGCCGGTTGTTCCAACGGAACCTGCACGATAAAAACCTTCGCCTTCACTGGCAGCGGGAAAAGCTGTTCGCCAATCTGCCACATAAAATTACCGGTGACAAACAGCTGCGACTGGATCATAACCGAAAACAGCTGTTGCATCTGATGGGAGCATTGTATATAAACAACACGCGGCGGTTGCACGAGCTAAAACGGCGGCTGGATGATCTCAGCCCGCAGGCGGTGCTGGAACGGGGCTACAGTATCACCCGCTGTCTGCCGAAGAAAACAATCGTCCGGTCTTCGGACGAAGTAGCGCCCGGGGACCGGCTTGAAATCCAGGTCTGGCGGGGAAAAATAACCGGCATTGTACAGACCACCGGAGGAGAAGCGCCATGACCGGAAAAAAGGAAAAAAGTTTTGAGGCATCACTGGCGGAGCTGGAAAAAATTGTGGAGGCGCTGGAGTCCGGGGACCTCCCGCTGGAAAAGGCCCTGGAAAAATTCGAGGCCGGGGTAAAACTGTCCGAAGCCTGCGCCCGCAAACTCAACGACGCGGAAAAAAAAATCAGCCTTTTGGTAAAAAATCAGGACGGTAATTATGTTCATCACCCCTTCCCGGAAAACAGGGAAGAAGACACGGCTGATTAAAGGCGGACAAAATGATTGATCTCCAAGCCTATCTTACCCGCCAGCGCCAACTGGTGAATACCGAGCTGAACCGACTGCTGGAAGCATTGGTGCCGCCGGGCAGACTCCATGAGGCGATGCAGCACTCGCTGGCTGCCGGAGGCAAAAGATTGCGACCCATCTTAACCCTGGCCGCGGCCGAGGCCGTAGAAGCCGCAACAGAAAATCTACGGTCCATCCTGATTGCGGGCTGTGCGCTGGAGATAATCCACACCTACTCCCTGATTCATGACGACCTGCCGGCCATTGATAATGATGATCTGCGCCGCGGTCAACCCTCCTGCCACGCCGCCTTTGATGAAGCCACCGCCATTTTTGCCGGCGATGCCATGCATACCCTGGCCTTTCAGATCCTTTCCGAAAAAGAACATCTGGACAGCGACCCCCGCAAGCAACTCCGGATCATCAATATTATTGCCCGGGCAACCGGAAATCACGGCATGATCGAGGGCCAGATGCGGGACATGATCGCTCAGGGGGCTGAGATAACGCTTCCCCGCTTACAGGAAATGCACCAGCTGAAAACCGGGGCGCTCATCATCGCGGCCGTAAAATGCGGGGCGGTGCTTGGCACAGACGATGAACGATCAATCGCCCGCCTGGAAACCTATGCGGAAAACATTGGCCTTGCCTTTCAGATCGTGGATGATATATTGGATATCAAGGGAGATGCGTCGCTTCTGGGGAAAAAAACCGGCGCGGATCAACAGCAGCGAAAAGCAACCTATCCCGGCACCCTGGGGCTCGAACAATCCCGGGAACTGGCGCGGTCGCTTATCGAAAAAAGCCTTCAGGCCCTGGAACCCTTTCATCAGAAGGCCGATCCGCTGCGGGCCATAGCAAATTATATTATCGAACGCCAATATTAAGAATTAGGAGTTACGCGCTTGAGTGTGCTTGCAACCATCAATTCACCAGAGGATTTGAAATCTTTATCCATTTCCGATCTGCCGGAACTGGCCGAAGAAATTCGCGCTCTCATTGTTCGGGTAGCTTCCGAAAACGGCGGTCATCTGGCCCCCAGCCTGGGAGCGGTAGAGCTGGCCATTGCCATTCATTATGTTTTCGATATTCCTACCGATAAACTTATCTGGGACGTTGGTCATCAGGCGTATGCGCATAAAATTCTGACCGGCAGACGCGTTGATTTTCCTTCCATCCGGAAGCATAACGGCCTGTCCGGTTTTACCAAAATGAGTGAGAGCCCCTATGATGCCTTCACCACCGGCCACAGCAGCACTTCCATTGCCGCGGCCCTGGGCATGCTCTCCGCCAAGAAACTTCATCAGGACCCCGCCAAGGTAATCGCTGTCATCGGCGACGGATCGCTTACCGCCGGTCTGGCCTATGAAGGTCTGAATCAAGCCGGGGACAGGCATCAGGACAAAAATCTGCTGATCGTTCTCAATGACAACGAAATGTCCATTTCCCGAAATGTGGGCGCCGTCTCCTCGCTGTTGAGCAAAACCCTGTCCACTACCTTCCTGCAGGACTGGAAACAGGAACTGAAATCGCTTTTTAAGGCGGTGCCCAAAATCGGGGAAGACATTTACCAGTTTGCCAAGCGTTCCGAGGAAACGCTGAAGGCCTTCGTGACCCCGGGCATGCTGTTTGAAGCCTTTAATATTGAATATTTCGGTCCCATTGACGGCCACAAAATCCGTCCGCTGATTAATATGCTGGAAAACCTCCGGGAGTTGAAGACCCCTACCCTGCTTCATGTATCTACGGTGAAAGGGAAAGGCTATGAACCGGCCGAAAAAGAACCTGCCTATTTCCACGGCGTAGGGACCTTTGACATCAAAACCGGCAAAAAAATCTGTTCCATTACGGCACCACCTTCTTTTACCAAAATTTTCGGTCAGACCATGGTGGAACTGGCCACCCAGGACGAGGCCATTGTGGCGGTAACGGCGGCCATGCCGGAAGGCACCGGCCTGGTGGAATTCGCCCGCGCCTTTCCGGACCGGTTTTACGATGTGGGCATTGCCGAACCTTACGGGGTTACCTCCGCCGCCGGTATGGCCGCCGCAGGACTGAAACCGGTGGTCGCCATCTACTCCACTTTTCTGCAACGCAGCTATGACCAGATTATACATGATGTCTGCCTCGAATCCCTGCCGGTGACCTTTGCCCTCGACCGGGCCGGAATCGTTGGAGAAGACGGCCCCACGCATCACGGACTTTTCGACCTGAGCTATCTGCGAAGCATACCCAACATGATGATCATGGCGCCGGCGGACGAAAACGAGCTGCGCCGCATGCTGCTGACCGCTGTCAATCACAACGGGCCGGCCGCCCTTCGATATCCCCGCGGCTGCGGCAAAGGCGTTCCCCTGGATGAAACCATTACCCCTCTGGCGCCGGGAAAAGGGAAAGTGCTTTCTGCCGGTGAAGACCTGCTGATTCTGGCCATCGGGATTACCGTATGTGAAGCCGCATTCGCCGGGGAAACGCTGGCTGCGGAAGGCATCGCAACCACAGTGGTCAACTGCCGGTTTCTCAAGCCGCTTGATGCCCAACTTATATGTTCTTTGGCCAGAAAAATCCCGCGCATCATAACCGTGGAAGACAACATCCTGCCCGGAGGCTTTTCCAGCGCCGTTCTGGAATGTCTGAATGACGAGGGGATTACGGGGTGTACGATAAAACGGCTGGGCATTAACGACTGTTTTGTTGAACACGGTCCGCCCCACATCCTGCGCCAGAAATATCAGATCGATGCGGACGCCATTACGGAAGCCGCCCGTTCTCTTGTCCACCGTTCTTTGTAGACTGACCCCTTCTGCGCATGAAAAATCCTCCCAAGAAACGACTGGACCAGGTTCTGGTTGAAAAAGGCCTGGCGGAAACCCGCCAACGAGCCCGGGCCATGATCCTGGCCGGAGATGTTCTGGTTGATCAGCGCCCGGTCTCCAAAGCGGGCACAAATATACCGGAGCAAGCCGAAATCATCATTAAAAACCGGAATCAATATGTCAGCCGGGGCGGGAATAAACTGGAAGGCGCCCTGCAGGCTTATCAAATGGATGTCCGGGGGTTGACCTGCCTGGATGTGGGGGCTTCCACCGGGGGGTTCACCGATTGTCTGCTGCAAAACGGCGCCGCCAGGATTTTTGCCGTTGATGTCGGGTACGGTCAACTGGCCTGGAAACTTCGCCGGGACCCGCGCGTAGTTGTCATAGAACGCACCAATATCCGGTACCTTACTCCCGATCAAATACCGGACAAAATTGATCTGGCCACCATTGATGTCTCCTTTATCTCCCTTCGGATCGTCATGCCGGTGGTGGCCCGCTTTCTGCACCCGAAAGGCCGGATACTGGCGCTGATAAAACCGCAGTTTGAGGCCGGCAAAGGGGAAGTGGGCAAAGGCGGCGTCATTCGGAATCCGGAAAAACGAGAGGCGGTGGTGGCCGACCTGAATCATTATTGTCAAAAGCACGGCCTGCAGGGCCGGAGCGCCATCCCCTCCCCGCTTACCGGCCCCAAAGGGAACGTGGAATTCTTTAATATTTTTACTCTTGATTTATCGGAAAATAACAGCTAAATTAACCAAATTTATGTATGATCGATAAACCACGCTTGGAATCGCGACTGCAAGGGCTCTGCGGGGATCGCTCATATTTTCATAATTCGATTTCGGAAAATTTTATAACAGCAACCGTCACATAATTTTGCAGAAAGAGGAGTTTTCAATGAATGAAAAAATTGCCCAGATACGCAACATCGCCCTGGTAGGGCACGGTGGTGCCGGCAAAACCACCATGGCTGAAGCCCTGCTCTATAACGCCAAAATTATTGACCGGCGGGGAAGTGTTGAAAACGGCAACACCACCATGGATTTTGAGCCCGAAGAGATCAAGCGGCTCTCCAGTATTACCAGCGGCTTTTATCAATATCAGTGGAAAAAACACGACATCACCCTGATCGATACCCCGGGGGATCAGAATTTCTTTTCCGACTCGGTAAGCTGCATGCAGGCGGCCGACGGCGCAATTTTTGTCATTGACGGTGTCGACAGTGTTAAAGTGCAGGCAGAGGAAGCCTGGGAATTTGCGGCATCCTATAACCTGCCCTGCGCCATATTTATCAACAAACTGGATAAGGAACGAGCGGACTTTCTGCAAACCCTGTCCGACTGCCAGGAAATTTTCGAACAACCCAAACCGATTGTCCTGCAACTTCCCATCGGAGCCAAAGAAGAATTCCGGGGCGTCATCGATCTGGTCAACATGAAAGCCTACACCTATGATGCCGACGGCAATACCGTCGCCGGCGATATCCCGGAAGAGATGCAGGAACAGGCGGAAACGGAAAAAGAGGCGCTTATTGAAAATATTGCGGAAGCCGACGACGAACTGCTGGAACGCTATCTGGAAGGGGAAACCCTTTCGGACGAAGAACTGAATACCGCCCTGAAAAAAGGAATTCAGACGCGGGCCTTTGCTCCCGTCCTGTGCGGTTCGGCTACGGCCAATATCGGCTTTGATCTGCTGGCCGAATTTATCATCAACTGCATGCCCTCCCCGCTGGAGCGGGGAGACTGGACCGCCCGGGACGCCGATGGCAACGAGGTGACCTGCACACCGGATCCGGATGCGCCGCTGGCCGGGTTTGTATTTAAAACCGTGGCCGACCCCTTTTCGGGACGCCTTTCCTTGCTGCGGGTGGTATCCGGCCGTCTCGGCTCGGACGGTACCTTTTATAATACCGCCGCGGAAAGCAACGAGCGCTATAACCAACTGCTGATGATGACCGGAAAAAAACAGAAAAATACGGACGAAGCCGTACCCGGAGCCATTGTCGCCATGGCCAAACTGAAAAACACCAACACCGGCCACACCATATGTGACAGCAGCCGCAAACTCTTTTTCTCCTGCGCCGAGCCCCTGCCCAGTGTTATCTCCTTTGCCGTGGAGCCCAAAAAAAAGGGAGACGAAGACAAAATCCATTCCGCGCTTACCCGTTTGACGGAAGAAGACCCCGCTCTACAGATTTCCCGGGACAAGGAAGCCAAAGCGATTATCCTCTCCGGACGGGGCCAGATCCATATTGAGACCGCCGTGGAACGACTCAAAAGAAAATTCAATGTGGAAGTCCTTTTAAAGACCCCAAAAGTTCCCTACCGGGAAACCATAACCCAGAAAACACGGGTGCAGGGCAGACACAAAAAACAATCCGGCGGTCACGGGCAGTTCGGGGATTGCTGGATTCAGATGGAACCGCTGGAACGGGGAGAAGGCTTCGAGTTTGTGGATAAAATTGTCGGGGGCGCCATTCCCAAAACCTATATCCCGGCGGTGGAAAAAGGAATTGTGGAAGCCGCTGTCAAAGGCCCCCTGGCCGGTTTTCCCTGCATCGATTTTCGCGTTATCCTGGACGACGGCTCTTACCACTCCGTGGACTCCTCAGAGATGGCTTTTAAAATTGCAGGTTCCATCGCCTTTAAAAAAGCCGCGATTGAAGCCAAACCCGTCCTTCTGGAGCCCATTATGGAAATTGTGGTCACCACTCCGGAAGAATTCATGGGGGATGTCATGGGAGATCTTAACAGCAAACGCGGCAAGGTCCTGGGTATGGACAGCAAAGGCAAAAATCAGGTGGTGCGGGCCCATGTCCCCATGGCGGAGTTCTTAACCTACGATCCGGATCTGCGCTCAATGACCGGCGGACGGGGAAAGTTTTCCCTGGAATTTTCCCATTATGAAATTATGCCCACCCAGGAAGCGGAAAAAGTCATTGAGAGCGTCAATCGCGAAAGCGAGGAATAAAAACAAAGGCCGGCATAACACGGGAAGATACGGCTGATGAACATGAGCCGACCGGACAATCCGGAAGTCTGGCAGAAACTGATCCGAGAGGCCGGATCCATGTCCCGACCGGACAAACATCTGGCCCGGCTTATCGGGGAAAAAGACCGGCTGCAAAACTTTTCCCGGGAAGATGGCGGTCTTTTTTTTGATTTTTCCCGGCAGCGTCTGGAGTTGTCCACTCTCAAACTGCTCCTGGAAATGGCGGAAAAACGGGCCGTCCAGAACACCTTCCGGGCCATGACCGCGGGAGAAATTGTCAATCCCACGGAAAACCGGGCGGCCCTGCATACCGCCTGTCGAGAATTTTCCGACACACCGGTCATGATGAACGGCCGGGATATCATGCCCGATATCCGACGCGTCCGGGAAGAAATCCGGCAGTTCACCCGACAGCTGAACGCCGGCGAAATTGTCGGCGCCACCGGCCGCCCGTTTACCGACCTGGTTATCATCGGCATCGGCGGCTCCTATCTCGGAACAGAGTTTGTCGCCCGGGCGTTGCAGGCCAATGTCCGGCCGGAACGCCGTCTGCACTTTCTATCCAATGTGGATATTCACAATTTCGGTGATATCACCGCCGCTATCGACCCGGAGACCACGCTGTGGATCGTAGTCTCCAAAAGCTTCACCACCGCCGAGACCATGGCCAACGCCAACCTGGCCCGGACTTTCATGGAAAATAAGGGGCTGGACCCGGTCCGGCATTTCCTTGCCATTACCAGCCAGGGCAGCCCCGGTGATCCGGAAACGGGAAAAAGCACTTTCCCGGTTTTGCGGGCCTTTCACATGTTTGATTTCATTGGCGGCCGCTACAGTGTGAGCTCCGCCGTGGGCGGCGTTCCCCTGAGTCTCTACCTCGGCTATGAACAGTTTGAACGATTTCTGCAGGGAGCCGGCCAGATGGACCGGCACGCCCGGGAAGCCCCGGCCGAAAAGAATCTGCCTTTGCTGGCCGCCCTGATCGGTATCTGGAACAACAATTTTCTGGGGTATCCCGCCCAGGCCATCATACCGTATGCTTCCCCCCTGGCCAAGCTGGCACCGCATATTCAGCAACTCTACATGGAAAGCAACGGCAAGGCGGTAACGGTGGGCGGCGAGCCGGCCAAAGAAAGCACCGGCGTCCTCATTTTCGGAGAACCCGGCACCAATGCCCAGCACTCTTTTTTTCAGCTGGCCCATCAGGGCAGTGGCTTTCCCATCGATTTCATCGGCGTTATCCGCCCCCAGTACGAAGAAGATCCGATCTTGTCCCGCGGGGTGACCAATCACCAGGAACTCTGGGCCAACCTTATCTCCCAGCCCAAAGCACTGGCCGAGGGGAAAAACGATGCCAACCCCCACAAACAGTTTCCGGGGAATCGCCCCTCTTCCACCCTCATTCTGCCGGACCTCTCCCCGGAAAGTGTGGGCAAACTGCTGGCCTTTTATGAAGCCCGGACCGTTTACGAAGCCTTTATCTGGGGGATTAACCCCTTTGATCAATTCGGGGTGGAACTGGGAAAGACTCTGGCCGGTCAAATCCGCGACCGACTGGCGGCCTACAACGAAGACCCCGCGAAAAAACCGGTTTCAGAAGATCCCATTGCCGATTTTTACCTGAATCTGATCACCCGCTAACCGTTCCAACGTCAGAGGAGATATCACCATGCCTTTTGAACGCATCTGGCACCGGAGCTACCCTTCCTTTACACCGGCGGAGATTGATTTTGAAACCATCACCCTGCCGGAAATGCTGACCCGGACCGCGGAACGCTTTCCGGATCAGACCGCCTTGCTATACCTGGGAAAAAAAATCTCCTACCGCCACCTGGAGGCCCTGGTAAACCGCTTTGCCCGGGCCCTTCTGGATATCGGCGTCAAAAAAGGGGACCGGGTGGGTATGCTGTTGCCCAATATTCCCCAGCTGATCATTGCCAACTACGCCGTCTATCGCATCGGGGCGATCACCGCCATGAATAACCCGCTTTACACGAAAAGCGAACTGTTGCAGCAATTCAATGATTCCGGCTGTTCGGTTTTGATCACCCTGGATCGTCTGGCGCCCATGGGACTGAAATTGCAAAAAAATACCCACCTGCATACCATCATCTCCTGTCATATCAATGATTATCTCCCTTTTCCGAAAAAGCAGCTCTTCCCGCTGCTCAAAAAAGACATGTACCGGAAAACCGAACGCGGCGAATCATTGCTGGAATTTACCGAACTGATCGGGCGTTTTCCGGAGGAACCTCTTCCTTCGGCCGCCGGATGGGAGGATGTGGCGGCCCTCCTGTACACGGGCGGGACTACCGGTGTCAGCAAAGGCGCCATGCTGACCCACGCCAATCTCTCCTGTAATGTGCAGCAAATCCGTTGCGGTCTGCCTTTTGAGGACGGCCGGGAATCCGAACTGGCGGTTTTCCCGTTTTTTCACTCCGCCGGATTTACGGGGGTTCAAAATCTCTGTATTTATGCCGGCTGGACGGACGTTCTGGTACCGCGTCCGGAACCGGAAATGATTGTCCAGATTCTCAAAAAATATAAACCCACCATTATGCCGGGGGTTCCCACTATCTATATCGGGTTGCTGGCCAGCGAAACCTTTCAGAAAATGGACCTTTCCTTTATCAAAGCCTTTATGGCCGGGGCCGCGCCCCTTTCCACCGATACCATCCGGCAATTGAAAGATTTAACGGGCGCCGGCATAATCAATGTATACGGCCTGACCGAAATATCTCCCATGGGAACGGCCACTCCCTGGGGCGGCAAAGAAAAGCCCGGCTCCGTCGGTACGCCCATTCCCGGCACCGACCTGAAAATCGTCGATCTGGACAGCGGCGAAACCGAAATGCCGCCGGGTGAGCCCGGTGAAGTGGTTTTCAAGGGTCCGCAGGTCATGAAAGGGTACTACAACCGGCCCGAGGAGACGGCCAAAGTATTAAAAAACGGCTGGCTCCACACCGGCGACATCGGTGTCCTGGATGAAGACGGCTATCTGACCATCGTGGACAGGAAAAAAGATATGATCGTGGCCAGTGGTTACAATATTTATCCCAATGAAATCGACAATGTCCTGCTGCAGCACCCCAAAATTCTGGAAGCCTGTGTGGTAGGGGTGCCTGACGCCTATCGGGGTGAGACCACCAAAGCCTTTATTGTCCCCGCCACTGATCAGTCGCTGTCCGAACAAGAGGTGAAAGCCTTCTGCCGGGAAAAACTGGCTGCTTATAAAGTTCCCAAGCAGATCGAATTGGTTGAGGAACTGCCGAAAAGCGCCGTGGGCAAAATATTGCGGCGCAAGCTCCGGGATAAAGAAAAAGTTTAATGCGTTTCTGCGTTCAATGAATTTGATGAGTTGAGAAAATCGAGAGTTTGAGGAGTTCCAAGCCGGGGTCGTCTGAACAGCCTGAACTCACCAAACCCATTGAACGCATCAAACTGTCAAGCATGGCGATAGATATTCGCCGCCCAGGTCACGCCGGCACCCAGCCCCAGAAACAGGGCGGTATCGCCTTTGTGAAACAACCCTTTTTCAATGGCTTCATCCAGTGCCAGGGGAATACTGGCTGCGGTAGTATTGCCGTAAGTCTGAATATTGTTGTAAATCTTTTCGTCCGGCAATCCCATGGTCTGCTGATAAAACTCGTTGATCCGCAAATTCGCCTGATGCGGAATCACCAGATCGATTTCATCCATGGAAGAAAAACCCGCCTGTGCCAGAGCCTCTTCGGTCACCTTGGGAAGAAGGGTTACCGCCATTTTAAAAATTCGTTTGCCGTTCATTTTGGGATAATGCCGGGCCTCATCCAGCATCTCATGGGTAAGCCGGTCGGGATAACGGCGGGAGGCCGGCGCTTCGATCATCAGGCTTTCCGCATATTTGCCGGCCGCATGGAGCACGGAGGCCAAAACACCCACTTCTTCTTCTGTGTCCTCTCCCTCCAGACAGACCGCGGCGGCCCCGTCGCCGAAAATTACGGCCAGATCCCGCCCCCGGGTGCTGATATCCAGCCCGGTGCTGTGAACTTCCGAACCCACAAACAATATCCGGTTGGCCAATCCACACTTGATATAGGCATCCGCCGTGGCCATACCATACATAAACCCCGTGCACTGCTGCCGGATATCCAGGGCGGGCGTGGAATCCAGGCCCAGCTTATGCTGCAACAGACAGCCGGGCCCCGGAAAAAAAATATCCGGACTCAAGGTGGCGAAAATAATCATATCAAGATCTTCCGGCTTCCACCCGGCCCGCTCCAGGGCAATCCTGGAAGCTTCCAGCCCCAGATCGGAGGCCCCGGTTTCTCCTTCCGCAGGAATCCAGTACCGCTGCTCAATCCCGGTGCGCTTGCGAATCCACTCGTCGGAGGTATCCATCCATTGCGTTAAATCCTCATTCGTGATCAGCCGGTCGGGGATATACCGCCCCGTTCCCTTAATCAAGGTTTTCTTCATAATCCTGCGCCTCCTCTAATCATAATATGGTTTTGTGGACCGGAATTTTTATATTCGCAACAATTTATACACAATACAGCAACCTGTAAATACATTTATGCAAACATTCGGAAAAATTTATTGACACGGCTTTGCCAACCGGTTATAAAAATTCCAATAAATCATCAGGAAGATGATGCTGGCAAAATTTTTTTATCAAAGTGCTTTATAAAAAAACAAAACCGGAACGAACCGCTGACAGCAATACCATAAACAAGTAATGTCCGCCGGATAGATACACTTTGACACCGGCGGGAAAACATATCGCCGCGAAACCAAGCCACGAAGGTGCAACAGGCAAAAATGCCTGGAATTCCTTCGTGGCTTTTTTTTTGCGGTATGGGGGTAAAGGCAAGAATGCAACCGCGTTTGAAAAACCGTCACCGCCGCAACGGAAAACTTTTTTTGCTGACCGCTATTGCCGCCATCCTGGTCTGTGTACTGCCGGCTTCCGCGGAAGGGAAAACAGTGGAAAAAGATACCAGCGGTGACGGCCGGGTGGATCAGATCGCTTATTTCGATGCCCGGGGAAAAATTGAAAAAGTGGAAATCGACAGCAACAACGACGGTGTTATGGACCGCTTTCAATATTACCAACAGGAAACCCTGGCCCGGATCGAACGGGACACGGACCATGACGAGCATCGGGACTGCCGGGACGATTTTGAAGCGGGCAAACGCGTCCGCCAGGAGCGGATGAATCCCGATGGCGCTGTTTATCAGGTCACCGAATTTGACAGCCATGAACACCCCCTGCGCATGAAAAAAGACACCACCGGCAGCGGCACCTTTGACTCCTTTTACGACTTCACCGACGGCAAACTGACTCTTGCCCGGCGGGACAGCGATGAGAACGGCGTCATCAATATCCGGACCACCTATGCCGATGATAAACCGGTGAAACGAACGGTAGACGAAGACGAAAACGGCCACCCGGAGCAGATTGTATTTTATAACGCCCAGAGTTTGCCGGAAAAAAGCCTTCATGATCTCTCCCAAGACGGCCGGCTGGAAACCACCCGTCTGTATGAAAACGGAGAAATCGCCAGGCAGGAAAAAGATGTGGATTATGACGGCCGCTTGGACGAAGTAACGCAGTTTGCAAAAGGAGAGCCGCTGGCCCGGAAAAAAGACAGCAATCTGGACGGCGCCTTTGATATTTTCACCCAACTGAAAAACGGCCAACCGGTTTCCCAGGAAAAAGACACCAATTTCGACGGCACCAACGACTGCTTCAGCCTCTTTGATGCAGACGGTCAAATTGCTGAAATCAAAGCGGATACTTCCTATAACGGCCGGATCGACAAATTGACCGTATATAAGAAAGGAAAAATTCATCAGCAGCAAACCGATGACAACCAGGACGGCAGCATGGATACCCGGATCTTTTTCAATGTCCGGGAAGAACGTCAGCGGGTGGAAAGTGACACCGATTTTGACGGCCGCACCGACACCTGGCAATTTTACCGGGCCAACCGGATTGCCCGGCTGGAAAAAGACGAAAACGCCGATGGAAAAATCGACCTGAAAGTCACCTACCAAAACGGTGAAAAGGAAAAGCTGGTCAAAGACAACGATCATGACGGCTGTTTTGAAACCACCCAGTGGTTCCGCCGGCCGCCGTGGACCATGGTCATGGAAAAAGATGTCAATCAGGACAAAATCGCCGAGGCCCGTTTTTTTTATAAAAACGGCGTATTGCGGGTCAAGGAAATCGACGAAGATCAAGACGGCCGCCTGGATTTCCGGGAACACTACGACGCCGGGGGAAAGCTGGTGAAAAGTGAAGAAGATGAAATGGACACCGGTGAGCTCTCCCTGACCTGGTTTTATAACCAGCAGGAAAAAGCGGTACGGGCGGAAAAAGACAACAACCACAACGGCCAAACCGAGGTCTGGTTCTATTATGAAGACGGCCGGGTAACAAAGGTGGAAGAAGACACCAACGGCGACGGCCAACCGGATATCTGGGAAACCTATGATGAGGCCGAGGCCCTGATCAAACGGGAAAAAGACCTGGATTTTGACGGTCGGCCGGATGTAACCCAAAACCCATAATTAGGATAGACACGGATTTCACGGATGAAACGAATTTCGAGCACGGCTTTTCCGTGTAATCCGTGTCGCAAAAATCGCAAACAAAAAGGACAAATACCATGATTGATTTTTTAGCCAAAGGCGGCGTGCTGGTCATTCCCATTCTGCTGTGCTCGGTGTTTGCCGTGGCCATTTTTCTGGAACGAATCATTACCTTTGCCCGGATGCGAAGCCGGGGGGCCGGACTGGCGGAAAAAGTGGCCGGGCTGCTGCTGGAGAAAAAGGATACCCGGGCCCGGCAGACCGCGGAAGAAAGCGACTCTCCCATGGGACGGGTTCTGGCCCAGGCCATTGACGTCAAAGACAGCGACCGGGAAACCCTGGAGACGGTCATGGTCAACGCCACCGACGAAGAGGTACGCACCCTCTCCGCCTATGTGCAGGCCCTGGCCACCATCGGTAATATTGCCCCCCTGCTGGGCCTGCTGGGAACGGTTATCGGCATGATCAAGGCCTTCATGGTCATCCAGCAGATGGGCGGCAAAGTCAATGCCGCAGTGCTGGCCGGGGGCATCTGGGAAGCCATGCTGACCACCGCCCTGGGGCTGGCCGTGGCCCTGCCCACCATGATCGCCCACAGCTACCTGGTGGCCCGGATCGACCGCTATGAAGCCCGGCTGCAGAACGGGGCGGTGACCTTTATGAAGGCCCTTTCCGGCATGAAATTATAAGACACGGATTGCACGGATAACACGGATAAAAAGAAACCGTGAAATCCGTGTCTAAAAAAATAGAAAGGAAAGATGACCCATGCTGGTGCATCGTAAAAAACGACCACGATATGAAATCCAGGCGCCACTGACGTCGCTGATCGATATTGTTTTTATGTTGCTGATTTACTTTCTGCTGACCACCAATTTCATGGTGGATGAGGGTATCAAGATCAAGCTGCCCCAGGCCAAGGCGTCTGCCCCGCAGACGCAGAAGGAGATTACGGTCTACGTGGACAAAGACGGCCGCTCCTATATTCAAAACAAGGTGGTGCCCGAGGCCATGTTGTTTAAAAAACTCAAGGAAATGATCGGGGGACAGGAGAACCGACTGGTGGTGGTCAAGGCCGACCGCTCGGTAGTACTGAACAAGGCGGTCAAAGTGATGGACCTGGCCAAGGCGGCCGGGGCCGGGCGGCTCTGCCTGGCCACAGAAAAGGACTTATAGACACGGATTACACGGATGGCACGGATAAAGCCGTGAAATCTGTGAAATCCGTGTCAGAAAAAAGATATGACAGCAGAAAAGAAAAAACCCAACCGCGTGCTGCAAATCACGATTGCCGTTTCCCTGGCTGTGCATGTCCTGATATTTGCACACATTGCGGATATTTATCACTCCGAAGCCCTGACCTATATTGAACTGGCCATGCGGGACATCTCCAAACCATCCGGACGCGCCATTCCCCGGCCCCGTCGGCGGCCGGAAAAACCCAGGGTACACGATGTCAAGCAGCTGGATATTCCCCGGCCGAATGTCCCGCCGGTGGCCGCGGACCAATTCAATGATCCGGCCCCCGCTTCCCTGACGGAAAATATCAGCGTGCCGGATATTTCCGGCGACGCCGGCGGCGCGGAATGGTATGCCGACGGTACCCCGGTTTTTGCCACCACCAGGGATTATTTTGACATGGTCCGCATGAAAATCGAAAGCCGGAAAGAATACCCTCCCCGGGCCCGGGAAAAACAGCTCGAAGGCCGGGTGCAGGTCCGATTTCTTATTACCAGAGACGGCCAGGTTTCTTCAATAGAAATTGCGAAAGGATCACCACACGAAATTTTGAACCGGGCCGCCCTGGCCGCCGTCCGGAAAGCCGCGCCCTTCCCCCGGCCTCCGAAAAGTTTGTTTGAAGGCCGGCTGGAAGCGGAAATCACCATTATGTTTGAACTGATGTAAATATAAAGAAGAAAGGAAGCGGTCGCCTCCGACAAAAGACGACGACTGCTTCCCGGAAACGCCCCTGCAGAACAGGGACACCTTCACTTTATAATTGAAGTCAAGGAACGTCAATTGATTTGCCGGTTCTGCGGGGCAAACAGTAAACCATTGAAAAAAGGAGAACGAACATGCAGAAAAAGACCATTTTATTATGCCTGCTGGGCCTGTTTTTACTGGCTCCGCCGACAATGGCCCCGGCCGCCGAGGCGGAAAATGAAGACCGGGTCTACGATGCCGGCCAGGTGCAGGTAACCGCCAAAGGGGAACGCCGGCAAATCCGCGTCGACCCCCAGAAAACCACCATTTCCCTGGATAATTACCAGAGCGTGGGCAGTCCGCAGAATGTGGGGGACATTGTTAAAGATATGGTAATCATCGACTATCGGGGGGCCACCGACCTGGTACCGGATGACGACACCCTGTACATGCGCGGTTTTGACAGCCACCGTTTTGTCACCGCCCTGGACGGTTCCACCCTCCGCAAAACCGGGGGACGACGCTCCAGCCACATCGTGGATTACGCCATGTTGCCGCCGTTTTTGATCGAAGCTGTAGAAATTTTGCCCGGCCCCCATTCCGCGCTGTATCCCGGCAAAAGCATCGGCGGGGTGGTTAATTTTGTTACCGCGGAGCCCCACCGTTATGATTCCCTGAAACCGGATGTGGCCGTCGCGCTCAATTACGGCACCTATGACACGCGCAACCACAGCGCCAGTCTGCAAGGCGGTATCGGCGATTTTATCTATGATTTGGGCTACCAGAAATACGCCACCAACGGTTTTTTACGTCATAACGAAGCTGACATCGACACCATTTTTGGCCGGGTCGGCTACATTCTTCCGAATGATGGTTATATCACCCTGTCCGCTTCGTATGCGGATGCGGATCGGGAACGCGCGACCGTCAACGATCCAAATGACCCGGCCAGCGATTATGATCCGGACCACCCCGTGTTGGAAAAAGTCGGTTGGATCTACTATCAGTGGCAGGACCCCACCTGGGACAAGATCGGCACCAACTATCGCTTGAATCTGAAACTGCCCAGTCCCATCGGCACCTGGACCGCCAGCGCCTACTATGGCGAGGAAAACCGCGATCACGCTTTGATGGAATGGGTGAATCCAAGTGACCCTTCCCAAGGGGTTAAAGACGGTTCCTGGGACACCCAGTGGCACCAGCAGGGCGGCAAGATCGCCAATGAATTTCAACTGGCCGAAGGCCATCTTACCACTTTGGGCATGGAGCTGGAGCAATGCTACGATGGTTATGGAGATGTTCCGGGCTGGGGCAACAGCACCTTTGCCCATGACGACAAAAAACGGATCGAAATTAAATCCGGGTTTGCCCAGCATGAATGGGCGGTCAATAACCGGCTGACCCTGGAGGCCGGCCTGCGTTATGAAGACACCACCGTCTGGGTCAGCAACTTTTCCAGTTCTTCCGGGACAATGTATATTACTGGCCGGGAAAAGTGGATCAAGCGGAACTGGTCCGCCCTGTCGCCCAAGTCTTTTATCACCTATGAGTTTGACGATTTGGCCCGTAGCTTGCGGGACACCTCCATCTCCCTGGGGGTAAGCCGCATCTGGCGGGCGCCGGATTATCACGGTGAGTATAATGGGAGCGGCCGCCCGCAAGGCGCCTGGATCGATCCGGAACACGGAGTGGCCTACGACCTGGTCTTCAACCGTCGCCTGACCGGAGACATCCAGATGAAGCTTAACTATGCTTATTATAAAATCAAGGACTATCTCGTCTGGAACAGCAAATATTCCAAATATACGCCGGGCGGCGGCAATGTGGTTCCGCCGGGCCTGGAATATTTGGATCGCCTAATTAATCTGCACGAGGTGATTCGCCAGGGGGTGGAACTCCAGGTGGACGGCCATCTGGGCGACAAGCTCTACTTTCTTCTGGGCTATGCCTGGCAGGATTTTGAAAACCAGGGAAACGAGCCGGCCGGAGAAACCGATCTGGGCAACCAGATCGACAACTACCTCACCGCCAGAGTCACTTATCAACTCTCCCCGGCCACCAGCATGACTCTGCATTACGAATATAAGGACGACCAGGTCATCACAACCTCCACGGAAATCGCTCCGGATATTTGGGAATTCGAAGATATCTCCATTGATTCCTTTGATGTGGTAAACCTGTCTTTGACCCACACTTTGTTTGAAAAGTGGCAGGGGCTGAACAAAGGAACCCTGCGCCTGTATGTCAACAACCTGCTGAACGAGGACTACCAGAACACCAGCGGATACCCGGCCACGGACCTGACCGTGGGCACGGGCATCGAGTTGCAGTTTTAACCATAATATTCACCACCGACACGGATTGCACGGACAGAAAAAATCTCCGTAAAATCCGTGTCATCCGTGTCTAACCCCGAAAAGGAGAAGGTCATGAAAGGGATTCGTTTTATCCTGATGGCACTGCTGCTGGCAACCGCAGCCGGCTGGATGGTTCCGGCCGCTTACGCCGCCGCCCCGGGCAGGCTCTACCTGTGCAGCGTGGGCAACGGCGACCCGGACAATATTACCCTGAAAGCTGTTAACACCATCAAAAATTCGGATATTATTTTCTGTCACCACCGCGTCCGGGACAAATTCCCCGTCCTGCTGCATGACAAAGAAATCCATGATCCGGGATTCGGAATTTTCGCGGTTTACGGCAAGACCAAAAAGGAATTTCAAAGCAGTAAACGCTTTGATTATGATGAAAAAATGGCCGAATACAGAAAGATTGACCGCATTATCCGGAAGGCGGTGAAAGCGGGAAAGACCGTGTCGGTCCTGTGCGGCGGGGACCCCACCATATACGGCCCCAACATGTGGTACATGGAAGCCTTTGAAGATCTGGAGCCGGACATCGTCACCGGGGTGAGCTGTTTCAACGCCGCCAACGCCGCTTTGGGAAAAGGCGTCACCTCCGGGATCAAGGCCCACTCGGTGATTTTAACCGCCACCTTCGGCCGCGAAAATTATGACGGCCCGGACAGCGTGGAAAAACTGGCGGCCCATCAGGCCACCATGGCCTTTTTCACCATGTTCATGGATCTGGGAAAAGTGGTGCAGCAGCTGAAAACCCATTACCCCGGCGATACCCCGGTGGCCATTGTGCAGCATGCCGGATACCGGGACAAAGAACGCATCTTCCGGGGCACTCTTGATACCATTGTGGAAAAAACCCGGGACCAGGACTTTGCCTTTGAATACATGCTCTACGTAGGCGATTTTCTGGAAAACCGTTACAAAAAATGAAAATCGGACACGGGTTCCACGGCTTTACCTGTATCATCCGTGAAATCCGTGTCTACAACCAAAAGGAGAACAAAATGCAACATCTGAAAACGATTCTAATTGCCGGGCTGCTGGTCCTGCTGCTCGGTACCGCCGCCCAGGCGCACATGCTGTGGTTTAACGTCAGTGACCACAATCCGGATCCGGGCGAGACCGTCTCCCTTGAAATCGGGTTCGGCCATCATTTTCCCCAGGGCGAAGAAATCAAGGCCGGCCGGCTGCAACCGCTGGAGATTACGGCGCCGGACGGCCGGGCCATAACGGCGAAACAGGTCTCTACCGGGCATTATACCTTCACGCCACAGCAGGAGGGGGTGTACCGAATCGCCACCGCCCTGAAACCGGGGTTTGTTTCCAATACCACCGACGGACGCAAGCTGGGCAACCGCCAAACCCTGGAAAACGTGGTGTCCTGTTTTGCCTATCGTATCATGGCCGACACCCTGGTGTGCTGCGGTGTGCCCGGCAAATCAGCTATTGACGCGAAAAACGAGTCCCTGGAGATCGTGCCGCTGAAAAATCCCTTAAGACTGAGCAATGGCGAGGCTTTGCCGGTAAAAATTTTATTTAAAGGACAGCCCCTGGCAAACGTAGCGGTTACGGCCACCCGCGAAGGATTGGCAAAAGAAAATATCCTCACGGCCACCACCGATGACAGGGGCATGGCCGCCCTGCGATTCAACCATGAAGGTCCGTGGATGCTTCTGGCCCGCCACAAAAAACCCTATCCGGACACGGCCGAATGTGATGAGTATTCGTACTGCAAGACGTTGACGATTCAATTTTAATTGTATTGGAGACACGGATTTGAAGCACGGCCTTATCCGTGTCATCCGTGAAATCCGTGTCTTAAAATAAAAAAAGGAGTTGATATGCATTCATTAAAAATATACAGATCGATTCCGGCAATCCTGGCGGCAGCCCTGCTGCTGGCGTTTACCGTTTTCCCGGCGGCGGCCGGCGGCAAAGGCAATTTTTACCTAATCAGCCTCGGCGTCGGCGATCCGGATCTGATCACGGTCCGGGCCATCAGCACCATTGAAAAAGCGGACATCATCATTTGTCGCGACAGAACCCGCGAAAATTTTGCCAAATATCTGGACGGCAAGACCTTCTGGGAAGGCGCTTTTCAACAGTGGCGCACCTACGGAGACGACTGCGCCGGAATTGCGGACGCAGACAAACGGGCCCAATGCCGCAGCGACCGGGAAGTGCGGCAAAAGCTGGTCAAAAAAATCAGAACTGCTATTGCCGCGGGGAAAACCGTCGCGGTACTGGGCTACGGCGATCTGCTGATTTACGGCGGCCCCTACCGCTGGTACCTGGCCGAGCTGGATGATCTCCGTCCGCAGCTCATCCCCGGTGTCAGCTGCCTGAACGCGGCCAACGCCGCCCTGGGCACGGATATCATGGGCGGAGAAACCACCAGCTCCACCATCATGACCCATTACATGGACCTGGATAAACTTTCTTTGTCCCAATGGCACCCCACCCTGGTGCTGTTCACCATGCACACGGAATTTTCCGCCCTGGTAGAAAAAGTGAAGGAATATTATCCGGACGATACCCCCATCGCCATCGTCTTTTATGCCGGCTACAAAAATAAGGAGCATATCGTATCCGGAACGCTGAATACGATTCTGGGAAAAACCCGGGGCATGGATTTTCCCTTTGAACATCTGGTCTATGTGGGGGACTTTTTGAAAAAAAGAGATTAGGTGGAAGCCGCGTGGTAAATACCTAATATTTAAAAATCCGTGAAATCCGTCTCTAATTAAATAAAGACACAGATGGCACGAATAAACAGGAAGGAAAAACATCATAGTGATAAAAACAAAAAACCATATTTTCTGTCTGCTGCCGCTGCTGCTGTTGTTGGCCATTTTTTTAATATCCCCGGCACAGGCGGGTGAAAAAGGAAAACTCTATGTGGTTGGCATGGGACCGTCCGGGCCGGACCTGACCGCGCCCCGGGCACTGGAAATTGTGCAAAAAGCCGATGTTCTGCTCTGCTCGCCGCGTATGCCCGATAGATTCGCAAAGTTCGGCACGCACATCGATCCGGCCAAGGTAGCTTTTAACCCCTGGAAAAACATTTTTGATGGGGACACAACCGACCCGCAAAAGGCGGAAAAGCAGAGAAAAAAGGTACAGGATTTTGTACTGGACAAGATCCGCCAGGGCAAAACCGTGGCCATGATGGACGGCGGTGATGCCTGTGTGTACGGCCCCTCACTGAATTACCTGCTGCGGGGCTTTGACGACTCCTTGTTTGAGGTTATTCCCGGCCTGGGGGCCTTCAACGCTGCCGGCGCGGCCCTGAAACGCTCCTTCACGCCGAAAGGAAACCGCCTCACCCTGCTGACCGCTCCTTCGTCCATGTTCGGCGAAAACTGGGACAAAAACGACGATCTGTTAAAAGACCTGTCCAAATACGACACCACCATGGTCTGGTACATGTCGCTTCGTTCCCTGGACAAGGTAGTTGAGCGGCTGGCCAGACATTATCCGCCGGATTTACCCATCGCTATTGTTTACTATGCCGGGTATCCGGGTAAGGAAAAGGTGCTCAAAAGCCGTCTGGGATCCATCCTGACGGATGTAAAAACGATGGAAGAAACCTGGCTCGGTCTGTTTATCACCGGCCCATGTGCGAAATGATTTTCGCCCAGGCATCCGTGCCGGGAAAAGCACGATTGGATGAATTTGCCACCCGTCATTCCGGGTTTGCCCCGGAATCTATAACTATTTGATTTTACTAATTCCCGGGTTTATCCGGAATAACGGAAAAAGAATATTTTTGACTTTACGAAAGCAACTATAAATGAAGAACAGACTCAACGGCAACAACACCCTCAAACGTGAAATCGGGCTGTTTTCCGCCACCATTCTGGTTATCGCCAATATGATAGGCACGGGCATCTTTACTACCTCGGGTTTTATCATGGCGGAACTGGGCAGTCCGAAAATCATGCTTATCTGCTGGCTTTGCGGAGGGCTCTTTGCCCTGTGCGGGGCCTTGTGCTACGGCGAACTGGGCTCCCGCTTCCCCCGGGCCGGCGGAGAGTATGTCTTTCTGCGGGAAAGTTTCGGCCGGCCCATGGCCTTTCTTTCCGGCTGGATATCGCTGGTGGTGGGCTTTTCCGCGCCCATTGCCGCGGCCGCCATCGCCTTTGCCACTTATAGTTTCCGGACGTTCGGGGCTGCCGTCGACGGGGGGTGGCGGCTTTCCCTGGGGGGTGTTGATGTGCTGGTGCTGTCGCCGGTGACCCTCACCGCCGTGGCCGTTATCCTGGTGTTTTCGCTGGTGCACTACCACAGCCTGACCACCGGCAGCCGGGTGCAGAATGTATTGACCCTGTTTAAAATTGTTTTTGTCCTGGTGTTTATCGCGGCCGGTTTCTGGTTCGGCCGGGGCGCGGTCAGCCATTTTTCCGAAACCACGGTTGTGCAGGCTTCTCTGGCGGAACGGTTCGCGGTTTCTCTGATTTTTATCTCTTTTGCCTTCAGCGGCTGGAATGCCGCCGCCTACCTGGGCGGCGAAATCAAGCAGCCGCAGAAAAATATTCCCTGGTCCCTGCTGATCGGCACCACCGTGGTGATCGCCCTCTACCTGCTGCTCAACGGAGTTTACATCTATGCGCTGCCGGTTTCACAGATAAGTGGTGTCATGGAAGTGGGCGCTACTGCCGCCACCGCCCTGTTCGGAGATCAGGTCAGCCGGTATTTTATCGGGGCCGTGGCGCTGGGGCTGCTGTCGGTCCTCAGTGCCATGATCATGGCCGGCCCCCGGGTCTATTACGCCATGGCGGCGGACGGTATTTTCTTCCGCTCCCTGGGTAAAGTCAGCGCCAGACACAAGACTCCGGCCGTTTCCATTTTTCTGCAGGCGGGCATTGCCATACTCATGGTGATCACCACCTCTTTCAACACCCTGCTGATCTATATCGGATTCACCCTGGCCCTGTTTGCCATGCTGACGGTGGTGGGCTTGATGAAAATCCGACGCACCCGCCCTCCACAGAACGACGGCTACCGCACCCTGGGGTACCCTGTAACCCCGCTGATTTTTATTCTGGGCAACGCCTGGATCATCTTTTTTTCCCTCAAAAGCCGGCCCCTGGCTTCTTTGGTCGGCCTGGGCACCATCGGGATCGGAATACTGATTTATTTATATTTTGCCGGACGGATAAAAACGCGGGCGTCGGACATCCGCGGGACCGGCGAAGGAAAAAGCATAAGCCGTTCGGCAGGAGAAAATCATGACTAACCGCGCAGTCAAAGCAGTCTGCATCTGCGTTATCGACGGGCAGGGCGGCGGCATCGGCGCCACCATTATCAAACTTGTCCGACAGGCCTATGGAGAATCGGTGGAAATCATCGCCCTGGGAACCAACGCCATCGCCACCACCCGGATGCTGAAAGCAGGTGCTAACCGCGGCGCTTCGGGCGAAAATGCCATCTGCAGGCTCCTCCCCCGGATGGACGCCGTTCTGGGCCCTGTCAGCATCTCCTGGCCCAACGCCATGCTCGGAGAGGTAACCGGCCGCATCGCGGAAGCGGTCATGACATGTACGGCAAAGAAAATATTGATTCCGCTTCATCAGGAAAGCATTGCTATTATCGGTATTATCAATGAGCCTTTGCCCCACCTGGTGGAAATTCTGATAACAAAAATAAAGGAGGTCTTCCGCTATGTGTGAAGCCAATGCTTACATTATCAGGAACGGTCGGGAAGAACTGATCATGGAATCCGTAGATTTGGTTGCGCCGGAAGGAGAAAACACCTGGGTACTGGTGGATATTTTCGGAGGCCAGAAAACCGTCCCGGGAACGATTCGGTCACTGCATCTAGTGAACCATAAAATATTATTTGAAACGGAGGGAGATACGATGGAAGACGGTCATCAGCCTCAACATACGCACGTTCACACGCATGAGCATGAACACAGCCATGCGCATGACGGCAAAACCCACAGTCACGGCCATACACACACCCATGATCATGTACATGCCCACGAACATTCTCACCCGCATACCCATGATCAGGAGAAAACGGATCATGCCCACGCTCATGACGGTACCCACGGGTCCCATGATCATGACCACCTCAGTCATGAAAATGAGCCCCACGACCATTCACACCCATAGGAGCTGCGAACAAAACGCGGCCAAAAGAGGTATCATGCGAATCTTTTTATGGATCATCGGTGTGCTGTTACCGACAGTAGCGCCGAATTTTCTTTTTGCTCACGGGATGGTTCACAATTTTTCCCGGGAGGAGGCCTTGGTTATCCGTGCCGCCTATGATGACGGCGAGCCCATGAGTTATGCCGCGGTAAAAATTTACGCCCCCGAAAATGCGAAACTCCAACACCAGAACGGCCGTACCGACAAAAACGGCTGTTTTGCCTTTATTCCGGATGCCCCCGGCCAGTGGCACCTGACAGTGGACGGCGGCATGGGCCACATGATCACCACCGACGTTACGGTTGATGAAAACCTGGTGCTTTCCGTTGATCCATCCGCTATCCCGCGTCAGGCGCCCCGGTTTTACGGCATCATTGCCGGCCTGGGAGTTATATTCGGGATGATCGGCCTTTTGGCCTGGTTTAAGAGCCGCAAAAAACCGGCCTGACAGGGGGATCGCGGCGTATCCATGAACATTGATACGAAAATCCCGGCAGCGGCATTTGATAATCATTAATGTACAAATTGTAAATGCGCTGGAAATAAGGAGGTGCGGTTTGAAAATAGTATTGAATAAGCCTGTCCACACGCAATGGCTGCTTTTCATCGGCATAGTCATGATTTTGTGGCCCGGAAAAATCTGTTTCGGGACGGAACAACAGAGCATCACGCCGTCCTCATCTATTTATAAAATCTGGGAAGCCGTGGGAAAGAGCGCGGCCGACACATCCCTGACGCTTATCAAACAAAAGGCACAAAACCTGCAAGCCGAAAACCTGATTGCCCTGACAAACGCCGGATATGCCGAGGTAAACGGTTCCCCGACCCAGGCCATGCTTGACGGAATAACGGCTGTCACCGGTGTCAGCAGAGGGCGGAATACCCTGGTGGAAGTGCATTCGGCTCCCTGGACGCCGCTGTGGCTTGCCGTCTATGACAAAGGCTCCGGTTATTGCGCCTACCTGGAAGCGGAACCCGCCGGATCCGTTGATAAAGTAAAAGACGCTCAATCGGCGATCCGGCAGATGTTTACGACCAAGACTCTGGCAAGAATCGATGCCGCCTGGCTTTTTGCGCACCCGACGAAGTACAGGCCGAAATTCGGCGGCAATGCGTTTCGTATTGTCAGCATCGCCAATGCCGTGGCCGCCGGTGCACCGGCCGACGCCATCCGGGCATTTGAGTTTCACGACCATTATTGTCCCGGTGTCACCTCCGGCATCTTGATGGCGAGATACGTAAAAAACCATTTTCCGCCCGGAAAATCCGGCTATTTTGTTCATACCGTTTCGCCCTGGTGCAAAGAGGATGCGCTTGTGGTGCTTTTGAACGCAACCCCCGGCAAAAAAGATTATGCCGTCTGCCATCCGACGGACGCGGACATGAAGGCAAGATTGCCGGAGGCCCAAAACGCAGCCACCATTATCTATCGGCAGGATGAGCAAACAAAAGCATGGGAAGGCCTTATACTGAATATTGAATGGGGCGTGCCGGACTGCCCGAAGTCCGGAAACGCCCTTATCGACAAACTTTGCAGCGACCTCTGGTATTTAAAACAGCTGGATCATCCGGAAAAATTCGTCAAGGTGCTTCAGACCATTACTCTGCCGAAGGGGGTCTCCCCAAAGGATTGGGCGAGACCGGGTCTTGATCCCCTGGAGGAACTCGATATGGTTCGAACCAGGCCATAAGGCCAAAACAACATGTTAACATTGACCGGCAACAATCTGACAACGCACAAACACTTTTTATATTTTTAGAAAACATCCGCTCCAACCCGTTTATCACCCGAAAATGGCGCGCCCGGAGAAGAGGATATAAAAATTTCGCCTCCTCCTTGGTCGAAACAATCTCTTTCCGGGCGCCCATTTTTTCCTGTCCGCTTTTTCCGGAAAAGGGCATCTGTAATTTTCTCTGCATACAAATTATTCAGGCCGTCCAGATTTTTCAATTTGTTGCGAAAATTTTTCCTAAGATGATACAATGTTTCGTATTGCAGAAAAAATCATGACAAACAGCATTGGGAGAAAAAAATGGCCTATATGGATTGCAGTGACTGGAGTAAATGCACCCTGTGCGGGCAGTGCCTGGTCCAGTGTCCCGTTCTTGCGCTGGATGAAGCGCAAGCCGGAAAAGAGATTCAGGCCCTGATTAAGGGCGAAAACGCGCCGAACGTGTTTTCCCGATGTACACTCTGCTATGACTGCAACAATTTCTGCCCCGAAGGACTCCGGCCCCATGAACTGATTCTGCAGCGGATACTGGAAACCCGAAAAAAACCCCTCCCGGCAATGATTCCCTACATGTGCAACGGCATGACCGAGACTTCCTTTTTCCCGGACCTGTACCGCAGTTTAAGTGCGGAAGAAACGAAAATTCTGGAAAAATGGTCGGAAATCCCGCCCACATCCGAAGATATCCTCTGGATCGGGTGCATCGGCCGCATGTCCTGTTGGGATCTGGAGCACTCGCAGGTTCTGCAGTCCCTGCCCAAATACGGCCCGCCGGATCTGTGCTGCGGAGAACTGCATTACCGTTTTGGCTCCTGGGAGGCGTATGTACAGAGAACCCGGGATACGCTGGCCCATTTTGAACAACTGGACATCAAACGCATGGTCTGCTACTGCGGTTCCTGCTACAGTTTCCTGTCTGTTTTTCTTCCCCGGGTATACGGCAAAACCCTGCCGTTTCAACTGATCTCCCTGTACCAGTGGCTGGCGGAAAAAATGGCGGCCGGCGAAATATCTGTGAAAAACCCCTTGGATTATACGGCAGCGGTCCATGAAGCCTGTTATGTCAGTGAACTGGAGGAGGGCTTCGCCGGCGATCTGCGGACCCTCTACACCGCCGCCGGCGTCCGTTGCCTGGAGCTGGAACACCACGGCGCGCAAAATCTTTCCTGCGGCGGCGCCAGCCTGAGCCGGAGTCAGAATATCACCAAAAGCATTTTGCCGGCGCAAAACAAAAAATACCGGGAAGTCAAAGCCACGGGAACAAAAAACATGGCCGTAAACTGCCCGGGCTGCTATCTTACCCTTTATCCCACGGCCTGGCGCAAAGGGATCAAACTGCGCTACATGCCGGATGAACTTTTGAAAGCCTTTGGCGACGACATCACCCGCCCCCTGCAGAAAAATCTCCCCGCTATTCTGAAAACCTTTGCCAGAAGATTTCCCCTGCTCCTGAAAAAAGTTCCCCCGGATTTCGGGCTGCAGCCGGAAAAACTGCATCCGCCGCAGCCCCGACAGGAATAACGCGGCCGTGAAACCGTTTATCCGGAAAACCCGACTGAAGGCGCCGGTCGAACAAGTCTTTGCCTGGCATGCCCGGCCGGGGGCCATCGAACGCCTGAGCCCGCCCTGGGATCCCCTGGCGGTGGTTTATCAAAGCGGCGGCATTCAGGAAGGCGCCGAAGTGATTCTGAAAATGCGGGCCGGGCCTTTTGTAAAATACCACTGGCACGCCCGGCACACCGCCTGCCGGGAAAACCGCTTCTTTGTTGACGAACAGACCCGGGGGCCTTTTTCCTTCTGGAAACACACTCACCGCTTTGAACCGGCGGACAACCACGACTGCCTCCTGGAAGACCGCATCGACTATCGACTGCCCCTGGCCCGGCTGACCCATCTTCTTGCCGGGCCCCTGATCACCCGGAAGCTGGACCGTATTTTCGCCTACCGGCACCGGGTAACCGCTGCCGACCTCAACCTGCACCGCAAATATGAAACCCTTCCGCGTCAAACCGTCCTGATCTCCGGGGCCAGCGGCTTGATCGGTTCCCGCTTGATTCCGTTGCTGACCACCGGCGGCCACCAAGTGATCCGGCTGGTCCGCAAACCACCCGCCGGGCCGGGAGAAATATTCTGGGACCCGGCGGCCGGAAAAATCGACACCACCACCCTGGCGGCCCAGCCGATTGACGCGGCAATTCATCTGGCCGGTGAAAATGTAGGCACCGACCGCTGGACCCCGGCCAAAAAAGCGGCCATCATCCAGAGCCGGATCGACGGCACCTCTCTGCTGGTTAACGCGCTGAAAGCCCTCCCCCGGCCGCCCCGCTCTTTTTTATCCGCCTCCGCCATCGGCTTCTACGGCCACCGCGGGGAAACCCTGCTTACGGAAAGCGCGGCCCCGGGCAATGATTTTCTTTCCGGGGTTTGCGCGCAGTGGGAAAAAGCCGCTCAGGAAGCTGCGCAACATGGTCTGCGTACAGTCTCCATGCGGATCGGAGTGGTCCTGACGCCCGAGGGAGGCGCCCTGCAGCGCCTGCTGCCGCCCTTTCAGACGGGCCTGGGCGGACGGATCGGCGCCGGCCGGCAGTATCTGAGCTGGATTGCCATTGATGACGTGCTGGGAGGGATCTATCATCTGCTGATGGACGAATCCCTTTCCGGGGCCTTCAACCTGGTGGCTCCCCGGCCGGTGAGCAACCGGGAATTCACCCGGACCCTGGCCGGCGTTCTTTCCCGCCCGGCGATTTGCCCCGTCCCGGCCCGACTCATCCGGGGGCTGTTCGGGGAAATGGGCCGGGAAATTCTGCTGGCTTCCACCCGGGTCCAACCGGAACAACTTCTGGCCACCGGTTATGCATTCCGGTATCCGGAACTGACACAGGCGCTGCAACACCTGCTGGGAAAACCGGCAAAAGGAGGTACCCTGTCATGCGTCCCCGCCTGAAAATACTTTTTTTTGCTCTTCTGCTGGCTGCCCTGAGTTTCGGCTTTCTTCATCATTTTTTTTCCGCCGGTCCTTACAATTTCGAACGGCTGCATGTTTTCTTGTTTAATCTCTGTTGCGGCGGCACCACCATTCTCTATTTTACCGAAGGAAAATATCCTCTCTCTCCCAAAGCGGGCCTGTTTCTTTTTCTGGCGATCATTTATGCCGTACTGGCCTTTTTCCATATTTACATCCCCGCCATGATGGTTTCCCTGCTGCTGGCCGCCCTTGTGGAATGGGTTCGCATCTCCCGTTTTTCCCTGCTTCCGCTGTCGATCCTGAACCCGGACGAACCCGTCAGCCGCAAATTTCATCAGGCTTCCCTGCTGTGCCTGTCCATTGCCCTGGTGATTTCCACCGGCGTTATTGCCAACAACGAGTATCTGCACCTGATCCATCTGGACAAACTGCAACTGGACGTATTTTTTCTGGGATTTTCCTTCCCTGTTTCCCTGATCACCCTTTCGCTGATCTTTTCCTATCTGGAGAAAGCCCGGGATAACCTGCATCACATCCTGAAAGAGATGGTCTTCTGGACCATCAACCTGGGGGTGATCATCTTTTTTCTGTTTATTCTGGCGGAACACCTGCCCAGCCAGATGGTGGTGACTACCCTGCTTTTTCTGGCGGTGGTCCTGACCTTTTACCTGTATTACCGCTTCGGGGATACACTCCAGCAAAAGCAGTTTCTGACCTCCGGGGTCTGTTTTCTGATTGTTACCGCCATCACCGGCATTGCCTATATCATTACGGAATTTTCCAGCGGCTATACCATGGAAAGATATCACTGGCTGATGAAACTGCACTCCTTTGCGTCACTGTACGGCTGGAACCTCTGCGGTCTGGCGGTAATCTTCCGCTATCGGGATTTCCCCATCCGCCTGCACTCTTTTGGCATCATTGTTCTGCACTGGATCATCGCGCTGGTTCTGGCGCCGCTGGGCGTGTATTACCGGCTTCCGGCCCTGCTGGCCATAGCCGGGTATGCCGTGCTCCTGTATTTCGTGCTGTTTTCCCCCGGCTCCCGTTCAAAACCGGCCTTATAATCAAAAATAGATCTGCCACCGCATCTGCCAGACATCCGCTTCCGCATCCGCAATACCGGCCTCGGCAGCGCTGTCTTCCACCCATATATGGACGTAGTTTACGCTCCCGCGAAGATTGTCACAGGGGTACCAGTTCAGCGCCAGAGTGATATCGGACATTTCTCCGCCCCGCACGGATTCGTCGTTCAAATCCAGATCGGCATACCGGGCCGCCACCTGCCAGGCCCCCTTTCCTCCCGCTTCCGCGGTCCAGGGGGAAGCGATATCTACCAGAGAAAACTCCGCGCCGTCGTTGCCCTTTTCTTTGTAGACCCGGTGTTCGCCGGTTAAAAAATAACTGGCCGATACATACCAACCGTTGAAAACCGGATCATCGTGGAAAGAAGAATCCAGCCGCGTGTACCAGTATTCCGCCTGCAAACACAACGGCCCCAGCACCAGGGCGGCCTCCGGGCCGAACATGTCCGCCCCGTCCGCCGGCAGCAAGCCGGTATCCGCCGGCCGAAAATCGGAAATATGCAATTCCGGACGCTTCCGAAACCGCAGCCAGGTTTCGTCTCTGTCTTCTGAAGCAAACTTGTGGCTGTACCCCAGCCCCAGGTGCAAAAGCTTGCAGCCACCTTCGGCATACCAGGGAGTGACCGTCACCCGGCCGGTACAATTGTAGTCGCCATTTTCCGTAAAATCATTGCCGCTGCCGCCGGTCTCCTTAAAAACGCCGAAACTCCAGCTCAATCGCGGCTGATCCAGAAAATTCAGCAGACGAAGCCCCGTATTCCTGCCCGGTACGATCCCGTCGGGCAGAGCCCGCTCCATAAAGGGCATATACATGCGGCTGTTCATCCGCTCCAATGAAAACGGCTCTTTGGTGTGGCCGACCCGCATATTACCGACCCAGGGGACCCGCCGCAATTCAATCCAGTTCTCCATAAAAGTGGTCTCCCCGCCGGCAAAATCGAACTCATTGCTGAAGGCCACCCGGTCATACAGCACGCCGGTTATATGCAGCCGGGCCTGCCGGAATTCCGTACCCGTCCCTTCGAAGGCTTCGCCGACAGTATCCGCAGCGTTATCCATCTCTTTTTCCGCATCAACAGCCACCGCATCAATCAATATCCGGCCGCCGATCTGCAACTTCACCCGGCCGTTTCGGGAATCGATATGCAGCCGCCTGTCAAAACAGGCATCAAACCCCCGGTCTTCTTTCCGGGCTTTTTTCTGCAAATCTTCATACTCCTGGTCGGTGATATCGCCCCGTTCGTGCAGAATTTCCAGAATGGCCTCGGTAGTTTCCCCGGCCATTGCCAAAGAAAAAATACCGCCGAACAGAATCAGGCTTATCCCCATTACCAGCATGGTTGTCGCGAATTTTTTTTTCATCAATTTTCTCCCGTATCAAAACCGGCCGAATGCAATATTGCCGTTCGGGTGACACTTTTTACCATGCTAGCAAATTTTATGCAATTTAAGGGGAAAAATGGATTTTTAATTGAATATCTGATAAAAACAAAAACTTAAAAAATTGAACCGCACCGTTTCGAGACAAAAATCCGGACAGCACCGGTTGTATTTGCTGTAAAAAATTTTACTATTATGTAAACTGTGACAACACCCGCCGGGCTGTTCATAAGCCGATCCGGATAGAGCAAAGTGCTTTTGTGCTCCTTCTTGTTTTCAATTCCAATCGGTGATATAAACAAAAAATTCAAAATTAAAAACTTGGCCGGCCCGTTCGCTGCCATTTTACAGAGGCGCTTATGCAAAACATCATCCATACCTGTGAACCCCGAAAGGATATTCTGGAAGGCACGTTTAACCCGGAAATTTTTACCGCTTCCTTAAATGCCGTCATGCGGTTTTATCAGGCCAACCAGTCGGGCGTACATCCGGTTTATTCCGATGCCGCTCAGTTTTTCACCGAAGGCACCTACCCCACCGAAGGGTTTAAAATGGTGTTAAGCGAGGTATTTGCCCGCCTGGCCGGCGACAGCACGGCCCCGGCCATCCATCGCCTGGAAACCGCTTTCGGCGGCGGCAAAACCCACACCCTGATTGCCTGCGCCCATATCGCCTACCGGGGCGCAGAGCTGCAAGACTGCCTCGGTAACCTGGTTCCCGCCCCATATATTCCTGAAAAGGGTACCATCCATGTGGTCGGCATCTCCGGCATTGACATCCCGGTCCATAAACCCCGGGGAACCCGATTAATTCCCTACACCCTCTGGGGCGAAATCGCCTATCAAATCGGCGGGGAAGCGCTGTACCAGCAGGTGGAAGAAGATGCCGCCTCCCCGGCCGCGCCCGGCACCAACTTTTTTGAAACCGTGTTTGCCGGAAAAAAAGTGTTGCTCATGATCGACGAGCTGGCCCAGTATGCGGCCCGGCTGTCGGCGGCCAAGACCGGGGGCGGTGAACAACTGGCGGCCTTTCTGCTGAGCCTGCATGACTATGCCCGGTCCCATCCCGGCATTTCCGTGGTGCTTACCCTGGCCGGCACCAAGGACGCCTTTTCCAAACAAACCGGGGAATTGGCCGAATTGTTGTCCCATATCACCGGCCAGGAAATGGCGACGGACGATGCCTTGAGTATTGGCGAGCGGGCCATCAAAGGCATCGCCAGCGTGGTTGCCCGGGACGCCACTTCGGTGGTGCCGGTCCAGGCCTCGGAAATATCGCGCGTGCTGGCCAAGCGCCTGTTTGTCCGCATCGATGGGGCGGCCGCCGCCGAGACTGCCGGGCAATATGTTGCGATGTATCAGAAAAATTCCGATATGCTGCCGGACAAGGCCACCCGCAAAGAATTTTCCGATATCCTGGCGGCCCATTACCCCTTTCACCCCACGTTTATCGATTTTTTAAATCACAAACTGGCCACCTATGAAAATTTTCAGGGCACCCGGGGCGTTTTGCGGGTGCTGGCCCTGGCTGTTCGCAATTTGTGGCAGAACCAGGCCGAAATTCCCATGATTCACGCCAGCCATCTGGATCTGCGCCAGGCCCGCATCGTCAACGAAGTGATCGGCCGCACCGGCAGCGGCGACCTGCTCACCGTTTTAAACGCCGACGTGGGCGGGGCCGACACCGACACCCTGACCGGCGGCAGCAGCAACGCCGAAGAAGCAGACCGGTACAACCCGCATCCGGAAGGGTATCCCTTGTATGAATATACCTGGAAAACCGTATTCCTGCACAGCCTGGTGGGCCGCGACCAGGGCTTTTCCTCCAATATTTTCGGGCTGACCGAACAGGAAGCGGTCTTTGAAGTCAGCTTTCCCGGCTTAACCCCGCCCCAGGTGACGGAAGCCTTGAAAGAAATCAATCACAGTGCCTTTTACCTGCGCTTTCAGCAGGGCCGGTATTATGCCAGCCTGGAGCCTTCCATTAATATCGCCCTAGCCAGAATCCGGCGCGGCCTGCAAACCGCGGCCGTGAACGCTCTGCTGGAGGCCACCGCCCGCAAAGTGGTCAGCGCGGGGGCCGGACCGTTTACCATTATTCCCGATGTGAGCGCACCGGAGCACATCCCTGATAAAAAAGGCCAACCCGCCCTGGCCCTGATCGCCTTGAAAACCGATCCCGTCAGTGTGGAAGATTTTGTTACCACCGCCGGTCCCAACCGGCCGCGGATTGAACAGAACCTGGTCTTTTTGCTGGTTCCGGAAACCGTGCGGGCAAAAACCGGCAAGCCGAAACAGCAGTCCTTGCCGGCCACCAGCCAAACGGTCGAAGACAAGAAACGCCAGGAACTCAGCGACCTGGCCCGCTCGGTGCTGGCCATGCGGGAACTGAAAAAAAATCCCGAAAATTTTGGCATCAACGCCGCCAGACTGGACCAGGACGATTTTAAACAGCGCCACAGCGAACGGGAAATTGCGTTAATCTCAACGGTCACTGAAACCTACCGCCACCTCTGGTATCCCTCGGCCAGCGGCCAGATCGTATGCAAGGAGATCCGCACCGCCGGCGGCGAAGGCGGGGCCGCCGTCATGGAGCAGATCCGCAAAGCCCTGCAGGACGACAATGAACTGATCACCGGCAGCCACACCACCCAGGCCGACCTGACCGGCTTGCGCAAGCTGTTTTTCGGCGCCGCCGGCGATATTGTCTCTGTGGCCGGCCTGCGGGAACATTTCTGCCGGATTCGCAAATGGCCCATTCTGGAAGCGCCGGAAGTGCTGCCCCAGATCATCCGGGCCGGAGTAACGGCCGGCCACTGGTGCCTGTTTTGCATGGGGCAGGAAGAAACCACGCTGCCGGATGAATTCTACAGCCGGGAGACCGCAGAAATCCCCCTTAATCTGGAGATCGAAAAGGGCTACTCTCTGATAACCCCGGCCGGCGCCCGGCAGCGCGGCTGGGAAAAACCCGCCGGCCCGGACCCCCATCATATCGAAAAGGCCATCCGCAGCGTAACCCGCCAATATCCGCTGGGCAACGTGGCCGCCATCGCGGGAAAAGTGTGCGACTCCCTGGGAGATATTCCGGACAAGGATATCCGCGACAGCCTCCAGAAGCTGATCCAGCAAAGCAAGCTGTTTGCATTTAAAGGACCGATGGAAAAAAAGGAAAAACCGGAACTGTTCCACGGTGCTGCAGCTTCCTTTTATGTTCCCGAAAATGAAGACATGATTGTCACCCCGGCCACAGCCGCGGAAAAAGGCTGGGTGAACCAGAAAGACAACACCATCCGGCTGTCCGGAAAAGAGGGGGCGGAAATCGTTTTGCCCCTGCTGCGTCGTATCGGCTCGATCTATGCCAGAGGCGGCAAAAGCCGCATTGATGTGCTGGACCTAACCGATCTGGCCCTGCCGGATGACGGGGTGCTGCGGGTCACCCTGGAAAAGGCTTCCCCGGAGACCCTGCAACTGATCAGCGAACTGTTTGAGACCATTGCCGGCCTGGTTACGGTTACCGAACAGACCGGCTGCCACCTGACCATCAACCACCCGGAAGACGAATGTCCCTTTGTGCAGGAATTGCAATCGCCGAAACAGGATAAACAAAAAACATGAGCGCCAAACGCAAAAAAGCTCCCCCGGCCCAGGCCCATTATAAGCAAAAAGTCCTGCCGGAAATTTCCAAATCCCCCTGGGTGTTGCGGGTCACCGAGCACAAGGACCGCCCCGTACCGGTGTTTGTCATCAAGCAGCGCCTCTGGCCGGACCAGCGCACCGACACCGACGACCTGGTCGCCCCGCGGTCCGTGCTCAAGGAGCGGGGACTGCTCTACGGGCCGGCCCAGCAGCGCTGCCTGCCGGTCCTGCGCACCATTCTGAGCCGCGTTGCCGACTACCGCGGGGTTCCCCTGGAACTGGCCCAGTATGTAAGCGGCTCGCGGATCACCTTTCGGGGCAACCTGCCGGGCGACGAAGAAGCCGGGTATAAACTGGCCCTGATCTTCAAGCTCCAGGAACGCATCAAGGAGATGGACCGGGTGGAGCTGATCGCCCGCCGGGTGGACCGCTTTACCCGGGAAGAAGCCGGCTACTGGTATTCCCGCATGACCACCTTTGGCGAGGCCGCCAACCGCTGGGCCGCCGCCGGCATGAAAACCATGCTGGCCGGCCCGCCCCATGATCCGCACCTTGAAACCATGCTGGCTGATCTCCGCCGGCACGGCTAATCTTTTTTAACCGGAGTGGCCCATGACCGCATCCTGGCAAGATGATCTGCGATTGATTGAAGCCGGCTTTCCCTGCCACCAGGTGGGCGCCGAAACCCAGAGAGAAAGGGGCGCCAGCTCGGCCCTGCCGCCGCTTTATTTCCTGCATGTCTGGTGGGCCCGGCGGCCCTTGACCCCTTCCCGGGCCGCGGTCCTGGCCTCGCTGCTGCCGGCGGACACCGATCCGGACTGGTTTTTGCGGCAACTCGGCATAGAAAAGCGGGTGGTGGCGATCAACGGGGTGGAATGGACCTTGACCGGCAAGCTGCTGGATAAAGTCACAACCACCGATGACGGCGCAGAAGTGCTGATGGTCGATCAGACAGTTCTCAACTGGCTGGATAAGGAAAACGAAAGAAGAAAAAAAAATCGTGAGATAATTTCTCAATTGAAAATTGATAATGACCTTGCCAACCATCCCATTTTCAAAGATTGGGAAAATTGCTCCCAAGCCATTCCCACCCCCTGGCCCGAACTGGACGAACACTTTCCCACCAGGCTGATCACTGCGGATCCGGCACTTATCAATGCCCGTATTGCATTTGCCAAACTGGATGCCGTTAAAAAAATTTTGGGCCGATCCATCAAATGGGATCCGGAGGATTTATACGGGTATTCCCGCGCCTTTTTAAAAAGCCCGGAACCCGCACCAACCCCGAAGGTTGTGCTTGATCCCACAGCCGGGGGCGGATCGATACCGTTTGAGGCCATACGCCTTGGCCATACTGTTATTGCCAATGAATTAAATCCGGTGGCCGCCGTTATTTTGCAGGGCACCTTGAATTATCCGGCCAAGTATGGACAGGAACTGGCCAACGACATCAAACACTGGGGAAACCTGCTGCATGATCATGTGTCAGAAACAATGCAGGACTTAACCCCCTTTTCCCCTCTTCCACCTGCCGAAAAAAAATATCTGGCTGATCATTGCATCAAATGTCCGGAACTGATTTCTGAATTTGATGTGCCGGAATACGATCAGACCGGTTTGCTTTTCTGCCGCCAGGTCACCTGCCCCAATTGCGGGGGCGAGGCGCCGCTGCTCAACACCTGTTGGCTGAGCAAGGAGGACGGCAAACAATGGGGGGTATCTGTTATCACCGACGGCCGCAAGCAGAACGGCACGGTGCGCTTTGAAACCTTTCAGGCCGAAAAAGGCAAAGGGCCAAAAGGCGAAGACCCCAGCCTGGCCACTGTCGGCCGCGGTATCGGCCGCTGCGTGCATTGCCGCCAGGCCATTGATGCCGACGAAATCAAGGCCCAGGCCCGGGGGGAATCACTCCACGGCCAGTGGCAGGACCGCCTCTATTGCGTGGTAGGAGTGCGGTTTCAGCCCAGGCTGGACAAAAACGGCCTTCCCCTGCGCTATAAAAGCGGCGATAAAAAAGGCCAGATTAAAACCGAAAAGATCCGCTTTTTCCGACCGCCCAACCAGGCCGATCTGGCAGCCCTGGAAGCAGCAGAAAAACGCCTGGCCGATAACTGGGACCGCTGGGAAGCAGCCGGATTGATTCCCACGGAAAAATTTCCCCAAGGCAATGACATGCGGCCGGTGAATTATGGCATGCCCCGCTGGTGCGACATGTTCACTCCCCGGCAATTGCTGGGCCATGTTTTTTTGATCGAGGAACTCATTCGCCTGAAACCGCAGATTCTGGATGAACTGGGACCGGAAAAAGGCAAAGCCGTCATCACCTACTTACAGTTCGCCATTGACAAAGGATTAGATTATAATACATCCCTTTCAACTTGGGAAAATACGAGAAATATCGTTAAACATTTATTCGCACGTCATGATTTTTCCCTAAAATGGACTTTCGGAGAAATGATTTTTTCCGGTCCCCATTCCGGATTTGCCTGGTGCCTGTCCCAGATTTACGATGCTTACCAAGGTATGGCTGAATTAATGGCCAGCAAAACTTCCGCAACACCCAAGGTGCATATTACAACCAACACCGCCGCCCATATGCCTGATTTAGAGAACACTTCCGTAGACCTGGTCTGCATGGACCCGCCCTATTACAACAATGTGCAATATGCCGAGTTGTCCGACTACTTCTATGTCTGGCAAAAGCGCACCCTGGCGGATCTTTATCCTTACTGTTTCAAACGGCGGCTGACCGACAAGCAGAACGAGGCGGTGGCCAACCCCGACCGGGACGGCGGCAGTAAAGCCGCCCATCAAACCTATGAAAACATGATGACCGATATTTTTAAGGAGTGCCGCCGGGTGGTGAAGCCCCTGGGTATTATGACCCTGATGTTTACCCACAAAAGCCAGGAGGCCTGGGAGGCGTTGACATACTCTCTCATCACCAGCGGCTGGACCATTACGGCCACCGTACCGGTGGAAGCCGAAAGCACCCATTCCATGCACTTAATGGATAAGGCCGGGGCGGTCAGCTCAGTCTTCATCGCCTGCCGCAAACGCACCGAACAATCCGAGGAACCCGCCCTGTGGACTGGATTCGGCGGCAGTGGCGTGCAGCAGCGGATTCAGACGGCCGTGGCCGAGGGCTTGCAGGAATTTGCAGCCTTGCAGCTCAACCCCGTAGACGAAATGGTGGCTGCCTATGGCCGGGCCCTGCGGGTCCTGTCCGAACAATGGCCGGTTATTGACGGGGATGAAGAAGTCGGCCCCATCCGGGCCATGAATGAGGCCAGCCGGGTGGTGTCGGAACACCAGATCCAGCGCATCACCGGCGGCCGCCTGACCATGGCTGACCTTTCCCCGGAAGCAGCCATGGCCGTGACCCTGTTCGGCATTTACCGTTTGGCGGAATTTCCCTATGACGAAGCCTTGAACATCTCCAAATCGTTGAACCTGGCCCTGGAAAACAAAGGCGGCGGGTATGAAACCGGCCGCTTTATCGCTTATGCCGCCGAATCCGGCAAGGGCCGCACCCAACAGGCCCCGGCCGAAGAAAGCGGATTTTCCGCTCCTCTGGTGCGCAAAGGGTCCAGGCTGCGCCTGGCCCGGCCGGAAGAACGCCATCCCAGCCGGCGGCAACACCCCCAGACCGAGTGGGACGTGCTGGGCGGGATCATCATGGCCTTCCGTCAGGGGGATATACCCGTAGCCCGGGCTTACCTGGACCAGCAGGCCGCCGGCAAACAATCCCGGATCCTGGCCCTGCTGGAAGTCTGGGCCGCGGAAATCCCGGAAGAATCCCTGCAAAAAGAAGCCCGGGCGATTCTTTTTGGGTTGCAATAAGGACATACCAGGCGGCGCCAAAAAAACCTTTCTTTGGGGCCACGGTTGGCAACAAATTTTCAAAAAAGGTAATATACCATTCAAATAAAAGCCTTTTATCAGAATCCAATAGATGATATGCATTTATTCATAATTGAAAAACGGGTAAAAAATACAATAAAATTTCTTGACTTTCCGGCACACAATGGAAATACTATAAGTAGAATGTTTGCGCAGCAGAATGCGATTGCATTCACGCACGACAGTGTGCCTGTGCAAGACCCGGCGGCTTGCTATTTATTTAGCAGGCCGTTTGTTATTTCGGGGGGATGATATGTCAACCTGTGTTCTCTATGTTGATGAAAGCGGCGATGTCAGAAAACACGATTTGCCGCTGAAAAACGGCCAAACGCCGATATTCACCTTATCCGGTATGGCTTTGGCGCTGGCCCACTGGAAAGACATTGACAGAGAGTTTTTGGCTTTGAAACGTCAATTCTTTCAGCCGGAAATCGACAGATCCAGCAAGCGCCCGGAGCACTATGAAATAAAAGGAAACAGCCTTTGCTCTCCGCGAAACAGAGAATCCCGCAGACGACATTATTATATCAAAAAACTTTGTGAGCTGATCAACCGATATGAAGGAAAACTGTTCTGTGTCACCGTCGTCAAAAGTGCTGAAAAGCCAACCCCCGCCACCTCTGTCTATACCTCTTCCCTGCAATACATGGTGGAAAGATTTAATGCGTATATTGCAGAACATGCGGTACACGACAAAGGATTAATCATAGCCGATTCCACCAAACGATTTGATTTCAAAGTCGCCTCCTCTCATATGTCGTTTATTTTCGGTTCAGAAACCGGTAAATTGTTAACCCATATTTACGAAGCCCCTCTGTTTGCCGACTCCAAGCTGACAGCGGGTCTTCAGATTGTAGACAATTTAAGTTCTGTAATTTTTTCCAACCATTATAATTATTATTGCAATACCGTGGCCGGGGCTTGTACCTATGAACATATGCGGCAGCACTGGGATGCCATCCGGGCATTGGAGTTTCACAGCCAAAAACAATACGACGGCTACGATATGCATGGATTCCGGGTTATCCGGCATGACAGATAGGGGGAAGATCCAGGAAACGATCGCGTTGGGGCAGCCCGCGGCGGCAGGGGCCGCTCTGGCGGCTCCCGCTGGATCATATTTTTTCTATGCCAAATAAAACCAATATCACCCCGGTTTTTCAGGATAGACAATGGCGCTATACCTACAAAACCTCCTCCACCGGGCCGGCCGGACGGCCGGTGAATATTCTGCATGACTTTTACCTTCCGGTGCTGAAACGCAGTGTGGCCTATGACCGGGTGGCCGGGTATTTCCGGTCCTCGTCATTGGCTGCGGCTTCCCAGGGATTTTCCGCCTTTTCCGCAGCCGGCGGAAAAATGCGGCTGATTGTGGGTGCCGACTTGCAGCCAGCGGACGTGACCGCCATCCTGTCGGGAGACCAGCAGCGCCTGGCTGACCGCTTGCAGCGGGAACTGACAGATCGTCACACCTGGCCGGAAGATGTGGCTAACGGCGTGGGGCTGCTGGCCTGGATGGTGGCCCGGGGCTGCCTGACGGTGCGGGTGGCCTTCCGGGTGCACGGAGAAACCGGGGCGCCGCTTGCCTTTGATGATCTAACAGACGGATATGTGCACGAAAAATGGGGTATTTTTACCGATACGGCGGGGGAACGGATTTATATGTCCGGATCGCTGAACGAGTCCCGCCGGGCTCTGGTGCACAATGCGGAAAATATCAATCTGCATGCCGACTGGTGGGGAGAAAGCGACCAGCAGCGGATTGACGAGGCCGACCGCTCTTTCGAGACGCTCTGGGAAAATCATAATCCCTGCATTACTGTGCTGACCCTGCCGGAAGCGGTGTCTCAAAAACTGATTCAGATGGGGCAAGCCGTTACCCGGCCCCGGGAGATCGACGGCTCCAGCGCCAGAAGGCCGGATATTCCCCCGCCGGGGGCTCTGGAGCGATTGAAGTTTGCCGTCATTAAAGACGGTCCCCGGCTGCCCGGCGGCCGGTATGTAGGTCTGGAAACGGCGCCGGTCAAGCCCTGGCCGCACCAGGAAGTGGTGGCCCGGCGGCTGATTCAGACCTGGCCCTATAATTATCTGTTATGCGACGAGGTGGGGCTGGGCAAAACCATTGAAGCCGGTCTGGCCATTCGCTCGTTGTATTTATCCGGCCTGGTGCGGCGGGTGCTGATTGCGCCGCCGGCCAGTTTAACCCGGCAGTGGCACCGGGAAATGGCGACCAAATGTTTTCTGCCCTTTGCCCGTGTCCGGGGTGGAAATCAGATTCGGGCGGAATATATCTTTCCAGAGGAAAAACGTTTCTCCGGAGGCCGCCTGTATGATCCGGATCTGGCCATTGTCTCCACCGGCCTGCTCAGCCGGAAACAACGCCGGGCCGATCTGCACCAGGCCGAAACCTTTGACCTGGCCCTGGTGGACGAAGCCCACTACGCCCGCCGCAAAAATCCCCGGCAGGGCGAACGAAGCGCCCCGGAATACGGGCTTCTGTTCGAGACCATCGCCGATCATTTGCGCCGCCGGACCCGGTCTCTCTGGCTGGCTACGGCCACCCCCATGCAGTTGGACTGGATCGAGGTATTTGATCTGATTTACTTGACCGACCGGGTGGCCCATTTTCAGCATGACCCCAGCCTGACCTGGGCCTATTACCAGCGTCTGGGAAAACTGGTGCGCCGGCAACAGTTGTCCGACCATGATTGGGAACTGCTGCGGCAGGCGGTTTTTTCTTTGCAGCGCTTTGATCCCTTTCTCTGGCAGTTTATTACAACCGCGGTGATCGACGGCTCCATCCGCACGGCTGCGGATCGCTGGCTGGAGACAGGAGAACAGCCTCAGGGCCGGGACCGCGTTAACATGGCCCGTTTGATTTTTGCCGCTGCGCCCCTGTCCCGGGTCATGCTGCGCCATACCCGGCCCCTTCTGGAAATTTACAAGAAAAAGGACCAGCTGAAAGAAAATTTACCCAGCAGAAAAATTCTAAAGGTACCGCAAATTCAATTGACGGGACTGGAAAAAACCGCTTATGAGGCTCTGGAGGCGTATTGCCGGGACTTGCGGCAGCAGATTGCGGCCAGTAGTGAAGGCAACCAATGGCGAACCAGTCTGGGGTTTTATCTGAGTTTTCTGCGCCTGCGGCTGGCCTCCAGCCTGTTTGCCCTGCGGGAAACCCTGCAGCGGCGGAAAGAACGGGTGAGGGCCACGCTGGAAGACACCCAGCCGGAGGAAACCGAGGCCGACGATCTGGACAACCGGGACCGTTTGTTCGGCGACGCTGAGGAAGAGGACAAAAAAATTGTAGAAACCCTTTTGCGCAACCGGACGGAAGCCGACCTGGCCTGGGAGCAGGAGCGTCTGGAGGAAATGCTGGCACCGCTGGCCGACTTGTCCGCGATGCCGCTGAAGATGCGAGAAGTTTTGGAGGTGTTGGAAAAACGCCGGCTGCACGAGGGAAGAATCAGGCAAACCGTCATTTTTACCCGCTTTTATGACACCCTGACCGATATTGTACAGCGGCTGCGCCAAATTAACCGGTTTATGCGCCTGGGGACCTATTCCGGCCGGGGCGGTCAGTTTGTGGAGGCCGAAAGCGGCCGCCTGAAAAATGTCAACCGGGACGACATCCGGCACCGCTTTTTCCGGCAGGAAATCGACGTCCTTATCTGCACCGATGCCGCCGCCGAAGGGCTGAACCTGCAAACCGCAGATTTGATTATCAATTATGATTTGCCCTGGAACCCCATGAAAGTGGAGCAGCGTATCGGCCGCATTGATAGAATTGGGCAAACCCATGATCGAGTATTCGTTTTGAATTTGTGTTACCTGAACACCGCCGAACAGATCGTCTATGACCGGCTGCTGCATCGTCTGGCCCAGGCCGGTGAGGTGGTCGGCTCCCAGCAGATATCACTGCTGCCGGTAACCGAAGAGGAATTTGAAAAACTGGCGGCAGGGGAACTTGACGAAGAGGTTTTGTGGCAAAGCGCCCGGGAGCGGATACAAGCGCAGAGTCAGCGTACCCAAAGCATGGAGATTCCGCCCCGGCAGTTATATGATATCTATTTGCGCCTGCAAAGCAGCGAATATGCCACCCCGCCGCCGGTTATCCTGGCGGACATTTATGATGCCCTGACCACTTCCCCCTATCTGCAAGCTCTTGGGGGCACGGCGAATGCGGACAAAAAGAGGTTCTGCCTTTGCGGCCTGGAAAATGTGCCGGATCAGACCGCCCTGACTGCGGACCGGGAAGCATATGAAAGGGGAGATCCGGACGGGCGGCAACCGCTTCATTTTGCCTCATATGGAGAGCCGGTTTTCGAACAGGTGGTGGCGGCCATGAATCAGTTTGATTTGCCGCCGTGTGTAATGCGGGTAACGGCAGCGGTGCCGGATATTGAGGTGGAAGTGGTGGCCTATGCCGCGGCCTGCATTGATGAAGCGGGCAAATCCGAAATTCGGTTGATTACAGATTATGCGGCCCTGGCCGATATTGTCCTGGATGAAGACCGCCGCCTGGAAGAGGCGGACCGCACCGCGGCCCGGACCCGGCTGCATCAGCTCATGCGGGCCGAGTTTGACCCCACCCGCAGCGTGGAACGGATTATTCGCGACAATCAAAAAGCCGGCAGGGCGCAGAAAGTATTCAATCTGCTGGTGGCCGACCGGATTTTTCCCAGAATTGGAGAATCCGAACAGGACAATTTTTACCAGGCCGTCAGTTCCCTGGAGGAACAGATTTTTGCCCGGCGGGACCAGCTCCAGGTGCCGCAGCTCCCCATCCCTGTGCTTACAGCCATTCAAGAGCACCTGCTGTTTGATATCCATGTGCCGCAAACCGGCGAGACCGCTTCTCCCACCCTTCCCATTTTTTTCATCGAAGCGGCGGTCAACGAGGCCTGCCGCCTGGCCGATGGTATCAGGGAAAGAAGAGCCGATATCACCATCGCCAAAGTCAAACGGCGAATACAAAGGGAACTGAACCATCTTGCGGGATAGGCATAATCAGGCCGCAGACCTTAACCAGAATTGTGGTCCCCCGGCGCAAAGCAGGCATAAAATCTTGACGGCTTCGTAAAGTCGGAAAACATCTTTTTTGTCATCCCGGATCGGTGTCCGGGCGGAGCTTTGATCCGGTATCCAGTTTTTTCAATTACTTAATTATGCATAGACTCCGGGTCAAGCCCGGAGTGACGACTTTTACGAGGGCATCAATCTTCCGTCTTATTCGATTTCCGTCAGCGTTTTCTTCGCCAGTTCTTCTTTAACCGCCATGCCGATATTTTTCAACGTATACGGCTTTTTGATATAGCGTCCGGCGCCCAGTGCCTGGGCCTCCTTCACCCGTTCGGTTTCGGAGAATCCGCTGGCGATGATGGCCTTTTGACCCGGATGCAGGATCAGAACCTTTTTGTAGGTCTCCAGCCCGTCCATACCGGGGGCCATGATCATATCCAGTATCAAAAGATCCACTGCCTTGTGCGCCAGATATTCCACCGCCTCTTCCCCGCTGGCGATCGCGGTAACCGTGTAGCCCAGTTTTTTTAAAATAACAGTGGCCAGTTCACGCTGCTCCTTGATATCGTCGACCACCAGAATGGATTCTCCCTGTCCCAGATAATCGCCGGGAAGCAGCGTCTTTTCTTTTTCCGTCAATTCCTTGCGGGTGACCGGAAAATAAAGGGTAAGGGTGGTTCCTTTTCCTTCCTCGCTTTGTATATCAACATATCCCTTATGGTCTTTGACCGTTCCCCATACCACCGCCATGCCCAGTCCCGTTCCGCTTTTCCCCATCACTTTTCTGGTGTAGAAAGGTTCAAATATTCGTTCTCTCTCCTCCGGCGACATCCCGACGCCGGTATCCGATATGCGGAGAACAACATAATCGCCTTCTTCCACATCATCATAACCCTTCACGGGTTTATCCATATATTCATTGCGGGTGGATATAATAACCTTTCCGCCGTCCGGCATTGCTTCTGCCGCGTTGGAAACCATATTCATAACCATCTTTGTTAAATGAAAGGGGGAGCCCATAACATTGAGCAGGTTGTTCTCAAGATCGCTCGTAATCGCCACATTGGGATGAAATTCTTTTACTTTTTTACACTCCGGAGACTGGAGATAGTTCATTATAATTTCATTCAGGTTGGTTACTTCTACGGCGACAACCCCCCGGCGGGCCAGGGTCAAAAGGTCGTCTACAATAGCGGCGGCCCGTTCACCGGCTTTTTTTATGGTCAGGATCGCTTCACGCAGGGGACTGTTTTCCGGCAACTCCATCAATATGAGATCCGGATAACTGACGATGGCGGAAAGCACATTGTTCAAATCATGGGCCACACCACCGGCCAACGTGCCGATGGCTTCCATTTTTTTTGCATGCTGAAGCTGAGCTTCCAGACGTTGCTGTTCGGTTATGTCCAGAATAATGGTAAATATCTGTTTCGTCCCGGTGATGTAGATCATTCTGGCAAATAAAAGCCCGGTCCGGATGGTTCCGTCCTTAATTGTAAAAGCCATTTTTAAACCATCGACTTCTCCGGTATGCGCTAGTTGTTCCAAAAAACGGGTTCTGTCATATTCGGAGTAAAAGCCCAGTTCGACTGTTTTTTTCCCGATCAATTCCTTTCGGGAATACTGGCTTAAGGTGCAAAACATGGGGTTCACATCTACGATCCTGCCCGTTTCTTTATCCGTAAGGGAAATGGCCTGGGGGGCCAGATTAAAGAAGGTGCGAAATTTTTCTTCACTTTCCTTCAGAATTTTTTCCGCGTTTTTGCGGTCGGCGATGTCACGGGCCACCCCGATCCTGCCCGTCGGTGTTCCGTCGGGTCCCATAATCGTCGTCATGTTGATTTCTACAGGTATCGTGTTTCCCTCCCTGTTTTTCAGCTTTACCTCATTCATGGGCGTTGGTTGGCCGGCAAGACCCCGTTTGAAATTTTTCGTGGTTGAGGGTATCGATTCCGGAGAA
>CAZWCS010000007.1:0-16547 GCA_964632805.1 uncultured Desulfobacterales bacterium
CCTGGAAGCCGAACCCGACCCAATGGGACATGGGCTATCTGAAGGTGCTGTTCAAATACGAATGGGAGCTGGTTAAGAGCCCGGCCGGCGCAAATCAATGGCTGGCCAAGGACGTGGACGAAGAGGACATGGTGATCGACGCGCATGACCCGTCGAAGACGCATCGCCCCATGATGACCACTGCAGACCTCTCCCTGAAGTTCGACCCGATCTATGAACCCATTGCGCGGCGCTATCTGGAGAACCCCGAGGCGTTTGCGGACGCCTTCGCCAGGGCGTGGTTCAAGTTAACCCATCGCGATATGGGCCCCCGCTCCCGTTATCTGGGGCCGGAAGTCCCGGCCGAGGAACTGATCTGGCAGGACCCGGTGCCCGCCGTCGATCACGAATTGATCGACAAAGAGGACATGGCTGACCTCAAGGACAAAATCCGGGCCGCCGACCTGTCTGTGTCCCAACTGGTTTCGACCGCCTGGGCCTCGGCCGCCACTTTCCGAGGCTCCGACAAACGCGGCGGGGCCAACGGGGCGCGTATCCGTCTGTCGCCGCAAAAGGACTGGGAGGTGAACCAGCCGGAGCAATTGGCGACCGTGCTGCAGACTCTGGAGGACATCCAGCAGGCCTTCAACAGCGCCCAGTCCGGCGAAAAAATGGTGTCGCTGGCCGACCTGATCGTCCTGGGCGGCTGCGCCGGTGTCGAACAGGCGGCTCGGAATGCCGGTCACGAGGTAACGGTCCCCTTTGTGCCGGGACGCACGGATGCGTCGCAGGAGCAGACCGACGCGGACTCCTTCGCCGTACTGGAACCGGCCGCAGACGGGTTCCGGAATTACCAGAAAGCCAAATACGCCGTATCGGCCGAAGAACTGCTGGTGGACCGGGCGCAGCTGCTGACGCTGACCGCGCCGGAGATGACGGTCCTGGTTGGCGGCATGCGCGTTCTGAACGCCAACTTCGGGCAATCCCCGCATGGCGTCTTCACCAGCCGTCCGGAGGCCCTTACCAATGACTTCTTTGTAAACCTGCTGGACATGAATACGGAGTGGCGGCCCACCGCGGACGACGAAGACGTGTTCGAAGGCCGGGATCGCCAAAGCGGCGAACGCAAGTGGACCGGCACCCGGGTCGACCTCATCTTCAGCTCCAACTCCCAGCTCCGGGCCCTGGCGGAAGTCTACGGCAGCGCGGATGCCGAGAAAAAATTTCTGCACGACTTTATCGCGGCCTGGGACAAGGTCATGAACCTGGACCGCTTCGACCTCGTCTGACCCGATCTCAGGGTCCCGTAACACCATAGCCTGAATATAGGAAACGGCGCTTCAATAAAATCTGAAGCGCCGTTTCCTTTTCAGGATCATACAGCCGCAAATATAATTCGAACAAATCTTATATCAAAAAAGCCATGAAATATTCAGGCCCAATAGCGGGTAGCCCGGAAGGCAGTCAGGGAGAAAATTTTTTCTTTATCGCTTTTGCGACAGGAGAAGGAATGCGGTGCATTACACCGAGTACGCGGGGCAGTGCTTTCAGTTTCAAACCCGCGTACGCATTAGGGACGATGGCATCAATCAGATGCGGGCCGGGTTCATTGAAGGCATTCTTTAACGCTTTGTTGAGCGCTTTGGCTTTATGCACTGTCTGGGCGGGCATTCCCATGCCTTTGGCAAGACAGGCAAAATCAATCCCGGGCTGCGACAAGTCGAATTGTGCTTTTGCTTTCGGGCCGGCTTTTTCCGCACCAACTCTTTCCAGCTCAATGTTGAGAATGGCATAGGAACGATTGTTGAACACAATGATGGTAATATCAAGGTTTTCCCGGACCATCGTCCACAACGACTGAATCGTATACATGGCGGCCCCATCGCCGACCAGGGCGATTACCGGACGGCCTTTACCGGCGATCGCAGCCCCGATAGCCACCGGCAATCCCTGCCCAATGGCCCCGCCCGTGAGCGTGAGCAGATCATGCCTGGGCGCACCGGCGGTAAAGGCCGGCAGTTTCAGCCCCGAGGTTTGTGCTTCATCGGCGATAATGGCGTTTTCCGGCATAAGGGCGCCAATCGCCTGACACACTTTGGCCGCGTTCAGTCTGCCCGACGGCGGCCGAGGTCTTTTCGCTTGCTGAAGTTCAGGCGCCGTCTTGTCGGCACCAACTGCGGATACCAGACGCTGCAGGCTTCCCACCACATCCTGATCAGGAGCGACAAGGTGGTGTACGGCACAATGATCCGGTACAAGGTAGCTTTTTTTGCCGGGATAGGCGAAAAACGAGACCGGTTCCCTGGCATCGACCAGAATAAGATTGTCAACCCCGTTTAACTGAACAAATACCATTTCCGCGAGATAGGCAATTCTCTCGATACCCGGCAGCCCCGCGCCCCGCTCCATTCGTGCCGGAAACACTTCGGCAAAGAGTTTTGCTCCCGTTTTTTCGGCAATTTTGGCGGCGGCCATCAAGCCGTCTGCCAGCAGGGCTCTCCGGCCCAATAACAGCGCATTTTTCTTGCCCTGCTGTAACAATACTTCTGCAATTTGCTGGACTACTGCGCGGGGAGCCGTTTCGGGAACGACAGCGGGTAAAGCCGCTGCCGCCGTTCCGCCTTTGCCCCACGAGACATCCGCAGGAAGAATCAGGGTTGATATCTGCCCCGGCGACGCCTTGGCGGCCGCAACAGCTTCTGCGGCATCGGCGGCCAGTTGTCCTGTTGATTGACAGGTACGGATCCATGAAGAAAAATTGCGGGCCACCGTTTCAATGTCCGACTCCAGCGGCGCATCGTACTGTTTGTGGTAAGTTGCGTGATCACCGATAATGTTGATCACCGGCACCCGCGCCTTGCGGGCGTTGTGCAGGTTCGCCAGGCCATTGCCCAGTCCGCACCCCAGATGCAGCAAGGTTGCTGCCGGTTTATTGGCGATTCGCGCATACCCGTCCGCAGCTCCCGCAGCCACCCCCTCAAACAGCGTCAAGACGGCTCTCATGTCGGTACTGTCCAGGGCCGCCACAAAATGCATCTCGGACGTTCCGGGATTTGTAAAGCAAGTGTCCACACCGGCGTTCATTAAAGTCTGGATCAATGCTTCTGCGCCGTTACGCATTGGTACCTTTCCGCCGTCACCGAATTTTTCTCACATAACCGGCATGCAGTTTATGGATGGCATCACACCCGATTAACTGCATCACCCGCACCATCTCTTCCTTTAAAATCTGAATCGAGCGCTCCACACCGTTTTCACCCCCGGCCGCAAGCCCGTACAGATAGGGCCGCCCGATCATACAGCCGGCCGCACCCAGGGCCATGGCTTTGACCACGTCTGACCCCCTCCGGATGCCTCCATCAATATAGATTTCCAGTTTTCCTCCGGCAGCGGAGACCGCCCCGGGCAGCAGTTCCAATGCCGGCGGTGCCCCATCCAGCTGCCGGCCACCATGGTTGGACAGAACAACCCCGGTAGCGCCAATCTCAACAGCTTTCCTGCAGTCTTCGATACATTGAACTCCTTTTAACAAAAAGGGGCCATCCCAGCAATCCCGCAATCTTTCGGCGTCTTCCCAGGTAACCGAGGCATCAAACTGTTCATTTACCCTGTCGATGGTTTTCAGGGCATCCCCCCCATGGGGCAGATGATCAACCATATTCGCCATTCGAAGCTTGCCGGAGGTCAAAAACCGATAAATCCACCCGGGCCTGGTCAATCCACTCAAGGCGGTTCTGATTTTCATTTCCAGGGGGCGGCCGTGGCCGTTTCGCAAGTCCCGCTCCCGCTTCCCCAGGGACGCGCAATCCACCGCCAGAATGATACCGCTGTATTTCATTTTTTTACACCGGTCAATAAAGGCATAAACCAGATCCCGGTTTTGCCAGACATAGATCTGAAAAAAATGCGATCCCCCGGATATGTTTGCAATATCTTCAATGGAGGTGGTGCCGACCGTGGATAAAGCATAGGGGATCCCATTGTTTCTGGCGGCCCGGGCAACCGCTGTCTCCCCCTGATAATGAAATAACCGCGACATGCCCGTAGGCGCAAGGAACAGTGGCAGGGCATATTTTTTCCCCTGCATGGCGGTGGTGAGGTCGATGTTTTTTACATCATTTAAAACCCGCGGCACAAATTCATAATCCAAAAAAGAAGCCCGGTTACGTGCCATGGTGATCTCATCTTCCGCCCCGCCTTCAATGTAATCATAGATCACCCCGGGGACGGATTTTTTCGCCCGCCGGTTCAAATCATCGATGGAATTACAACGATTTACATTTCCCATGATCAATAATCCGCATATTCGGAACGTAACTCAGGACGCACAAAAATATTCGCAATTACAGCCTCACTGCCGGTAAAACCTTCATCCTGGCAGGTTAACATCGATAGCAATTGTTCAAAAGCGGGCACGGAAAACGGACCTGCCCCCAATTGTTGTACCACTTTTTACGTTAGAAAACCACTGTTTGAACCGCATCCCCCGGCTGGATCCGTTTTCGGAGGGCAAGTCCCATTTCCTATTGAATCCAGGTCACAATTTCGTCAAGCAGGGTTTTCTTTGACCTGGGCGGAACTTCTTTTTTGGGATATCCGATCAAACATCCGTCCAGCTCCCACTCTTTCGGATTTATGCCGAGTATCCGGCACACTTTTTTATCCGCAGACAGAAATTTGGTAGCCGAGACAGGCTGAAAAGCCAGTCCCTGGGCGGTTGCAGTTAACCACATATTCTGCAGGCAGTGCGCGACGGACTGTCGAAGCAAAAAGTTCGTCACCTGCGGGCTTCTAAATTTTTCGGCAATAATCACATAGTAGGGGGCTTCACGAATATGTAAAAAGTGCCCTTTGCTTTCCGTTGATTGCACCAGCAGGAAATGGGCTTCCTCATACAACGACAGGGGAATGGATTTCAGGGCGATAAATCTTTCAAAAAATCGCCAGATGTGTCGTATAAAACCAAATTGGATCAAATCCGTAATTAATTTTGATTTTGATTCCAACCGTCTTTGAACAGCCTCACGTTCGGGGGAATCTTTATGTAAGACAATAAACTTTCGAAGCGGGTGTTCGTCTTTTGCGCCGATGATGGCAAAGGGTGCGTGATGCCCCGCCTTTATGACGGCTTCAATCGCCTGTCTCGAAGGTGAGGCTTCCGCAAAATTTCGCGTTGTTCTTCGACGCACGATGATGTCTTCAAGTACTGCTGCTTTCGTATCTGCCGCTGTTTCCTTTGGCATAATCAGTCCCCCTCATTTCTTCAGGCCGGCACTTCAAAAGTCTGCTCATCCTCGTTATCATTTTTTGATTGCCAGTTGATAAATTTCAGCCAGTTTTCATTATCCGGCAAGGGATATTCCATTCTTCTGTGGGAATATCGGCTTTCTGTCCGGATGAGTGAAGACTTTAAAAACAATTCTGCCATCAGTGTCATATTCGCCAGTTCATGGGCTTTTACCAGTTCATGCGAATCTTTGGCCGTCAGGGTCGGCAAATCATTTTTCTTAAATTCAGCCAGTTGTTTTAATCCCTGTTCAAGGCTTTCGGCCGTTTTCCGCAGACCGATTTGCGGTTGGTAAAAACGATTCTGAAATTTTTTCATTAACTGCCAGTAGGTATGGCCGTTTTCCCGGTTCATAAATCTTACAGAACGGTCCAGCGCGTTCTCCACCTGGTCCTTATTTAATTTCGGCGCGTCTGCCCCCCTGGCATACGCGGTGGCTGTCCGGCCGGTTTTTTCTCCCGACCACATACCCCGGGCGGAGGCGATTCCTTTGATGACCGTCATATCAAATGACTGACTGAGGCTGGCGGCAAACAGCCCGTCAATTTCATCACTCATCAGGTCATTGTTGGTTCGGATACAACCTTGCTGTCCGAAATATAAAACAATCTGACTGTGCGGGTAATCTGTGGGGTCGTTCCCTGTTTCCCGCAACCGTTTGTAATTAAGCGCCTGCCAGGTGTTCAGGGGGCTTGAATTTTCAAATATTCTGGAGACGATATATTTGTATATAACATTGGTCTGGTCCAGGTAAATGGGGGCGTTGCCCTTGGCCCATTCATCGGCAAAGGCAAAGGCACAGGTATTGAAATTTGAATTCGTGCCGTGTTTGGGATCATAATCCCACATAAAATCTTTTCCGTGCTTGTTGATGAACCGGGAACCGAACATGCCGGTCAGATGACCGCCCTCCAGATTATAATCCCGGGCCAGAACATCCAGGTTCAAAAATTCGCAATTCTGCAGTTTGTTGCCGGCGCGATAGGCCAGGGCGTAGCCGTCACCGGTTTGATGGGCGCTTACATTATATCCCGGTCCAAACGCGCAGGATCCCGTTGCCAGGATGACGGACGGCGCCTTGAAAACAACCCTGTTTCCGTTCATCCGGTTCACCCCCACAGCGCCGTTCATCCGGCCGTTTTCCACCAGTAAATCGGTTATCATTGTTTTTGAAAAATACGTGGACGCGCCCTGGGCATCAATTCTGTCCAGCAGGCACTGAACCAGCGCCCGGCCACAGGACCAGCCTTTATAAAGCGGATTGATGCTCAATTTGTTATAACGGTTTCCATCCGTCAGCATGCGGGTGCCGGTCACCGGAAACCCATCATAGGTAACGCCCCACTTTTTCCATTTTTCCATTCGGCTGCGGGAAGTCTGCATCATGTCCCGGAGCATGTCCCGATGACCGAGCCCGCCGCTGAATTGTAAGTATTCTTTCTCACAGGCAGCAAGATCATCGCCTTCGAGCCAGTAAAGTGTGCCCGCGAGAATCATGGCGGAACCGGAAGAAACGCCCAGCCCGCCTTTATCGACAATAGCGATCCGTTTAATCCCTTGTTCTGCCGCGGTAACCGCCGCCCATAAACCACCGAGTCCGGTACCCACGATAACAAGGTCCGCCGCAAAAACTTCCCGGTCTTCATAAGGGTAGGATTTTAAAATATTTACCTTTGGCACGGGCCGCCTGGCCGCAAGGGCATGTTTTACGGGGAACGGTGTCATGGCTGCGGCACCGGTAATACCCATGACTTTCAACAGGTCTCTTCTTGAAATACGGTTCATGGTAAACTCCTGATGGACTCGTAAAAATTCGGAAAAACAGCTTTTTTGTCATACCGGGCTTGACACGGTATCCAGTTTTTTTAGTTACTTAATTATGCGTAGACTCCGGGTCAAGCCCGGAGTGACGACTTTTTACGTGTCTGTCAACTCCTAATTGTCTTCAAACTCCATGTCACACGGCCACATTTTCGGTGCATAGCGAAACGGGTGCACCCAGATGGCAAATTCCGGGCAGTTGATTTCACAGGTATAGCAGGCCTGGCAATCCTCCTTGTAGGCCACACAGGCTTTCCCGGTTTTGGGGTCCATTCGCCACACATCTCTGGTGCAGTATTCCACGCAGGCGCCGCAACCGGTGCATTTCTCCTGATCAAATTTCTGGATCGTCATTTATTCAGTCCTCCTTATCAATTTTGAACCAGCCACCCGATGAATCAGATACCAGGGTATGACAGGAAGCAGTACCAGAAAGAGCTGAAAGGAGTAGTGGTTGGCATAAAGCAGGGCCAGGAGTGTCGCTGCATCCGCAAGAAAAGGATATTTCGCCCACCGTTTTTCAAACGGAAGCAGGCTGTTTACCGTATAGATGAGATACAGAACCGCCACGACAAAAAACGTCCCGTTGGTATATGCAAAATGGGATGTTTTGAACATGAGGGCAACAAACATGGCATGAAGTACGGAAAGCGGCCCTTCAACAATTAGCGGGGCTGCGATCAGATATCCAAAGGCGGCCAGGCTGATCCAGGATAGCGCAAAATGCAGCCCGAAAAAATATTTTTCCCAACGTCTCCCGTTCGGATCGTATCCAAGGCTTGTCAGGTATTTCACGGCAATTCCCTCTTATTTTTTTATTCAAAAAATCCCCGCGTCCTTTAATTTTTCCATAAGGGCTTTTGCCGCCCGGGCGGGATCATCACCCGGGATGATCTGGCACTGGCGCTCTTTGGCCGCCGGATATTCCAGGCCCTTGAGGCCGGCCCCGGCTTCCGGGATCGGGTCCGCGCCCACGTCCCCGGTGCCGGTTGAGGAGACCGGCTTTTTCCTGGCCTTTCTTCTTTCTGCCATGGCCGGATACCGAAGTTCTCCCACCTCGTTGGAGGCCACCACCACACAAGGCATAGACGCTTTGACAACTTCATGCCCGTCCGCCAGGACCCGTTCCACGATGACCGAATCGCTGTCCGGCGAAATCTTGCGGGCCATGGTGACCAGGGGGAGGTCCAGGGCCGCGGCGATCTCCGCGCCCACCTGCCCGGCGTTGGAATCCGCGGCCTGGCGGCCGGCCAGGATCAGGTCCACGTCCCCGATCGTTTCGATGGCTTTGGCCAGAACATGGGCCGTACCCCGGGCGTTTAAGGCCATATTGTCAAGATCCGCCCCTTCGACTTTGGCAAGCGCGTCCGCGCCCGCAGCCAGAGATTTGAGCATGACCGCGTCCGGCAACCGTTTGCCGGCGGAAAGCACCGTGATTTTGGTTCCGTCCTTGTCAGCGTCCTTCATCTTCAGGGCCGCTTCCAGGGCGTTCTCATCAAAAAGGGACATGACCGGCGGGATACCCTGGGGCTCCACGCGCAGGGTCTCCTGGTTAATGGCAAAAGACTCGGGAGGGCTTTCCGGATCCGGCACCTGCTTCATACAAACGACAATATGCATGGGGTATCACTCCTTTTTTCCATTTATGACTATCCTTTGAGGCTGTGTCCTATTCATTTTTTGTCATCGCGAGGAGCGAAGCGACGTGGCGATCTTGTTCTTACCCCTTACCAATTTTGCGTTCAAGATTGCTTCGCTTTTCTCGCAATGACACGAATGTTGCTTTTTTGTATTATGACGCAGTCTCTTTGTTTTCAAAAACCGCCCGGGTAAGGGCCGGAACAACCTCCTCCCAGTCCCCCAAAATTCCAAAATCCGCTATCTTAAAGATATTGGCGTCCTCGTTATTGTTGATGGCGACGATCACCCTGGCGTCCGCCATGCCGGTCACGTGCTGGGTGGAACCGGAAATAGCGGTTGCGATATACAGGGACGGAGCCACGATAGCACCGGTGATGCCCACCTGGTGGGCCGGGGAAATCCATCCCAGATCACAGGGCGGGCGGCTCGCGCCCACCGCGCCGCCCAGCGCTGCAGCCAGCTCCTCCAAAACGGCAAACCCTTCAGGCCCGCCCATTCCCCGGCCGCCGGAGACAATTTTGTCCGCGCTTTCCAGTTTGGGACCGCCCGTGTCATCGTCGGAAACCGTTTCCACCACTTCGTAACGGGCAAGGGAGGAATCCAGGCGGACATCCAGGTTTTCCACCTGCCCCGCCGCCGCCCCGGGTTCCGGGGCTTCCGCCGCCCGGGCCCGGAAAGTGGCCACGGCCGGTTCTCCGGAAAGGGCAAACCGGGCCATGACGTTTCCGGAATAAACCGGTTTGGTAAAGATAAATCCCCCGGAATCCTTGAAGCTCACGTCCACGCAGTCCGAGACGCAGCCGGTCTGAAAGCGCGCGGCCAGCCGGGGAGCCAGGTCCAGGGCCGCCAGGGTTTCGGCCATAAAAATGGCCCCGGGCGTAATGCTTTCGCATGCCTGTGAAGCCGCAGCGCACAACAGGTCCGGATGGAGATCCGCCAAAAGATCGTTGTCCACGGCAAGGACCTTGTCCGTGCCATAGCAAAGCAGCGCATTGGCCGCCTCTGAAACATCCTTTCCACAAACCAGAACGACCAGGGACGCGCCGCTTTCCCTGGCCGCCTTTTGGCCCATGGCCAGGGCCTCCAGGGACAGAGACAGCACTTTCGCGCCTGAACGTTCCGCCAAAACCAAAATAGGTGAAGCCATAATCAGTTCCTTGTTATTCTCATACCTTCGTAAAAAGTTTTAATTCATTTCTCGTCATTGCGAGGAGTGCAACGACGAAGCAATCTCCCCCTTAACCCTTACCAGATGTACGTTTAAGATTGCTTCGCTTCGCTCGCAATGACAGATTCATTGTCTTTTTGGTTTTCTACCAAATCCTCAGTCAGAAGAAATATAATACTTCGAATCCGACAAATCTTTCGGATCCAGGGTCTTTTTTATCTTGCGCTGCCAGACATGATAGTTGCACATTTGTGGCCCCATCAGGTCGTGCACCTCGCCGCCCTTGAAAAAGGCCATTCCGCCCCCGCCCAGTTTATGCTCCAGGGTGGCTTCCGTGCAGGCCTTTGCAAAATCCTCCAACTGCTCGCCCATTACCGGATCTCGATGATCAAAGGGGTACAACTCCTCGTTATGAGCGAAAAGCCCGTTTTCATACATCAGGGTCCAGGCGCCGTCGGCAAGATCATCCATGCACGCGCTTTTTGCGATGAATTGTCTCTTGATCTGCTCGCCGATTCTGGCCTGCTCCATGCAATTGTCAACAGCCTCGTCCCCACCAAAGGCCGAGAAGAAATTGCCGCCCATCCTGAATATCACGGGAGGTACGGTCACCCTGACAAAACTCCAGTAAATAAGGGAGTTCAGGGGGGCAAAATTATCCATGACGAATCCGCCATGGTCGTCCACAATCTTTTCAAGACTCTTGCTCTGGTATTCATAATCCAGATCAGAGTTTGCGGCAATGATGAACTGGAACTGGTACCTGAATGTGTCTATAAGATTTTTCATATTCGGCGAAGAGTGGACTTTGCGCAGGAGTCGCGGCATGCCGCCGGCGAACAACAACGAAATGGAGTTTTTGCACTGCAAATATCCGATCTCCGCCTCGCCGATTTTCAACATGGCGTCGGCATACGCCCTGGCGTCGGGGAACATGCAAAAAACAATTCTGAAGTTATCCGGTACGTCCACATCCAGATCATAGAGACGGCCCTTGGCCTTGGTTTCTTTCTCCCCGGCCCAGTGATAGAGCTTCATGGACATCTTCGTGAACACCCCGAGACCGCCGTCTGCCCCGGCCCATCCGCGCATGATGCCTCTCATACTCGGCCCGGGGCCATCGGCTGAATACCAGCGACCGCCAACTGATTCCGGAAGTGACCCGCACGTTCCCAGTTTAAGCACCTCGCCGGAAGGCAGAACCCATTCCACGCCCATAATATTTCGCGAACTGGTTGACGTGGATATCGCTGTCCACCCGATGCCGCAGTGGGAGGTGGCGTTGGCCAGAGGCGAGCAAACGCTGCCCGCGCCGTGAATGTGGATGTTAAACCCCCGCTTCATGGCTTCCGCCTGAATCTCGGCACAGTTGACGTACGGTTCAACCACCACGTAGCGGTTTTTTTCGTCCCATTCCAGAATCCTGTTCATGCGCCGGAGGTCTATCTGCACCACATTATTATAGCCGGGCCCGCCGTGGGCGCCCCAGCCGGTGCTGTGGGCCTTGTAACGCAGCCCGTACTGATTGCATATCTTCACCACCGCCTGAACATCTTCGGTGTTGCCGGGCAATGTCACGGCCAGGGGACGGTTTATCCAGCACCCCGGTTCGGTTTTGTGAAAGGGCTGCATGGCGTAGGAGTCTAAAATGGCCGGGTTTGTGGAAAAATTCTCTTCTCCCAGAGCTTCCGTAAACTGGGAAATCGCCTCATCCGGAATGGTTTTTTCAGTAATCGGAAATGTCATGAGGTCACCTCCCCCTTTACCGAGCGCGCCACAAGCTCGGTGACGTCCACTATTTCAATATCGGCGCCCATTGATTCAGCGGCGTCGCGTAAATTTCTTTCACACCAGGGGCAGCTTGTGGCCAGGGTATCCGCGCCGGTCGTTAAGGCTTCCTCGATTCGCTCTTTGGCCGCAAAATCGGACAGTTCCTCGTCGGATTCCCAAACGCCACCTCCGGCGCCGCAGCACCAGGAATACTCTCTGATACGCTCCATCTCCACCAGTTGAACACCGGGGATAGACCGGATAAGTTCACGGGGGGCGTCAAACTCGCCTTTCCGCCCATCGCGTTTGAAGGCTGAATGCCGCAACAGCTTGTTGCCCTTCCACGGTCCCCTGTAAGGTTCGCTTCGCCGGCCAAGATGACAGGGATCGTGATAGGTGACTTTTTTGTCCACCCGGTTTGTTAAAGTTAATTTTCTGTTTGCCGTCAGCTCGCCCAGGTACTGACTGATATGCATGACTTTGACACCCAGGTCCACGCCCATGCGCGGATAAGCATACTTGAAGGCGCCATAACAGTCGGCACAGGGCGTCAGGAGGATCTTGGCGCCGGAAGACTTCACCCGGCCCGCCATGTCCTCCGCGAAATTCTTGGCATCCCCCCGAAAGCCCAGGCCAAAGGCACGGCCCCCGCAGCATGATTCCGCTTTTTCCGCGATCCCCAGGTCTACGCCCGCATCCTTTATAAGCATCGCCGCCCCCCGGATGATATCCAGAAGGTCCTCGTCATAAGAAAACCGACAGCCGGCGTGAAACAGAACATCCACCTTTTGCGCGTTGGCGTCTTTCAGGTCGAGTCCCTGGGCCCAGTTGCCTCGATCACTTTTTCGTTCCCCAAAGACATTGTCCTCACGTTTTAAGTCATCGATCATCATCCGGTGCTCGGCCAGAAACTGGCCGTTTTCCACGCAGGTTGCCCGGATCTCTTCGATCACTTCGGTAATGTCTATGTCGTCGCGGTAAACTTTGCAGTTGGCGTCACACGCCCCGCAAAGCGTGCACTTGTAAACCACGTCCGCAACGGACTCGTCTACCTCTATTCTCTTGTCCAGTATCGAAAGCCCCAACATGAGCTTGCCGCTGCCGGCAAAACTATGAAAATTGTAACGGGATATGGACGGACATACCTGGGAAAACCGGTGACTCTTTATCTGGCTCATCGGCACCCACTTGCATGACGAGCACCGCGAGCAGCCTTCCATGTCCCTGCGATATTCTTCCAATGCCATAATAACCCTCCTACAGGCAGATCTTGCCCTGGTTGAAAACGTTGTGGGGATCAAGAATTCCCTTGATCATTTTTATAGCCGCGACAGTGTCCGGGCACCGGGCATATGCCGGCTCGGCCCACGATCCATAAGGACGGCTGAAAAAAGCGCCTTTTTCAGACATGGCCGTGCTGGCCTCGTCAAAAAGATCCTGCGCGCATTGTTTATCGTCAGCATCTGCCGGATCAAAAGGAAGCACAAACTCCAGATGGCAGTTCCGTCCCTGTTGAACCGGCTGAACGTAGACGCCAATATCCTTTGCGGAATACCCGCGGGCGTCCGCGAGTTCGCTCATGGTTTCCAGAAACCCGGGCACACAATCCATGGTGGTGAGAAAAAACAGCTCCGCGCGCGCTCCTTTAAGACGGTCTTTCCAGTGGGGTTCCGGGCACGGTTCATCAAGAATCCGGGCAAAGGAATCACCGCTTGTGCCGTTCAGTTTGCTCACCGGTTTCAGGCGCATTTTATTTGCCAGGGTTGAAATATCCTGCTCCTGCTGACGGACCCGCAGCTCCGGAAACACCTCGTATCCGGCAACGCAGTAAAACAGGGTCCAGGGGGCAAGGTTTTCCGCCACCTTCTCTATTTTTGCCGTGTCTTTTTCGAGAATGTCCGCCAATGCCTGCGCGTTTAAGAGAAACAGCTCATCCCCCAAACGGCGCCGGGTCATGGCATAGGCCAGATCGATCAGGGGCTCGATTTGCGGAGATGTGATGAAATACCCCTTGCGAATAGCCGGTAAAATCTCCAGCTTGACACTGGACCAGGTGACGATACCCATGGTGCCCTGGGACCCCTGGATCACGCGCACCAGGTCGGTCTGGGCCGGTCCCATGGGATTTTTCTGTGAAGACCCGGCTTTCCACTGTTCTTCCAGTGAGCCGGGGCCGGCTGCGGCGCCGGTGCGAAACATGTCGCCGGTGCCGAAAATCGTCTCCACGCACAGCATGGGATCGGTCATGTCCCAGTGATACTTGGGTATGGTGATGGGTTCCCTTTCCAGATAAGAGGCCACAACAGACTTGGACGCGCGGGGCAGAAGCGGCAGAAGCGCTTTCATTCCCAGCTTTTTCGCCTCGGCCTGCAGTGTCCCGAAGGTCACCCCGGGCTCGACGATGGCCATCTTGTTTCTGCGGTTGATACGGGGAATGCGGTTCATTTTACCCATATCCACGACCACCGAGGGTATGTCCGCCGGAACGTAGCAACCTTTTTGGGATCTGGGTTGACTGCTTGAGCAGGGAATCAGGTTGGCGCCGGTTTCAATCGCCGCCCGCACAACCCCGGCTACCTGGTCGGCGTTTTCAGGTTCAACCGCACACAGGGGCGTTTGCCCGGTGGCAAATACCCCGCCACGCTCATATTCGGAAAGCTTGTCCGGGTTTTCATAAAAATGATCCGCCCCGACAGCAACCTTAAAAGCGGTCTTGATTGTTGTTCCATTTTTCATGGCGACACCTCCCCGGGCTGCAAAACCTCTTCCATAGCGGCCGCAAAAAACGGACGGTATATGTTTTTAACAATTTTCAACACCCTGGCCCGTATAAAGGCCCGATCCAGCGCAAAGCTTACCAGCTTCTGCATGGTGGGCCTGGCTGCCTGTCGAACAGCGAAGCGCGGTACGCGCCCCAGTAATTTTTCCAGGGGGGCCGGGTCTGCCCGGTCAAAACAATCGAGCATCTCATAAGTGCCTATCCCAAGCTCCTGCAAGACCTCAGTGAACGCCTGGTCCGAAATGGCGGTGATCTTGGGCAAAAGGCCTATTGTATAGGCCGTGCGGATAACCCGGAAATAATCGGAAGGTTCCAGCGGCATAATTTTGTCCTCCTTTCAGGCCGAATTCGGCCGGCTGCGCCGGATTATGCGGCGCACCAGCACGTACCTGATATTAATATTAATTTTTCAACTTCGAATGATCATTAAATGATCAATATGTCTCTCAATTATTCTCAGTTATATTATTTCTGATGTCTGCACAAACATACGTCATGCGTCATGCCGGACTTGATCCGGTATCCAGACCGCTCTTGCAATGACTGGATTCCGGCCCCGCCTTAAACTTTGAGGCCCGGAATGACGGAGAAGAATCGACTTTGGGCTTCAAATAAAAAGATTATATTTCTATGAGCATTATCCGTGCCAAAAAAATAAACTATATTAAAACAGATAGTTATAATTTTTTGCTTGTTTTTATGTTTTAAATATCGTATGTTTGATTGAGAAATATCGTAGTTTTATCATATGGGGTAGATATGGATAAACAATCGCAAGGCATAAAGAACGAACCCAATAAATTACTGGATCAGATCCGGCAGCGTATTTTCGATGAAGACAACCTCCAGGCAGCGATGTCTGATATTTATCATCACATTTCAAAGTTTGCCCCGATATGGAAAATGGGCTGGCTCCAATTCCATTATGACTTGCAATTGGTGCGGTTTATCGCCCAGGCCCTGGATACCGGCGGGGAAATCACCAATTTCATGTACGATACCCCCACCGAGGTGTTGGACTTTATCTGCAGCAGCGCCAATCCGGACATAAAAGTTGTCAATGATCCCGAAACCGACCCCGTCGGGATCGAGCTGGCAAAACGTGCCAGCAATTTTGCGTATTCCTGCGTAATTATCAATTTCAAAGACGCCACCGGTGTTTACGCGTCCGTGATGATCATTGCGGAAGGAAAGGACCGGTTCACCGAAGAACATCACCGCCTGTTTGCCCCTGTAAAAGAGCCCCTTCAAATGGTTCTGGACTCCCTGATCAAGGAGCACAAAAAGAAAAACCTGCGCCCTTTTCAAAAAGAGCCGGTGGATGATAAAAACGAGTTTTTCCGCCAGGTCACCCGGCGATTATGCGGCCACCTGGACCTGGAAACCGGGGTCGCCCATTGCCTTCAATATCTCAGCCGGTTTCTGCCGGCAGACGGGCTTCATGTCCGGCAGACGGAGCATGAACTCCTTTCAGATCGCGGCCTGGCCGAAAGCTATGGCTTTTTTTTTCCCAAGTCGGAAACCCTGATCCCCATGATCACCGAAGAATCTTTATTCACCGAAGACGGGGAGCTTCTGAGAACACACATTATCAATCAGCCCGAACGCCACCCTTTGGCCAAAAGCTTTTCTCAGTTTTTCGGCAATGACAATTCGTATATTTACATGCCCCTCATCCATAAACGAACCCAGATCGGCATTGCGGTACTGGGGCTGGAAGGAAGAGACCGTTATAAAGAAGAACACATGACGCTTTTTGAAATGCTCCACGATCCCTTCGTTCTTGCCCTTTCCAATAACATCAAGCACCGTGAAGTCATTCGCCTCAAGAACATCATTGAATCTGAAAAAAAAGACCTGCAGGAACAATTGCGGGACACCCGAAGCCGGACCATTATCGGCGCCAGGGTGGGCTTAAAAGGCGTTCTTGAAAACGCCCGCCTCGTGGCCGAGCAGGAAAGCCCGGTCCTGCTGACCGGGGAAACCGGCGCGGGCAAGGAAGTGGTGGCCAACTTCATCCACCGGCATTCTTCCCGCAAAGACGGCCCGTTAATCAAGGTCAATTGCGGAGGGATTCCGGATACACTGGTGGACAGTGAACT
>CAZWCS010000007.1:16557-58687 GCA_964632805.1 uncultured Desulfobacterales bacterium
ATAACGGGAAACAGCCCCCCTATCGAAGCGCTTAAGAAGGAAATCGCCGTAGCGTCTCCCACAAACGCATGGATACTCATCTCCGGAGAAAACGGTACAGGCAAGGAACTGGTCGCCCGCACCATTCATCAAATGAGTAATCGGGCACGGAAGGCACTTATTGAAGTCAATTGTGCCGCCATCCCCGATGAATTAATTGAAAGCGAGCTTTTCGGCCATGAAAAAGGGGCCTTCACCGGTGCGGCCGGCCGGAAAAAAGGCCGCTTTGAACGGGCCAACGGCGGCACCATCTTTTTGGATGAAATCGGGGAACTCCCCCCACAGGTCCAGGTCCGCCTGCTGCGGGTGCTTCAAAATAAAAGTATCGAGCGGGTTGGCGGGACGGACACGATACCGGTTGATATCCGCATCATCGCCGCCACCCACCGCAATCTCGAGGAAATGGTGGCCGAAGGCAGGTTCCGGGAAGATTTGTGGTTCCGCTTAAATGTATTCCCCTTACGGATCCCCCCCTTACGCGCGCGGCGAGCGGATATACCGGCCCTGGTGGATCACTTTATCGAAAAAAAGTCCCGGGAGCTGAATATGTACGATAAGCCGTCCCTGTCGCCGGGCGCCATGAAGCGATTGACCGCGTACGACTGGCCGGGAAATGTCCGGGAACTGGAAAATGTCATCGAAAGAGAGTTGATCCTCAGCCGGGGAAACGTCCTGACGTTTCAGAGTATCATCCAGCAGCCGGCCGGAACACCCATCCCGGATGATGGCGAAGCGGAAGACGGTTTCCCGGATTTAGACACGGTGAATATCCGGCACATCAAAAAGGCGCTGGCCCGTTCCCGGGGGAAAGTCGGCGGCCCGGGCGGCGCCGCTGAACTGCTGAACATCAAGCCCAACACCCTTCGCAGCAGAATGAAAAAACTGGGCATTCCTTACGGCTGGAAGAGATAGGATAAAGGAATTCAGATATACGCCTGGCAATCATCGTTTGAAAAATTTGAAAGTTCTCTTTCTTATCTTCTCTTTCTTATTGGTTACCCTATAGATGGTATGTTAAAATGAAATATCAATCGACTTCATCAAAAGGAGAAGGGCCATGAATGAACATATTTCAGTGGCCCCTCAGGTCTGCCACGGCCAGGCCTGTCTCAAAGAGAGGGAAATCTCATCACACCGGATTATCCGCATGCTGGCCGGCGGAGATCAAATTGAAGATTTGCTTGGGGAGTACCATCCTTGAAAAAAGAAGACATCTATGCTTGACGAACGACTTAACAAAAACATCCTTACTGTTCATAACTTAGGGGACAGCCGGGATGATCAAACCTACTGGCTGCAACAGTCGCCGCAGGACCGTTTTTTTGCGATCGAAATGATGCGCAGGATAAATTATGGCCAAGACATCGCTACCGCAAGACTTCAAAGACTTCTTGAGATTGCTGAACGCTCATGAAGTGAACTATCTGTTAATCGGCGGTTATGCCGTCGGCTATCATGGTTATCCGCGCGCAACGTCTGATCTTGATATCTGGGTTGAAATAAGCCGGGAGAATGCAAAAAAATTAGTCGTTGTTTTAAAAGCGTTTGGTTTTGATCTTCCGGAGGTTGAAGAATCATTATTCCTTCAGCAAGACAAGGTCCTGCGAATGGGAAACGCACCGATACGCATCGAACTTTTAACAACCATTTCCGGCGTAGATTTTCAAACCTGTCATAAGGCGCGCATTGAAGATCGTATCGATGGTGTCAAAATGAATATTATCGATCTTGAAAATCTGAAGAAGAACAAAAAAGCAAGCGGCCGTTTCAAAGATTTGGATGATCTTGAACGGCTTCCGTAGAGTTCCAAAACGTCAATAGATTTTCAAAAAAAGTGGCAAGAAATAAGTAAGGTGTCCCCGAATCACAGATGAAAAATCACGGAAATCACGACCCCGCCGTCAATCTGAAGCACTTTTGTTTTCACTTCGGGTGGCAGGTTGTGTTTCAGTTTGTCAATGCTGGTTTCAATATTTGCCGGGCCGGCATTTCTCCAGACGCTGATGGCATACCTGGCCTCACCGTCGGTAAAGGAGCCGGCCCCGGCCCTGAAAAGATTGTCCAGGTCTTTGGCGTCGGGCGCTTTGTCGAGCTTGAGTTCTATCCAGCAGGGCGGAGACAGCAGGCGTAGATCGCATCTGGCGGCGGTCTGTTTGCGACTGATCCGCAGGCAGTGATCCTGGTTCATATCGGAATAATACCCGCGGCTGTTGTCGTGATACCTGTATTTGGATTCATTGAATATTCTTTTCACCCCGAACTCATTGTGAAGGACATTGGCGAAAAAAATCTGCATCTGCTTTTCCCGGAAGTTTTCGGCCTGCCGGAGTCGTCGCATCAGGGATTCATACAGGCGTTTATCCAGAAACATATTGTTTTCCATATCAATGCACCCAACTTATCGATTCGGTAGTCAGCTTGATGTGAGCGGCCTCAAATTGCCGCACTCGGCTGGTATACGGGTTTAAAATGGAAACCTCCGGCAGTTCCATGGTATCGATGCCATAGGTAATATCATTCATGCCGGTTCGGCCTTCCAGTTGTTTCAGCAGGCACCTGGTTCCGGCCTCGATCGCTTCCGCCCCCTTTTTTATCCGGGCAAAACAGGACTTGCCAGGAGCCGGAAACGGCTGCGGCCAGAAAACAAAAGCAATACAACCGCACATATCGCCTCTGTTCAGCAGCCCCTCACCGGCCAGTTTATAAAACTTGTACACATCCTTGGCTAGGCCTTCGGAGCCGCCCAAGGTCCGCCCCTCATTTCTTTCGTTTTGCCGGAAGTATTCCAGCCAGTCTGTTTTTGATCTTGCCCGGCTGTTATCCACAAACGTCAATGAGCAGGGGTTTTCAGGATCATAGTTTCCTTCTTCGATTTCATGGCAGCAGGCTAGGGACTTGGCGTATTTTGTTTCAAACAGGCCGCAGTCCTTTAATTCAATGTAATGCCGACGTCCCTTTGCCGGTTGAACACTAAAATCAATGCGCTTTCCCCCCAATGAATACTCCATCTTGTAATCATACTTTTGCCTGTTGAAATAATCGGAAACCACCATGCAGAAATCCCTTTCCGTGATATCCGAGGAAGGCGACAGGATATGATCAAAAAAACCATACTCCTCCATTATTTCCCGGATACCGGCAAATAATGACTTGTGAAAGCTTTTCAGATAGGTGTTCATGAACGTTTGGCCGAGCCCCTTCCGTATATAATGATCATCATACTTCTCGTTATCCTCATATTTCTCCCATCACAAATCCCGTTCTTCCAAGATCACTTCGTCGATCTCATCCCCGTCGGCCAGCGGAAGAATAAACTCTTCTGTCGGCTTCTTTTTGGCCGGCTTTTGCTTTTTTAACCCCGGGCTGCCGGAGCTTGCCGGGCCGGATTTTTTGAGATTTGACAAAAAGATAAACATCGCTAAAACCAGAATACCGATGATGATTTTCATGGAGCCTCCCCGGGATGCCCCCTGCCGGCCGCCTCTACATTGTTCCCTTGCACAATTACGGGGACATTTTACTTTTCTCTATTTTACAGCGACTCACTGTCCATCCAGGAGACGATCCGGATGTCGTTTTGTTTCTGTGATATATTCCCCCCATAAATCAGCATTGGATCAATTCCGGTTTCACCTGCAAGGGACATCCACTTTTTCAGGCCGTTAAAAAAGTGCGGATTGACGGTTTTGCCGGACTTTATTTCCACGGGCTGGAGTTTACCGCCCAGTTCCACCACCAGGTCAATTTCATTGCCGCTGCGGTCCCGCCAGAAATAAAACGATGGACGACGGCCCAGATTATACCGCGATTTATAAAATTCGCTGATGATATAGGATTCGAAAAGCGCGCCCTTGAACGGATGCACACTTAACTGGTCCGCCTGCTGAATGGACAAAAGCCAGGCAGCCAATCCCACGTCATAAAAATACAGTTTTGGTGTTTTGATGAGCCGTTTATTGAAATTGGCATGATGGGGTTGCAGCTGAAAAACGATATAACTTGCTTCCAGTATGGATATCCAGGCTTTGGCGGTGTTATGCGTTATACCACAATCTTCGGCCAGCCCGGACAAATTCAGCAACTGTCCGGTTCGGCCCGCGCACAACCGCAAAAAACGCTGAAACAAACCAAGGTCCCGGACATTGATCATCTGTCTGACATCACGTTCGACATAAGTTTGCACATAATTGCCATACCAGATATTCGGGTCAAGGTCCCTGTCATGAACCGGGGGGTAAAGCCCGAAAAAAAGGACATTTTCCAGATTTTTCGCGCGGGGTTTGAATTTTTTCCTGCTATAGAGTTCATGGTATGAAAACGGCAACAGATGCAGAATGCCGATCCTGCCCGCCAGAGATTGCGTGATACCGGAGAACAACCCGAATTGCTGGGAACCGGTCAATACAAAACGGCCCGGTTTCTTGCTTTCATCTAAAATTTCCTGCAGATAGGAAAGCAGTTCCGGAGAACGCTGAACCTCGTCAAACACCGCGCCGTCCTTGTACGTTTCCAGAAAGCCGCGGGGATCCGTCTGCGACATTTCCCGCAGATCGGGATTTTCCAGGGAAACATACGGCAACTTATTAAAAACATGCCGGGCCAGCGTTGTTTTACCGGACTGCCGCGGCCCGGTAATCGCTATTGCCGGATAGCCCCTGGCAAGTTCTATAAGTGTCTTTTCTGCCTGCCTTGGAATCATACCTGATTGATACACCCATCTTTGCTGATTGTCAATTAAATTCTCAATCAGCAAAAAATAAAGGGGTACTTTTTACTCTTCGCATTTCAGGTAAAGAGCAGAGCCCTTTCCTAATGCATCCTCCGGTTTGGCCAGTCCGTTTTATTTAGGAACAGACCGGTTAAAAAAAATGCCCAAAATCCCAATCGCCCCAAAAAAAAGCTTGACATCATATTCAGGGATATGAGATTGTTTGGGTGACCAACCAAAGAATTAATAAATAAAATACACAGCAACCGCAAACACATTACACAGGAAAACGAATGGGACGAAAAAGCAACGCCGAAGCCAAACGAAATGAAATCGTCCAGGCCTTATATGAATGTCTTTCGGAAAAGGGGCATGAAAAAGTCACGACCAAGGAAATTGCCCTTAAGGCCGGCATGGCGCCCGGCGCAATCCATTACTATTTCAGCTCCAAGGATGAAATCGTCACCTGCCTGATGGATCATCTGGCTGAAAAATATCAGGCGCTTTTTGCGGAAAAAATAGAGGAACTTTCAACCAGCGACAATTTACTCAAAGCCTTCTCGGACTTTTTATGCGACGAGTTTGTTTTTGACCAGGGGCTCAATCGCGTCTTCTACAATCTGGTCCAGATGGGTTTTGAGAGCAAGGTGGCGGCAGAGCCGTTGCGCCTGCTCATGGAAAATTACCGCGACCAGGGGAACCTGTACTTCCAGCAATTCTATTCCTCAAAAATAAACGCGGGCTATCTGGTGGTGGCGTTGATAGAGGGGCTGGCGCTTCAATGGATGGTTGACTCGGACAACAGCCGGAAAAAAGAGATCAAAAATCTTGTCGAATATTTCGTGGAGGAATTTTTATTGGGTTCGACGTGAACCATACAGGTCCTGAACGTCGCCGGGTGCTTGTTTCCTGCCCTGCGCGAAAAAGCGCCCGGTATATGCTGAGGTGAATTATGAAAATTGGAATACCAAAAGAGATCAAAAAACTGGAAAAGCGGGTGGCGGCTACACCGGCAGGCGTTGAGACGTTTGTTGCCAGAGGTCATACGGTTTATGTGGAAACCGGCGCGGGGACCGGCCTGGGAATTTCAGATGCGGATTTTCAACAGGCAGGAGCGGCGGTATTATCGACAGCCGATGATGTCTGGCATGAAGCTGAAATGATTATCAAGGTAAAGGAGCCGATTGAACCTGAGTTTGACAGGATGAAACCCGGCCAGATCCTTTTTACGTATCTTCACCTTGCCGCCGACTCCGAACTCACCCGAAAGTTGCTGGAAAAAGAAGTGATCGGCATTGCCTATGAAACCGTTCAACTGAGTGACGGCAGCCTTCCCCTGCTTGCGCCCATGAGTGAAGTGGCCGGACGCCTGGCCGTACAGATGGGATGTTTCTGTTTAGAGTCTAAAAATTGCGGCCAGGGGCTTCTGCTTTCCGGTGTTCCCGGGGTTCCGCCGGCAAATGTAACCATTATCGGCGGTGGGATCTCCGGGTTGAATGCCGCGCATCTGGCTGTCGGCATGGGCGCCAGGGTGACGATTCTGGATATTAACCTGAACCGTCTGCGTTATATTGAAGATGTTTTCCATTCCCGGATTGTCACTAAAATGTCGAATACCCGTAATCTTGAAGAAAGTGTCACTACCGCGGATCTGGTTATTGGGTCGGTTCTCATCCCGGGCGCAAAAGCACCGAAGCTGATCACCGAGGAGATGCTTGCGGGTATGAAAAACGGGTCGGCATTTGTGGATATCGCTATCGATCAAGGCGGCTGCGCCTCTACCAGCAGGCCGACCACCCATGACGAACCGACCTTTGTGGAAGAAGGCGTTGTGCACTACTGCGTGACCAATATGCCGGGGGCCGTACCAACGACGTCTACGTATGCCCTTACAAACGTTACCCTGCCCTTTGCATTGGCGTTGGCGGACAAAGGGTGTGTGCTTGCGCTTGAAGAAAATGACGCCCTGGCAAAAGGGCTCAATGTCTATCACGGGCAGCTTGTGAACGAGAATGTCGCGGAGTCCCTTGGGATGGAATACTGCCACGCCCCTGCCCTATTAAATTAGACCCGGCAAAGGAGGAAAACATGTCCCCCATCATAGATGCCCATTCTCATATCGGTGATATTCTGTATCCGAACGGCGGCAGGATTATCGAGCAAAAAGGGGTCCGCAAAAAACTGATATTCGATCCCATAACCATATCGCAGATGGGATTGAATCGAGATTTTGGATTGGGGAACCTGCCTTACAAAATATTCTTACATTGGGTTATCAGGGCCGAACAGGAACGAAATTTTACGGCAACACGAGAGAATGCCCGCAAGTCAATGGATAAAAACGGGGTGACGGCTACCGCATGCATGCCCATTCCCCCCTATGTTGTTTTTTCTGACGTTAAAGCGGCCGCGGAAAAAGATCCGGGTCTGATTCCGTTCACAGGCGTTGATTTTTCCGATACATCACAATTGGACGAACAATTTAAAGCGGACGTCGCGGCAGGCGCAAAGGGCCTGAAACTTCATCCCATCATTCAGAAGGTGCCTTTTACAGATCCACGGATGAAAAAAGCGGTCCAGGCTTTCATCCCGTTTGATCTGCCCATACTGTTTCATGCCGGTGTTAACAGCTACTATGTGGGCAGCGAGAAAGGCCGGAATATCCCGGGAAATGGCGGCATTAAAGAAGCCGAGGAACTGGTTGCGGCCTTTCCTGAAGCAAAATTTATCGTGGGCCACGCCGGCATGTTTGACGTAAAAGACGTCATGCAGATGTTGGGGAAGTATAAAAATGTGTGGGTGGACACATCCATACAACCTCCCGGAAAAATACGGAAGTTAATTGATGTGTTCGGGGAGGATAAAGTCCTTTATGCGTCGGACTGGCCCTACGGAAGCCGAAAACCGGCCATCAAGGCGGTAAAAGTTGCCTGCAAAGGCAATGAGCGGCTGGAAAGAAAACTTTTTTATGAAAACGCATGCAGTCTAATGAAGATGGACTCGTAAAAAGTCGGAAAACGGCTTTTTTGTCATACCGGGCTTGACCCGGTATCCAGTTTTTTCAATTACTTAATTATGCATAGACTCCGGGTCAAGCCCGGAGTGACAACTTTTTACGAAACCATCAATGAAGATAAAACCATAACCCGGTCGTCATTCCGGCCAGTGGAGCGAAGCGGAATCCTGGATCGAGTCCAGGACAGGCTCCGAGCCGGAATCCCGTATAAACCGGAATCCAGTATAAAATTGATGAGATATAAACCATTCAACAAGCGAGGAGAAAACCATTATGAATCAAGCAAGCCGAAAAACCATATCCCGGAAGGAGCGGAATCAGGTTTTCGATGCCTTTGGCAAACACATTTCCAGGGGACAGATCCGTTTCCTGACAGCAGGTCACCTGGATATCCTGGAAGGAGACAGGGACCGCTTCCGGTTTTATGAAAGCCAAACCGGCAAAGCCTATCTCGACGGGTTTTCATCAGCCGGGTGTTTCAATGTCGGGCGCCGTAATCCGCAAATTATCCAAAAACTGGAAGCAGCCGCAGATGAGTATGATATGGGCACCTATGGTATGCTGTCCGCGCCGAAGATCAAGCTGGCCAAACTGCTGGCAGACGTGGCCCCGGGTGACTTAAACCGGGTTCTGCTGTGCGGAACCGGCGCCGATGTGGTTGAAGGCGCCTTAAAACTGGCCAGGGCCGCCACCGGGCGAGATGAAATTGTAGCCATGCTGAAGGCCTACCACGGCCATTCCGGAATGGCCCTGTCGGCCAATGGCAAAGACTATTACAAAGAACTGTTTGTGCCGCTAATGCCGGGTTTTTCCTTTGCCCCCTTTGGTGATCTGGAGGCGATCCGTCAAATGGTGTCCGAACGCACCGCGGCCATTATACTGGAGCCGATTCAAGGGGAAGGCGGAATCCATGTGGGAACAGACGAATACCTCAAGGGGCTTCGTGAAATCTGTGACCAGTACGGGATCATGCTCATATTTGATGAAATCCAGACCGGGTTTGGCAGAAGCGGCAAGCTCTGGGCGTCCGAACATTCCGGCGTGGTACCGGACATGATGCTTCTGGCCAAATCAATCGGCGGGGGGGTGTATCCCAACGGAGCGGTTGTTTATCGCGACCGCAAGGAACTCACCAGCTATGTCGACAGCAACCCCGAATTTCATTTGTCCATGGGCGGAGGGTCGGATCTGGGCTGTATGGTTTCCACCGCCGTTCTTGAATATATCGTTGAGAATAAAACCTGGGAAAACGTCGAGAAGATGGGCAACCGGCTGCTGGCAGGGCTCCGCAGTATTCAGAAGGAAAATCCGGGACAGATCCTGGAAGTCCGCGGCCGGGGCATGATGGTCGGGATTGAGTATAAACAGGAATACATGGGGATGCTCATGGCCGACTGCCTGGCAACCCACGGCATGTTTTCCGCCTATTCCGGCAATGCGCCCCAGGTGATGCGGTTTCAATTCTCCACAGCCGCCACAGCCGAAGATATTGACGAGGCCCTGGCGATTATTCGCAAAGCCATCAAGCTGAGCAAATTGTATATGCTGGCCCTGGGGCCGCTTTCCAAGATCCCCTTTGTCCGGAAAGCGATGAACAAGGGGGATATTATGGTCACCGTCAATAACTTGCTGCGCAAGGTCGCCTTTTGGGAATAATCAAACAAAAAAATTCAGGAGAATGAAATATGGATAAACTTATGGCAGACGCTCAAGAGGTATTTGGAAAAGGTGTTGTAGAAAACCTGGTGTCAAAGGGAATGGACTGGGTAGAGTCCGGCCGGGGAGGATCGGTTGTTTATGATTCCAACGGCAAGGAATTCATTGACTGTTATTGTTCGTCGGGCACGTATAACCTGGGCCGGAAAAACCCCGCCATCGCCCGGGCACTTAAACAGGCCATCCATGAAACCGACCAGGGCAACTTTATCATGATCTCACGGGAAAAGGCGATGTTGTCGGAAAAGCTGGCCCGGTTCACCCCGCCTGGTTTGGACTGTACGCTGTTTACGGTCGTACGGGGGGAAGCTGTGGATGCCGCCTGCAAGCTGGCCCGGGGGTATACCGAAAGAACGGAGCTGATCACCGTGGACGGGGGCTGTTACGGCCCGACCGGATTTGCCATGACCCTGTCCGAGCGGGCAGACAAAAAAGACTTCGGCTCTTTAATACCGGATGTCCGGACGATCCCTTTTAATGATACTGATGCCGCCAAAAAAGCAATCACCAAAAAGACGGCGGCTATCATCCTGGAACCGGTTCAAACGGAAAACAATTGCCGCACCGCGGATAAAGATTACCTCGTTGCCCTGCGTGACGTTTGCGATAACACCGGGGCGCTTTTGATTTTTGACGAATCCCAAACCGGGTTCGGAAGAACCGGGGAAAAGTTCGCCGCGGATTATTTCGGCGTGCTGCCGGATATCATGGTTCTCGGTGAAGCCCTGGGCGGCGGTATGTTTCCCTTCTCGGCCATGGTATTTACCAGTTCCGTGAAGTCGTTTTTTGATGCCCATCCCCTGATCCACATGCTGACATTCGGCGGGCATGACGTGGGCTGCCTGGTCGCAGCCGCTGCTTTAACGGAATATGATCAGGTACAACCCTGGCAAAACGCCCAAAAACAGGGAAACACGCTCAAGGAAAAGCTGAACGAACTGGCCGGTTCAAACACGAAACTGAAATCCGTTCAGGGTATCGGCCTGCTGTTATCCCTGGAATTTGAAAGCGCGGAAGCGGCGGAAAAATTCTGCCAAAGCGCGATTCAGCAGGGTGTGCTGGTAAAAAGCGGAGAGCTCGCCAAACACAGTGTCGTCATCCGTCCGCCTCTTACCATAACCGATCAGGACCTGGATAAAATCGTAACCGGGATAGAAAAGGCGTTGTCTGCTCTGTAAACCGGGGGCGAACCATATACTATCCCCGGATTATTTCCATTAATTAAAAGGAGTCTCCATGGAAAACTGGCAGAAAACCGGATGTGTCTTGTGTGCCCAGAATTGCGGGCTGGAAGTGCTGGTAAAAGACAATCGCATGGTCAAGGTGCGGGGAGACAAGGACAATCCCCGCAGCCGGGGGTATGTCTGCCGCAAGGGCATGAACGTGGCCCACTATCACCATCACGCGGACCGCCTGACCCATCCTCTGAAGCGTAATGGCGACAAGTTCGAGAAGATTTCCTGGGATCAGGCCATCAGCGAAATTTCCGAAAAGCTGAGGGCTGTTATTGATCGGCACGGGCCCCGTTCGTTTGCCTACATGGGCGGCGGCGGTCAGGGCTGCCATTTTGACGCTCTGTTCGGCATCCAGTTTATGCGGTCGCTGGGATCAAAATATCATTATAATCCGCTGGCCCAGGAATTGACCGGATATTACTGGGTGAACGGCCGGGTACTGGGTCGTCAGAACCGGATCCCCGTTCCTCATGAGGATGAGGCCGATATGCTCATTGCCTGGGGCTGGAACGGCATGCAGAGCCACCAGATGCCCCGGGCGCCCCTTGTTTTAAAAGACTTTGCTTCAGACCCGGAGAAGTTCCTGGTGTCCGTTGATCCCAGGCGGTCCGAGACAGCGAAAGTCGCAAATATGCATATCCCGGTCAGGCCGGGCAGTGATGCCCTGTTGCTCCGGGCTATGATTGCCCTTATTCTTGAAAAAAAATGGCAGGACAAGGCCTATATTCAGAAACATGTTTCCGGGTGGGAGGCTATCCGGCCCTGGTTTGAAGCGTTTGATGTTCATCAGGCCCTTGACGTATGCGGATTGGCATACGAACAGATTGAAGAATTGTGCCGGCTGCTGACCACGCGAAAGTGGTGCATGCACGCGGACCTGGGTGTGTTAATGAACCGGCACAGCACCGTCACTTCTTATCTGCAGGCCATTCTTCTGGCGATCTGCGGCCGGTATTGCGTGCCCGGCGGAAATATCCTTCCCGGAACCCTGATGCCGCTGGGTATGGACTCGGATGAACGGGCCCCCGGCGCCTGGCGCACAATGGCAACCGACTTCCCGGCCATCACCGGCATGTTCCCGCCCAATGTCCTGCCTGAAGAAATTCTGTCTGACCATCCGGAACGCATCCGGGCCGTACTCACCAGCGGCAGTAATCCGTTACGCTCGTATGCCGACACAACCGCCTATGAAAAGGCGTTCGCGGAACTGGATCTGCTGGTGACCATCGAACTTTCCATGACGGAAACCGCCCGCCTGGCCCATTATGTCCTGCCGGCCCGGTCGGGCTATGAATCATACGACGGCACCTTTTTCGCCTGGAACCATCCGGAGGTCTTTTTTCAGATGCGTCGTCCCATTGTGGCGGCTGAAGGCGAACGGCTGGAGTGCGGTGAAATATTTACCCGCCTGGCAGACGGCCTGGGGTTGATTCCGCCGATTCCGGACGCTCTTTATGAAGCGGCCCAAAAGGGCCCCCTTGCCTTTGCCATGGAGATGGCCGTATATGCCCAGGACATCCCCCTGGCCCTGCGGCGGCTGCCGTTTGTCATGGCCAAAACAATGGGCCGGCAGATGGGCTCGGCCCATCTGGCCATGCTTCTGGGGCTGCTGCAGCAGGCCATGGTGGCGTACAAAAGTCCGGACGGAAAGATACTGGAACCACTGGAGGTGTTTGACCGTATTGTTGACGGGGAAGGTCTTGTTCCCGATCTCCCGGTCGCCTTTGATAAGGGGGCCGGCCAATATCTGGCCAAACACCTGATTACCCTGTACGGGTTTTCCCGGGTGCGGCCGTCTACTTTTCTGGCAGAAATTAACCGGCAGGGCTTTTCCCTGGCCAGCGCCGCCCTAAAGGCCCTTTCTCCCGGCCGGGCAGCCAATATTCTGATAACCGCCGCAAAAAAATTCAGCTACCTGCCCCTGATGCAGATGACGCCGACCGCCACCCTGGCAGAAAATCTTTTTCAGGAAATCATGGCCCATCCCGAAGGCATCTGGATCGGCAAAAGTCATCCAGACAACTTCCGGGAAATCAAAACATCCAACGGAAAAATTCAGGTCGACATTCCGGAACTGGCCGATTGGGTGCAAAGCATTACGCCGGCCGCCGAAGAAAAAGACCTGGCTCCGGACCCGGCCTTTCCGCTGGTGCTGATGGCCGGACGGCATATGAAAACCAACGCCAATACCCTGATGCGCAACCCGGAATGGAATCGCAGGCTGCGGGCCTGCACGCTGCTGATGCATCCGGGCGACGCCGAAGAACTCAACCTGAAAGACGGTCAGCCGGTCCGGATTACCACTGCGGCCGGTCAGGAAACCGTGGAACTTGAAGTTTCCCCAACGACCCGCCCGGGTCAGGTGGTCATGCCCCACGGATTCGGGTTGATCTATGACGGCAAGGTTTTCGGCGCCAATGTCAACCGGTTGACCCAGGCCACTCACCGTGACCGGCTGGCGGCCACGCCCCTGCATCGGTATGTACCCTGTCGGGTAGAAGCAGAAGCATCTTGAAAAATCGCCGCTGGGCCTGAGGCCGGCGTTATGTGGCACAAACGCTGAAACCATAAAACAGGTCGCAAGGGATTTACCTAACGCCGAGACAGCCAATGCCATCGGTAAACTGGGAATCACCTGTTCGAAAAATGCTTCGATGGGTAGAGGTGTAAAGGGGTCTGCTCCTGACTCTTGCTACATAAGCCCCCCGAAAGATAAATTCATATCATATTTTTCTGGATTTACAAATGGTCAATAAAAAAGAGTGAGGGGGATTGATAAGGACTGAGTGCAATTTTCTGGATGCAACAGAGGCGACTACGTCGTATCGGGGTCCGGGATGACGGGCCGGGAGGTGCCGCCGAACTGCTAAAAAAAAACAACACGCTTTGCAGCAGATTGCGGCCACTCCCACGCGGGAGAAGCTTTATCGCAATCCGTTTTTCCGGGAAAACGGGTGCCACGGGCGAAGCGCCAGCTTGCCCGTGCATTGTCGATCATAGCCAGTCTCCACGGGCAAGCCCGCTAATAGCGGCCTTCGCCCGTGGCACCCATCAGCCTGGACCGAAAAAAACTATGACAGGGGCGAGGCGATTTTTTTGAATGAGGAGGAGGGGGAATCAATCTTTATGGCTGGAAGAGATAGGACAAAAACAATTCCGGGGATATCTGTTTATTCATAATTTCATTGCATGACAGAAAGGGATATACTGTTCCCGGAATTGTTAGAAATTGAAACAGCTGATTAATCGTTATTTTTCCAGTATCCCGGTGTCACCCAAATCGCTTTGATCACGCCTGCAGCTTTTTAATAACGGCCATACAGTTTTCTTTATCCATAATTTTGGGAACAGGATAGGTCGGGTTGCACTCCATCAAGGCGCGTTCGGCAATCAGGGGAATATCTTCATCTTTTATGCAATCGAATTTGTCCGGAATGCCGATGCGTTTATTCAGGTCTTTAATGGCCTGGATAAAGGCTTCGGCTTTCTGGGTCCGGCTCATGCCGGGGCCAGAAACACCCGCTACCTCGGCAAGTTCCGCCAGCGGCTTGTGCACCACCTGCCCATACCACTCAAGCACGTAGGGCATGATAACCGGCATGGCCAGACCATGGGGAACATTATAGAGACCGCCGAGGTTGTGGCCGATACAGTGAATGTTGCCGACACCGCCGCGGGTAAAGCTGTATCCGCCGTAATAGGCGGCAAGCAGCATCTGGCCGCGCGCCGCAAGGTCCTGGCCATCATTATATGCCTTTTCAATATTGTTAAAAATGATCTCCACGGCCATAACCGCTTTCCGGCGCGTGTCTTTGCTGTTATAGAATTTACCGATGTAGGACTCAACCGCATGGGTCAACGCGTCCATGCCCGTTGTGGCCGTGATGTGCGGCGGCAGGCCGACGGTCAGCATCGGATCTAAAACCGCGTACCTGGGGCGAATGGTCGGGTCGGTGATCGGAAATTTTTCATGGGTCTGGGCGTCTGATATAACCGCGGCGATGGTGGTTTCAGAACCGGTACCGGCGGTCGTGGGAACCGCGAAAAGGACCGGCGGAAAAACAGACCCCATCTTGAAAGCAGGCATAATGACCTTGAACAACCCTCTCATTTTGGTCACCGTGCGGTTCGGCCGGGCCACCCGGGCGCCTGTGGCTTTGGCGCAATCCATGGGGGATCCCCCGCCAAAAGCGATAATGGCCTGGCAATCATTTTTTTTATAAATTTCAAGGGATGCTTCAATGTTGTCAATGGTGGGGTTGGGCTGTACCTTATCATAAAGGTGATACTGAATTCCGGCGGCATCCAGTGCTTCAAAAAGAGAATCGAGCAGATGGAGGTCCATGAGAATGGTGTCGGTGACGACCAGAACCCTGGTGAATTTTTTTTCCTTAATGGCAGCCGGAAGTTTTTTAACGCTGTCCGCGCCATCGATGATTTCAGGCTCAAACCAGGGAATAATCTTCATTCCGATTCCCATACTGAACTGAAATATCCGGTAATAAATTTTCTTTAATATCCAAACCATAATCACGCCCCAATTTTTAGTGTATCGTTATCGCTTCGGGAGAAATACGCCTGCCTTATCAAGATATATTTTTAAACGCAAATAAAGGGGAACAATCTTGACGCTTACGGCTTAAAACAACCTCCTTAAAATATGTTCATATCATATTTTTCTGAATTTACAAATGGAAAGCAGAAATGCTGCGGAGGAAGATGGATAAGGAATGGGCAATCTTTATGGCTGGAAGAGATAGGACAAAGACAATTCCGGAGATATCTGTTTATTCATAATTTCATTGCATGACAGAAAGGGATATACTGTTTCCGGGATTCAGTAAAAATATATTGATTCGGGTTCAATGGAAATGAATTTTGTATCCCGATCAACTCAGAAATATTTGCAATTCTTTACAGCGGGGTGCAACATTTGAGGAGCAAACAGATGAAGATATGCGCCAAGCACCATGCGCTGTACTGCTAACCCAAAGCAATAGGAATTGGCCATGACCATCGACACCTTTGTTAAACTTCTCATATACCGAAGGACCAAAATCGTTGCTACCCTGGGGCCGAGCAGCAACGACAAAGAGACGATCAAGGAGCTGATTGATGCCGGGGTGAATGTCTTCCGGCTGAACATGTCCCACGGCACCCACGACTTTCACCACGACGTCTACCACCTGGTGCGAACCACCGCAGCCATGATGAACAAGCCCGTGGCCATTCTGGCGGATCTGTGCGGGCCCAAGATCCGGGTCGGAACGTTCAAGAATGGGCATATCGACCTGGTCCCCGGGGAAAAGATCACTGTGACCACTCGAGATGTGGAAGGCGAATGCGGCCTTATCCCGTCGCAGTACAAAGAATTGGCCCGGGACGTCGCCCACGGGACCTGCATCCTGCTTGACGACGGGAACATCGAACTGCAGGTTGATTCTGTCGTGGACCAGGATATCCTGTGTGAGGTGGTCCACGGCGGGATACTCAAGGACAAAAAAGGAATGAACCTGCCGAACGCGAACGTGTCCGTTCCGTCACTTACTGATTCCGACCGGGAAGACGCCGAGTTTGTTCTGGATCTGGGCGTCGATTTCATTGCTCTCTCGTTCGTACGGCGGGCATCGGACATCTTGGCGCTCCTTGCGCTGATCCAGCGGGCCGGGACGAACACGGCAGTGGTGGCCAAGATTGAAAAGCCCGAGGCCCTGGAAAATATCGAAGAGATTCTTGAAACAGCCGATGCGATCATGGTGGCCCGGGGCGATCTGGGGGTGGAACTCCCGCCTCAGGCGGTTCCGGCGGCCCAGGATCAACTGATCGACATGGCGCGAAAATACCGAAAGCCGGTTATCGTGGCGACCCAGATGCTCGAATCGATGATCGAACATGCGCGCCCGACCCGGGCCGAGGTGTCGGACGTAGCCACGGCCGTTCGGGCGGGAACCGATGCGGTCATGTTGTCGGCCGAGACCGCTTCCGGAAAACATCCGGTTGAAGCGGCGAAGATGATGGACAACATCGCCCGACAAACCGAGGGATACCTGTGGCGTCAGGGGCGGTTCGGAGCCCTCAAAAAAAAACCGGAAGGGGGAGTGCCGTATTCTTTCGAAGACGCCCTTTCCGAATCGATGGCCCAGCTTTCGCGTGACCTTCTGGTCCGTGCGATCATGGTCATTTCCCTCCAGGGCCGATCGCTCACTGTCATGAGCGCTGTCCGGCCGGCCGCCCCGATCATCGGCATCTGCAAAGACTACCGGGCATCCTGCATCGCCGGGCTCCTCTGGGGGGTAATACCGGTCACTGCCGATCCGGCTGCACTGGAATCTCCCTTGACCCTGGCAAGGCAGACCGCCGTCGATCATGGATTGGCAAAAGAAGGGGATACTATTTTAGTCGTCCGGGGGTTTAGCGAGAATAAGTCGGATAACACGCCAAGCGTGACAATCGTTACGGTGTAGCAAGGTGGTAATGGGTCGTAGATGACTATTCGCAAAGTGCAAAGAGGATATTAAGGGATTGATCTTTCTGGCTGCCGGATCCGGAGACTGTGTCATAATCCCAAAAAAACGAATAATACGTCATTGCGAGCGACCGGAGGGAGCGCGGCAATCTCCCTCGTCATGTCTCACTACTCACGTCCGCCGGCGAATTGCTTGGGATTGCCGCGTCGCTGACGCTCCTCGCAATGACAAAAAACAAGTTGCGACACAGTCTCCGGGTCCGGTATGACGGGCTTGGATACCAGATTCCACTTTCGCCAGAGGCTGCGGCGAGACAAGCAAGTCCGTGAATTCCGGGAGGGAACGGAAATCGGTGAGGGGCCCTTGCCGATACCGGAATTCAGTTAATCCCAAATCACCGTCAGTTGGTATTCCAAGCCGGATCGGGATAAATCAGAACGGACGTTGTGGCCACCGGCCATGACGGCCAGTTCATAGACGATGCCCAACAGGGAATGATGAATCACATCCGCAAGTTCAGTATCGTGTTTTTCAGGGTCGGCCAGTGAATAGAGGGTCACCTGGTTTCCCTTTTTTTTCACAGTTATTTTTTCCGCTCCTTCATAATCGGTGCTGAACATCGATTTCCGCCGCGTGACCAGCCGGCTGATGGTTTCGGCGGGATCATCCCGGACCATCATGGTTTTGTATACCTTGACCAGACTTTGTGCCAGCAACTGCCCATAGGCGAAGGTGGCATCCAGGTTGGATTGCCCGACCACCTTGTAATTAGCCAGACAGAGCCGGTAAAAGAAATCTTCTGGATACCAGGAGGAGGCCAGGACTTCCGAATGGATGATTTCCATGTCCTCGGGAGTCAGATGGTCCCCCCAGTTTAAGTCTTTTGCTACTCTTACCTGTTTGACCAGATCAATCAGAAAGGTCCCCTTTACCTTAACAGTCATATCTCCTCCCAACCCGGGTATGACCCGATGCAGGTCAGGCAGCCTCCTTCCGGTGTCCAGACCGGCATCTCCTGTCTGTTTCTAAAGCCAGCAACTTCCTTTTTAACCTGTCTTTTCGTTATTTTATCCATATTTCAGTCACGGATCAACCATGAAATGCCACTAACAGTGATCCGGTCAGCCGAGATGAAAGCGGTCCGCCTTCATCACCTCGTTCCAGACCGATATGAAGTGGTGCACGAATTTTTCGTGGGCGTCCTTGCAGTTTGTATACTTCCGTCAGGGATCGGGGCTGGATGCTGCATCCCAATACATCCTCCGGTCCGGTTTTTGAGGAACCGGCCGGCTGAAAAAAATGCCAAAAATTCCTGGCGCCCAAAAAAAATGACATCGGGTTCAGAGATATTTAATTGTTTTGTCAACCAACAAAAGAATTTCGTTTTTGGCCCTTTCAACTTTTTATAGTTATATTGAATGGTTACTGACTTTTTATATACTGCGCTAAGTAGAAAAAATCAACCATAAAATGCGTTTTTAAAATGTTTTTCAACATGTTATCCCCGTGGATGGATACCAATTAATGCCAATGCTTTCTCTTTCTTTTCTCCTTGACACTGTGATACTGATTTGGTATCTTAGTATCTTAAGCAAAAAAATATACACTCGAAATAAGGAGGAACATCATGGCACAACTGGACACCGCCCCGGGGGCTACGGCCGGGTTTGATGAAAAATTGTTTCGCGAGGCCATTGCAAAACCGCGCCTGAAGCAGCCGCTGCCGGAGTATCTGCCGGGCAACCGCGCCGGCGGCAAGGTGCGCGTTCTTCAGGAAGACGAACTGCAAGCCATGACCAACCAGTGGTTCGTGGATTTCGAGAAAAAAGTCGAGTATTACCGCGGCTTTGGCATTGATATCGAGTGGATGATGACCTGGGCCAAAAAATACTGGTGGAGCTGGTTGATGCGGGACATGTCATTTAATGACGAGCTTTACACGACCGACTTAAAATACAAGGACCCCACCACCTTCGGCCGCATCATGGTCGGCTTGGATGAGTTTGAGCGCTACAACTTCGCTTTTTTTGATGCCATTCCCGACTGGCGGTATGATCCAATCCCCGGCGAGGTTTACGTTGATATTACCCCGGAGGGCGAGTCCCGGATCATCGTCCGATACATCGGCAGCGGACATTTCTCCGGCAGCCTCCGGTTTTACCCGTTTGATGAAACCGCGCCGGTTCTTCACGGTCTGGGCATGTTCGTGCAATGTACCGCCATCGACCGCTATCTTTTTAATGCCGACGGCCTGATGTACGAGGGCGAAACCCTGTGGGACTTCATTGACGCCACGCAGTCCGCCGGTATTATGCCCGCCGACGACAGCTGGCTGTTCAAAACCGCCATGGGTGCCACCAAATTTGTCCGCATGGCTAAAAACGTGAAACAGTCGATCCCGTTTTTAAAAAGCGCATGAGCGATTCCTATACAGACCGCATCCTTGATGCCGCCTATAAGCTGATAAAGCGGCATGGCCTGCGGCGAACCACCATGGCCGACATCGTTCGTGAGTCCGGTGTTTCCAAAGCAACCCTGTTTCGACGTTTTAAAAATCGTCAGGAATTGCTTCGCAGCCTGATGACCCGTGAAGTGATCGGATTTTTAAACAACCTGAACGACCGGATCGCGCAAGAGACCGATCCCCGCGAACGGCTGGTGGAGATATTCGTCTATTTTTGCGAGGTGGCGGCCAATAATGCCATGCTCCGGCGGCTGCTCGAAACCGATCCGGAAACCGTTTTGCCCCTGCTGACCGTGGACGGCGAACGGCTGCTCTCATTCGGCAATGAATTTATACTAACCGAACTGCGCCGCGCCGTGGATGCCGGCTGCAAACTCACAGCTCCGCCGGAAGTTTGCGCCGAGCTGATTACCCGGATTTCCCACTCCTACCTGCTCTATCCCGCGTCAGTGGCGCCCCTTAATGACGCTGATGCCCTGCGGGATATGTTTCGCGCTACGCTGGTACGGCTGATACTTTTGAAAGAATAGAGAAGAAAAGCAGGATCGGCACTCAGGGGGATGCGTATAAATGAGGAGGTACATAACAAATGGACACGGATTCCGTTAAACAGGCCTGGCAGGACTTCATGGACGGGCTGGGCAAGGCTGAAGCGATCATCGATCAGTACACCAGCGAGCTTGGCAGTGAAGCCCGGGCCGACGGCTATCGGGCTATTGTCCGGGCACTGGCTTCAAACATCAACAAGGTAGAGGCCGACCCGGTGTACCCCATGCCGATTCATATCAATCAGCCGAACCACAAATGGTTTCTTGATAACCCGGACGGCTATTATCTGTATATGCTGGTTGATCCGGCCCACACCTATCGGTTGACCGGCTCTCTGGGCGATGCCTGTTATACTTCCTTTACAATATATCAGGGCCGGGGGGAATCCCTGTCTACGAAAGAGACCGCCAAAATAACGGCCGATCAGTTAACAACAGGGCCGGACAACAGCTTTGAGCTGATTATTGGCGGCAACGGCAAGTCCGGCCCCAACCACCTCCCTGTTTCAGATGAAAGCGGTCTGTTCTGGGTCAGGCAGCTTTTTAATGATGTTAATAAAGAGCGGCACGGTGTTTTCCGTATTGAAAACATTTCCTGCAAAACTTTACCCCCCATAGTCAAAGCCAGCGATTTCTGCAAAAGCCTCTCCCGGTTGGGGGCGACGCTGACCATCGTGAGCACCATGATTCAGATGGCGTACAAAATGCAGACAGACAAACATCCGCACAACCAGGTCCGCGCATGGAGCGAAATGCAGGGCGGGGCCATGTTTACCAGTGATGATATCCATTACCAGATCGGCTCCTGGAAATTGAGGTCTGATGAAGTTATGGAATTAAATGGTGTGCTTCCCGATTGTTTACACTGGAATATTGTGCTTTACAGCAGGTTTCTAAATTCACTGGAACATCAATACCGCCGGACATCGCTTACAGGCGGGCAACTGAAAACCGATGAAAACCGTAAGTACAAGATATCTATCGGCCACAATACCGGTGATCGGGTAAACGGCCTGGATACCGAAGGCCGGGAGACCGGCCTGTTCGTAATCCGGGCGGTCGGCATTAAAGAGGCCCCGGCGCTGCCGGCGGCAACCGTAAAAAACACATAAGACCTATGAACAAACTATGGCGACCGGCGCCAAAACCGGAAGAAGTCCGGGCGCTCTATGATCAGGCGGAAAAAGCCAGAAAAGAGCAGCCACATCGATTTGCGTTAAATACAGACGCGGTCCTGCGAAAAGCGAAAAAAAGGAGCGGGCTGAGCAACTGGGGCAGCGATGATTTTCTGCCCCGGCTCCAGGTTCTTGTGGACAGTATTAATGATGAAGCCCGCTTAAATGCTTTGGGATATCAGGCAGCCGGGCTGGGCATGACTACGGACATGGTCAACGGCCGCCTGGAGCTGGAAGAGATGCGCCGGGTGTTTCCTGAAATTTTTGAACGGGACATCGGCCAACCGGTTTTTATAGTTGGCGCTTCCAGGACCGGCACCACCCTTATCCAGCGGCTTCTTTCCGCAGACCCCGCCAATAGATCGCCCCTGCTGTGGGAAATGAGCGCAACCGCCATCATTGGGAAAAACGACGTTGAGGCGATGGAACGGGCGCACAACCGCACCAACACCGGCCAGAACCTGCTGCACTTTCTCAACCCCGCCATGAAGACGGTCCACTACTCCCACGCGGATACACCGGAAGAATGCGTTTTAATGATGGGCACGGATTTGCGGAACTGGGCGCTCATGGCCTGCATGAATATTCCCGCGTACTGTGACCTGCTTTTAAAAGAGGACTTTACTGAAGCCTATGTGCGTCACAAGCAGCAACTTCAATTATTAACAGCGTCCGTAGATCCCAATTGCTGGATTTTAAAAGCGCCTTATCATTTGCCGGTTTTGAAAGACCTGATGGCCGTCTATCCGGACGCAAGGATTATTCATACCCACAGGGATGTCGTTGAAACCGTGACTTCCACGGCCAGCCTGTACTCAGTCTTTCGCAGCACATTTTCAGACCATGTTGATCCGCAGGCGGTGGGCAGGCAGCAACTGGATATATTAAAAGAGTGGTTTCAGCGGCTGATCCAGGCAAGAGATATCCAGAAGAAGAATAACAGCATGTTCTTCGACGTTTACTATCATACGCTTGTCAAAGACCCGCTGGCCGTGATGAAGCAGATATACACAGCATTTGATATGGATTGGACCTCCGCCGGCGAGGTGGCCATGCGTCAATGGCTGCATGAAAACAGCCAAAGCAAGCATGGCCGTCATCAGTATACTCCGGAAGAATTCGGCCTTGAACCTGATGAAATAAGAGAGCGGTTAAAACGTTACAGCGATTTTTTTAATATCGAGATCAACCGATAAATCTGAAAAGTGTAACCGCTACCTGATGTTAGGCGAAATTCATCCCACCGTCATGCCGCTACGTACCATGAGGGACTGCCCGTTTATCGACAAATCACTATGAAAACAGAAAAGCAAGATGAATTGAACATCGGCTACCCTCTATGGTATGTGTGGAAAAAACGAACAAGGCATTGTGATGCGGTGCTGGAAATCAAGGAAAATTACCCATAGTTTCGGCAGAAAAGGGTAGACAACATAATTTATGACATAATCTATATGCGTCAAAAACATTCATCTCCGTACTCCCGGTAGAGACCAGGCAGTATTTGCGCAAGATTATTATATTCCTGCGCGCAGTGGTGGGCCATTTGACAGGGGGCGTTTCGGGGGATGACGATCTTTCGGATGAATCGGGTGTTGGCCAGCCGATTGACAAAGGATTGGTCTGAAAACATCCGGACTTTAAGCCTGCGGCCGATCCAGAACCGGCTGCGCATCTCCACCCCTTCTTCAGCCTGGCGTACGAAATGGCACATGTCGGTATGGTCCGCTTTTTTGCCTTCCGAGCCGACCCGGGTGCAGATAGCGGTGCTGACATTGGCTGTTTTAAAACGTGTGGTGTCGAAACCAAATTCTTCAGGCGGCATGAATCTGATGGATAGTGTCTCTTCGCTGATACCAACGTCCTCAATGGGATAGTGTGTTGTGTAATATCTCTCTCGCAGTGGCAACGACTTGTTTTTCAGGCGCTCGGGATCTTTTACGCTGGTTCCCGCGTGAGCGCCGGGGTACCAGATTTTATACCGGAGGCTCTCTCGGGCATGCCATGAAAACCACCAGTCCAGCATATCGCCGGTGACGCCCGGCATCCGGGTCAGAACCGCCACGTAACAGCTCCCGTCCGGCATGAAACAGTATCCGGTTTCCTTTGCATGGTAGCCCGGTTCAAGGAGATCGTTTATTTTTTCAAAGGCAAGGGTCTCGGACGGATCAATGGGGCCGGCCGCAAGCGCGGATTGAACATCTTCGGGAACCGGCGCCGGCTTGCGGTAATAATAGTCAGCATAGGGTTTTGTTTTTTCTTCAGCGGTTAGATCAGGCAGAGTATTTTTTTTCATCGTGAAAACCTCTTATTATTTGCCGGCTTCGTAAAAATTCGGAATACAGCTTTATGTCATACCGGACTTAATCCGGTATCCAGGTTTTCAATTACTTAATTATGCATAGACTCCGGGTCAAGCCCGGAGTGACGACTTTTTACAAGTGTAATTTCACTATAAGGGTATCTTAAAAATTGCTTTAGGGCTTAATCGGATACCTCTCAATAGGAATATCCTCTGTGGAAATCACCATTTCACCTTCCTGTTCCTCAAGGATGATCCACTTGAGCCAGTTGGTGTCGTCGGTCTCGGGATAGTCCTCCCGGAAAAACCAGCCCCTTGACTCTTTTCTTGTCAAAGACGCCCGGTAGAACATCTCCGCGCACAGAGCCATACTCTCTGCTTCGTTGCAGCGCGCCAGTTCATGCGGATCTTCGGCCTTCAGCGCGGGCAGCTTGTGCTTTACCGCCAGAACCATATCCAGCGCTTCTTTCATCCGCTGCTCACTTTTGAAGTTGCTGTATTTCACCGGTGTCATGGCGTCCTGGACATCGTGTATCAGGTCAAGCGCAGCCACCCCCTTTTCCCGGGACAGGGGCGCCAAGATCCGCTCCGTAAGCAAAGCGACCTGGTTGTCGTCAATTGCAGGCGGCGCGCCAATGCCAACAACATCGTCAGCCGCGGCTAACGCGCCTCTGTGTGCGCTCCAGACGGCATTCATAAGTCCGGTGCCGCGGATTCTCCCGGGTGGCGACGGCACGGCCCCTGTCCACGCCGAACCGTTGTAACTGACATCGCCCACGGCATAGAGCCCCGGCAGGCTCGTGGCCATATGGTGGTCCACCCGGACAGGTGTCGTGGAACCCAGAAAGCCGGGCACCGTCTCTGACATGCCGTTTTTCTCATCACCCGTGGCAGCCTCGCATTTTTCCCAAAGCCGCGACCAGAAGGCGTTGGCAACCGGACGGTCCCAGACCATGTCACCCGAAAACAGTAGTTCAGAACCGATGCCAAGAAGGTTCTCATCATTTTTTACTTTTATGGGGCCGTTTTGATTCATATGCGCTTTGTACCAGCCGATACTGGACTGACTGCAGATATCGCATTGCGGCTCCGGCCGAATTCTGGTGGAAATATTTTCCCCGCGGGCATTATACATATAGTCTTCAGCGCCAAAAATGACCTCGCGGCTGACGGCGTGGACCATGTTAAAAAAGCTCCCAAATTCGGCGTTTCTCATTTTGGCGCCCGCCCGGTAAGCCGCCGCGATACCGTCGCCGCGGCCGGAGGCAAACATGGGCACGACCTGAAAATTCTGGTTGCCGTTGGCCAGGATCGTGGTTTTGGCCCGCACCAGACAGCAACTGCCGTTTTCGACATGGAAACCAATGGCGCCCCCAATAGATCCACTGGCATGTCCGTCGGTCTTGAGCAGGTCAACCAGGGTGACCTTGTTTAAAAATTTTACGCCCAGTTTCCGGGCGCGCTTGTTCAGCCGCCGACACATATCCAGATCAATGCCAGCCAGGCCCCAGGGAACGTCTACGCCGGGATTCTTGACGTATTTATAACGGCCGTCTTTTTCTTTATTCAGCTTTGCGCCCCATGAATCAAGAAGATCGAGGACATTGTTGCAGGTATGGGCGTAAACGCTTAACAACTCCTGGTCCTCAAGAAAGCAGCCGATATTATTTACATGATAGGAGATAAAGTCTTCCACTGTATCGGCCGGCGTAATGAACGCCAGAATCCCGCCACCCCGGTCTGCCTGGCCGGACCACCCGGAAAAGGCCTTCTCAACAACCAGGACATCTATCTTTGGATTTTTTTCCTTAATGGTGATGGCGGCGCTTAAGCCCGAAATACCGCCGCCGACAATCAAAATGTCGGTAGAGATGGGGGAAATGATCTCGCCAGTGGATTTGTTGTCTGTCATGATGATCGTATCCTTTTAAAATTCTGCATTCTGTGTTTGCTTACAATGCCGACCACCGGCTGTGATACGCGAAGTCCGGGGTCACTATAATGAACTTGCCCGGGCAGGAAAGCTCACATACATTGCAATGAACACAGTCCTCCGGGTGGCTCACCTTGGGTTGTTTGTTCTCCTCGTCCCAGGTAAACACATTGACAAAACAGGCCTGGTAACATTTCCTGCATCCGTTACAATTTTCAAAATCAATGGTTATGGTATTCATTATTATTTTGCATGTTCATGCTCACCCTCCATTGACATTAATAACTTGACATCCCCATTGGCCTCTATATAATACGATCGTATAGCAAAGTCAAGGGGTTTTTCAAACCTTCAAAAAAAATTTAGGATATATTTAATATGAGTAACGATACATTTTTAAAATACAGTCTTGACATAAACAATACAGGTGTATAGCATATTGATGATTAACTTTATCCTGAATTGAGGTTTGACAGATTCGCCAAAACGCCTTCGAGCGTCATGCCGGACTTGATCCGGCATCCAGAATCGTTTGATACTGGATTCCGGGGCAAGGCCGGCATGACAGAAGGAAAAACGGAAAACGATTTTTTTACGAAACTGTCAGGTTTATACTTCTATAAAACAAAGGGCTGATCGTGACCCCGCCAAAAAAAAGCGGCAAACAACCCATGGTTGTTGCTGAAAAGACAAAACTGAATATTATTCAATCCGCAGCAAAAATTTTTGCGGATAAAGGATATGATGGCGCCAGTATTCGAATCATTACGGAAAACCTTGGGATCTCCCACGGGATGATTCGCCACCACTTTGGCACCAAAGAAGATTTATGGATAGCGGTCATTGACTATTTAATCAGTCAATTTGCCATTCGTCAGATCCCGCCCCTGGAACAAATGGAAGATGTCGATCCGGTCCAGCTTTTGAAAAGCTATGTTCGTAATTTTATCAATATGTCTGCCAGTTTTCCGGAGTTAGCGCAAATAATCCTGAAAGAAGGCGGAAAGAAAGGCAAACGGCTAAATTATATTCTTGCCTATGCAATGCCGCTGCACCGGCAAATTGACCCGGTGTTTTATGCTGTCCAGAAAAAAGGTCTTTTGCAAAGATATAATCCGGATAGCTTTTTCCTTTTCATCGTTGCCGCAGGCGCCGCTCCCATGGCCCTTTCACCGCTTACGGACGCATTCTGCGGCGGGAAAATACTATCCCCGGAAGGCATTCAAAAACATGCCGACTTGGTTATTGCTGCATTATTTGATAATTGAACATTGACGCCCGGCGTGGTATATTTTTAATAAACGGGTTAAAAAAACGATTACCAGTCAACAAATCGCTCTCAACTGAACCTTTAAGACACTTCAATGACACATGATGAGAGATAACGACAGACTTTATGAACTGACAGATACCGGCTCTACTGCTGAAACCTTAGCTGAGATAAAACACATCCTGCACCTGATCGACCCTTCCCTGGATCCGTCGCCGATCGAAAAGATATTCGAAGATATCATCCAGCTCTTTGCCGGAAAATTTCCCGGATACCGGGCAGCCAATACAAAATATCATAACCTTGAGCATACCTGTTCTACCGCCCTTGCTGCGGCCAGGCTCATTCATGGATTGCACGTCCGGCATGAGGTTTTTTCGCCCCGGCTTGTTCAGCTTTCCCTGATCGGAGCGATTTTTCACGATACGGGCCTGATCCAGACCGAAGAAGAAGTGGCGGGTACCGGGGCCCAATACACCATCGGTCACGAGGACCGCTCAATCGCCGTCATGGAGAAATACCTCTCTGAACACGGTTATTCCCGGGAGGACATTCGCGACTGCGGCCATATGATCAAGTGTACGGAACTAACATTTCCCATGGCCGATATCCCCTTTGCGTCCGAAGAAGTCAAAACCATGGCCAGAATCGTTGGCACCGCCGACCTGCTGGCCCAGATGGCAGACAAAAATTACCAGGAAAAACTCCCCCTGCTTTTTTTGGAGTTCCAGGAAGCCGGAATAAAAGGATTTGAGACCCCTCTGGAGCTTTTTAAAGAAACCGAAGGGTTCTATCGGTCGATCGCACGGAAACGGATGAAAAATGAACTGAACGGGGTTTCTTCGGCGGCGCTTTATCATTTCCGGGACAGGTGGAATATCGACAGGAACCTTTACGAAGATTCAATCAAGTACAATATAAGACTGATGAAGGAAACCGTCGTGGAGTCTTTGATGCAGCTTTCCATTGTTTCAGGACCGGATAAAGAGTGATGGCTTTGTAAAAAATCGGAAAACAGCTTTTATGTCATATCGGGCTTGTTCCGGTATCCAGGTTTTTCAATTATTTAATTATGCATAGACTCCGGGTCAAGCCCGGAGTGACGACTTGTTACGAAACCACCTATATTAGTTGCCGGAAAAAATATGCTGCACGGGCTGAATTCCAAGAGCTGACGGGTGACAGGTTTCGACGATATCCTTTTTATATTTCCCTGTTTCCGGATCGCGTTCGTCCAGATTAATAATTTCCCTTTTATTATAACTGCCGTCTTCTTCTTTTTCCAGGATGCAGACCAGTGGCCTTTTTCTGAAATCCCTGCTGGGAGAACTGACGACCAGGGCAAGTTCGCCGGTTTCAAGCTTCAACAGGGTGCCGACCGGGTATACCCCAAGAATATTGATAAGAACCTTGATGAGGATGGGATCATAGTGTTTTCCGGCCCGATCGAACATGTAGCCAAGGGCGCGGTCCGGGCTCAGCAGGGATTTCCGGTAAGCCCGCGCTGATGTTAAATTGTCATATTTGTCTGCAATGGAAATAATTTTGCCGAAAAGCGTCATCGGTCTTTTCCAGCCGGCATGGGGATAGCCGGACAGGTCGTATTTCAGGTGATGCTCAAACATCGGCACCAGAATTCTGGCCTTGCTTTCAGGGGCGGCCTTTAACCGTAATAACAGTCTGGCGCTGTTCAGTGAATGATCTTCAACAAGTTTTAGCTCGCTGTTGCTCAGTTTATCCTTTTTGCGCAGAATTTCGCCGGGGATTTCAATTTTCCCCAGGTCATGAAAAAGAGCGCATATGCCAAGACTGACAATATTGCGACGCGAGAGATTGATACGCCTGCCGATGCACATGGATAACATGGCAACATTCACGGAATGCGTATAGGTGTAGTCGTCAAATACCCGGAGGGTGCTGATGGCCGCATACACTTCGTCATCCTCGATAAGATTCGCCGTCATGTCCTGGACGACCCGGACGGTTTTCCGTATACCAACCTCACGCTTTCCGTCATTAAGCTTCTGGGCAACTTCTTCAAGAGAGGCCTTGGCATAGGTGTAGTCTTTTCTGGCCCGTTCCATCCGTTCTGTCTTGTTCTTGCAGGAGGCGTCACTGTCATCCTGAGGCCGTTCCGTTTTTTTGATCAGTTCAACCCATTGGATGTTGTCGGCCTCAAGGCCGTCGGTAATCCAGGCCAGCGGCTCCGGCTTTTGTTCTGCGCTGTCCAGAAGGTGCATGAAGGTCAGGATCTCCATTGCCGGGGCATCCGTGACAGCCTCCAGCAGACGCACGCCCTCCAGGCCGCGGGTACTGAAAAACTGTATGATGTTATCAAAAAGACGCTTTGTGGTTCTGTTGTAGCTGAGCTTTTCATCATCAACATACAACTGGTCATTGGCGATTTTGAACGTCAAGGCGTCATCATCCAGGCAGCTTTTTATGGAATTGGAAAACTTTTCAATTCCCTCTGTAACCAGCGTATGGCTTTCGCTGTGAATTCGTGCCATCTGGCTCAGGCTGTAGAAGTTCCGCAGAAATTCTTCAAATTCTGAGATCTTGTTTTTTTCGCCATCAGACATTGGTGTTTTCTCCGGAAAAATCACTTGTGGTCTTTATTCTATCCAGCGCTTTCCTGATCACCTTGAATCTGCTTTTTGACGCTTTTTCAAGAGCATCCGTTGCTTCCGGCGTGTCAATAAGAGACAGGGCAATGGCGGCACCCTCACGGAAGACCGGTTTCCCCGTGCCCATAAAACTGTTCCATCCCTTGTTAAGGAGTATTTCGCGCAAAAACGGCACCGCCGTGTTGGAACCGCAGCGGCCAAGGGCCCGAAAACAGGCAAGAATATGGGCCGGGTCGTTTTCCCCGAAATTGTCCTTTATATAATTCAGCAGCATATTCTCCAGTGTGCTGGACCTGTGTTTCGCAAAAGCCGCCAGGATCGAAGCGCGTATTTCTTTACTGGGGTCATCAATGAGAGAAAACAATTTTTGCGCGTATTCGGGATCCCTCTTCACCAGCTCTTTGATCGCATGTCTGCGCACGATATCAGATGAATGATGGCACATTTTGAAAATGATTTCATTGATCCGTTCTCCCTGCAGGCGTTTCAGTATGGGCAGAAGCTTACTTCCCATCTCCTCACCATGTTGCTCAGCGATTTCTTCAAGAGGCTCGATGTTACGCCGGCTCTTTTTCACTATTATATCCGAGACCATCTGCTGGATCTCGGGTGAACGTCTCTCCACGATAACCGGCATCAGAAAAGGAACAACCTGGGGGGGGAAATACTGCAGCGCCCGCCCGAGGGCCTTTACCGTTTCCACTTCACTTGTTGGCACCTCCAAAAGCTTTTCGCTGATGAGTTGACAGAGCTCAGGCTTGTTCAGGTCCTGAAAAAAACGCTTGATGGGGGGACGCTTCCAATCCTTTTCAGTTAATTCTTTGGTGAAGAGATTATGCAGCAACTGAAATAATTTGATCAGCAGTTCGAACTTATCCAGCGCAATGGTTTTAACAGCCATCTCCGATATGAAATCCAAAACCGCCTGGTATTTTTCAGGATCGGACTGGCTTTTCAGTATAATCAGCAACAGGTCAAACAAGTCCTCGGTAATAATCCAGCTTTCTTCTTCCTCGACCATTTGCCGAAGTGTTTTACTATCGGCATTGGACAACTCCAGCTGGGCATCACTGGTCAACAGATCGGCAATACTTCTGGCATGAATTTCTTCTCCGTCCGATTCTTCGGGTTCCCGGGGCCGGCCCGTTTCTCCTTCATTTTGCTCAGCATCATCTTCTGCCTGTTCATCCGGTTCATCTGGGGACGCAGCTGGGGGAAGATTGGAAAAATCCATGAGCAGCAGGTCCTGCCAGAAAATATCCACCGCCTTGAAATCAATGTTTTCGAGTTCTTCATCTATCAGGTCGGTTACGATGTCGCCCTCGGCCTCCTCTGAAAACGACCTGTAATTATTCGCTACCCTGAAAAAAGAGGTGATCTCCTCCAGCGTAAGACCATCCTGGAACTCGATCCATTTGATACCGTCACGATAGAGGAGTGTCGTAATATCTTCCGACGAGGCCTCCTGTGAAACTTCATAAATGATTTCGGAACCGCAAAGGAGACGGTCTTTTTCCACAGTCAGCCGCAGAGCACCACAATTCGTAAAAAAATTGCTGAATGCGGCATTAAGGTTTTCAAAGGATTTTATGGAATTTACATGATCCTCCGGATACAGACCGTAATTCTTCCACGCCAGGAGAAAAATTCTGATTGCCTGCCTGGCATCCTTCAATTCCTTATCCGAAAGGGATATATGAACTTGATTTTCCTGTTGTTCCATTGTGTCTTTTTTGCTCATAGCACGGATTTAAAAATAATGGATCCGTATTGGACATATTCTTTCTGTGGGATATGAAAAACATTTATCAGGCAAAATAAGAAACCACCAACCCCAACAGGAGAATATTCGATTATACAACATGGACGCCTTTTCAGTCAACTGCTTGCCGTTTGCGATTAAAATAAATTATGGCTCTAAACAATATTCAGCATTTGACGTAAAAAAGACGATCTTTCTCCGTCATTCCGGTCCCCGGAGGCTGTGTCACAATGAACAAAACGCAAAAGTACGTCATTGCGCAGCAATCTTGAACGCTCTGTTGATAACGGTTGAAGAAGAGATTGCTTCGTCGCTGCGCTCGATGACAGAAACGGATTACGACACGGCCTCTCCGAGCCGGAATCCAGTCATTGCAAGAGCGGTCTGGCCTGCTGCCCGGGTAAACTGAAGATGGTTTTAAGGGCCAAATGCGGCTGATTTATATACGATTATGCGATAAAATCAAATTATTGGCGTGGGTGGCGCCCAAAAAATCATCAGACTTTTTCAACCCGGCAGGGCACATACCGGTGCAGGGGGGTTCCGGCGAACCTGTCCCGATGGGTATTTTTCGTCAGGCGGTTGGCGTTGGGGCCGTAAACACGGCCCATGAAATTCAAGCCGAAACCATGGGGAAGAATCACCTGCCCCTGGCGCGCCTGGGCGGTGATTTCAAGTTCGGCCGTTTCCTCCCCGGCTTCGGTGCTCACCTTGACCTGCTGTCCGTCCGCCAGCCCAAGCTGCTGGGCGTCTTCCGGGTTCATGGCCAGGGTACAGGCCCTCCTGCCTTCATTCCAGGAAGGATCGCGCATGAGGGTATTGGCGTTGGTATCCATGTGCCGGCCCGACATGAGAATCAGCGGCCACCGGGAATCGGCATCAAGGGCGGCCCGTTCGGATTCCGGAGTGATCGACTCCATCCATTCCCGCATTTCGGGATAATCGACATGAACCCGTCCGTCACCGGTCTTGAGGGCCTTCATGGCGTCGGCCGGATCGCACTTGCCCAGCCACAATCCGCCGGGATTATCAAGAATGGCCTGAAACATCTGCTCCCCGAACGCAGGCCCCGGCGTGAAACCGGCCCGGGCCGCGTCCTGCTGGAAAGATCCGGGCGCGGTCTGCAATAATCCCCACAGGGCGGCCAGATTGGCGGAGCCGAATTCCCGGCCCAGGGTTTCGGCCAGAATAAACGTGATCGCTTTCATGGCCCGCGGATCGGACATGACAAAGGTCATCAGCTCCGCGGAATAAGCCGCCCGGTCGGTTTTGGCCGCCTCATAAAGCGGCGGCGGAATCTCCGGGATCAAGCCCAGGCGGTCGGCCAGTTTAACCATGATCTGGCTCACCTCAAGCGGTTCTCCCTCGGGTTCCACCACGGGCCGGCGCATTTGAAAATAAATTTCCGGATACGTCCAGGCAAAAAACGTCGCGTCCCACGATTCATAGCCGGAACGGGCCGGCAGCACATAATGGGACAGGGCAGCCGTTTCGGTCATAGCCAGTTCGCAGGTTACCAGAAGGTCCAGTTGGCCGAAGGCCTTTTCATAGGCGGTTGTGTCGGCATAGGAACGCAAGGGATTGGCACCGCAGCAGAGAACGGCCCGGAGCCGTTCGGGATGGTCGTGCATGATTTCCTCGGGCATGACATTGGGCGGATAATAACCACTCAGCGCCGGAAACCCGGTTTTGACGGTCTTCCATCCCTTCCCTTTCGTTTTTCCGGAAGAACCGCCGGCAGCGGCCAGTGGTATGCTGCCGGGGACGATATTGCCGCCGGGCACGCCAATGCGCCCGCAAACAGCCATGAGAATGATTTCAAGGGCGGAGGTAACCGTGCTGTGGCGGCTCATCAGCACTCCCAGGTCCGGATGCATGGACGATTTGCGGGTTGCCGTCAGTCGGCAGACATCGCGGACCTGCTCGTAATCCAGCCGGCAGACATCGATGGCGGCCTTATAATCAAAATTCTCAAAAGCAGGGCGGATATCCTCGAACCCCGAAACACGATCCCGGATATATGCGGCGTTTTCCCAGCCTTCATCCAGAATAATGGCAATCATGGCCCTGGTGAGGAGGGCGTCGGTTCCCGGCCGCAGCGGCAGGTGGATATCGGCGATGGCGGCGGTCTCGGAACGCCTGGGATCGATGACGATCAGCACCTTGTCGGGGTCTCTGGCTAAATCCATCAGCACTTTTCTGGCCCGGGGCATCTGGTGGCTCATCATGCCGTTCCAGCCGATGGCCAGAAGCACATCAGTCCGGTCATGATCGGAAATCAGAAACTGGCGTCCAGTGGCCTGCTTCCACGCCCAGAACAGGCCGGTCAGTTCCTGAGCCAGGGCATTGTAGTGATAGCGGGACCCCAGCCCCCGCATAAGGGGAACACCGAAAGCCGCCTCAAAATGACACCCCTGGCCGCCGCCGCCCATGTAGGCAAACGACCGGGGGCCATGTTCGTCTACAATCGCTTTGAACCCGGCGGCGATTTCATCGATGGCCTGATCCCAGGAAACCTGCTCAAACCCGTCGCCGACCCGCTTTAACGGATGCGTCAACCGCTGGGCATGGTGCTGGTGATGAGCAATATTGATTCCCTTGCGACATACGTATCCCTTACTTCGAAGATTCTGCTTGTCCGGCCGGACCTTGACGATCCGGTTGTTTTCGACTTTCACCTCCAGCCCGCAGTTCTGCGCACAGAGCACGCAGCCGGTCTTGTGCCATTTTTCCATGTCATTTCCCATCAAACTGTATCGGTTAATTCCATTTGCATGCTAACGTAAAATAACCACACTATTTCCTTCAGGAACCTTAGATACTATTTTATTCAGACGGCAAAGAAAAGCGGTTAAATTATATCCTCGACAAATGATTTGGATTGGAATGACCGCGGTTCGCAGAGCCAGAAGGGGCTATCCTTTTAAATTGGACTCGATATGCCCTATAAGATTTCCTTTGTATTTCCTGAACAATTCGGAAACCGTTTTTTCTGCCGTACGGGGATTCTTTTTTTTACGTGCCTTTACTATCGAGGTAAAAAACGTGCTCAGATCTTCAGCAAATTCATCGGTTATTATTTCCGGCAAAGTGAACAGTTGGGGAAAAAAGTTCGTAAAACGGGTGAGCGTATTAAATAAAAGACGATTGTATTGGTTTTTTGAAAGCTGGACAATTTTAACGGAGAGTCTTAGAAGAATGTCATCGGTAAGCTTTTTTCCGCGGCATTTCTCGGACAATTCGGCCACCATGCTTTTTAATTCATCAAATTCCTCATCTGTCATCCGCTCAATAGCCAGTTTAATTGTATTGAGTGAAACAAGTTCGTGGAAATCAAGTGCCTCTTTGAGAAAATCCAGATTGAAATTTCCACGGTCATCCACAATCAGAAAATCGATGATTTCAAGGCCGCCAGTATCCATATAATTCTGGATAATCGCACCGGATCCCTGCCGGATTCGAATCAAACCAAGTGTGTCCACCCGTTTTAAAGCTTCCCGGATAACATGGCGGGTGACATGAAATGATTCGGCCATGTCTCTTTCAGTAGGGAGACGACTTCCAGGGGCATAATGGCCCTTGATAATTTCATAAATCAACTTATCTGCTATTTTTTCAGATAGTGTCTTATGTGATTTCAAGTCCAAAATTCATCTCCAGTGTCTTTGTGCGCAAATAAAGCCTTCTTTGCGTGCCACCATTTTCTTTAATCATTACGACTGGCCGAGGAGCGCGGCGCCGATCGCCGCGGCAAACTGGGGCTTGTGTGGAAAGGCTTTGTAAGTGCCGTCCAGCTTTTGTGTGATCCTCTCGACCACGGCCTGTATCCGGGCTACCCCACCCGTAATGGTAAAGCAGCCCGCGTCCCTGAACTTTCTGGCCTGGGCCGCCGCCATGTCCGCGACACTGGCGCAGACACCCGTAATGATGTTGGGAACGGATTCACCGCCGTTAATAAGGGTGATGACCTCGCTCTCGGCAAACACTCCGCACTGCGTACTGAGGTCTACCGCCCGTGTTGAGGCGGTTACCGTTTTGTCGATATCGGTGATTCCGACCATAAGCTTATCGCTCATTACCTCGAGGAATCTTCCTGATCCGGAAGCGCACTTATCGTTCCGCATGAAATTAATAACATCACCCTCTCCGTCCAGGAGTATGGAAGTAATACTCTGCCCTCCCAGGTCGATTGACAGCCGTACCTCCGGAAGAAAAAAGCAGGTCGCAGCGCTCAGACAGGTAATAACGTCTTCCGTGAAATCCGCGCCCCGAAGCAGGTCGGCGCCGTTGCCCGTACCGACAAGCGCGTAACCGCTTTTCACGCCGGCCTTCTGCGTAATACCTTTAATGAACTCTCCAATTTCTTCGGCAATGGTACCGGTCGTCCGCGTGATCTGCGAGGCGACCAGATCGTCGCCGTCAAGAACCACGGCTTTGGTAAACAGGCTGCCGATGTCACATCCTATCGCTATCATGCGCCACCTCCCATCTTCCGGGCAAAAACGGCCGCACCATATGCCCCCATGAGTTGAGGATCAAGCGGCGAAGGGACCAGCTTCATATCAAGCAATTTCTGCAACTCCTCCCGCACGGCCGCGTTCTTGGCTACGCCGCCTGTCAGCATTACCTCGCGTTCGGGGGTAACTCTCCTGACCAGCGCCAGTGCGCGCTCCGCCATCGCTCTGTTGATGCCGGCCGCCACCTCGGTGTGCGGGACGCCACGCTGGAGATAGTGGATAACCTCGGTCTCAACATAAATGGTGCAACGCGTACTCATCTGCACGGCCTTTTTTACCTTCAGGGACATGCGGCCAAGTTCGTCGAGCGTCACCCCCAGCGTCCGGCTCATCACTTCGAGGAAATGGCCGGTGCCGGCGGCGCATTTGTCGTTCATGACAAAATCCACCAGATTACCTGAAGAATCTACTTTGATGACCTTCGCATCCTGTCCGCCGATGTCTATGATGGTACGGACGGAATTGTCAATGGTATAAGCCCCCAGTCCATGGCACGATATCTCGCTCACGTTCTCCTGAGCAACCCCCTCGCTCTGAATCGTCTCGCGCCCATAGCCGGTACTCACTGTGTACTGAATATCCTCCAGCCGGGCACCGATCCTGGCGAGGACCTTTCCCATGATCTCCCGCGCAGTATCTGAGGGGTGGGGAAGCACCGACATAATTTCCGACGCCGCGATTTTGCCATTCTTGATTATCACCGCCTCTGCGGTGAGCGATCCGATATCAACCCCTGCAAACATGAATATCGTCCCTTTCTTCAGATCTATTCTGTCATTTCTTTATCCTGCCCGACGCGTTTGCGGACCTTCCTTCTTCCACCGCCTTTGGCGGTGACCACGTTTTTGATGAACTCCTCCATATCCTGCTGGAGAACGCTCATGGGTGTCATTCTTTTTATCCATGAATCGCCTTGGAGAACCAACAGCGGAAGGCCCGCGCGTCTCATGAGTTCCTCCCTGAGAATAGAAACCACGCTCCATGTCTGCTTGCACGAGTGATGACCACAGAACACCACGTTGTCGGCGTTCAATACCTTGGCAGCCGTAATAATGTCTTCCACCCATGCGCGGGACATGGACTGACTGCCGACCTGGTGCGTCATCGGCATGTTCAGCGCGGAACGGGCCAGCCCCTCGATCATGGAATCCATGGACGAGGTATCGATAATTAAAGGCATGAAGAGATTCAGACCGTCCCCGAGCATAGTGATGCCGTTTTCTTCCATCCAATTCCAAAAGTTGGCGGCGTCAAAATAATAGGCCGTATAACACCACAGGCTGCGGGCGACCTCCTTCTCGGCGGGGTAAGCCTTCTCGGCAAAACGTTTTTTCGATTCCGCTACCAACGTCTCCATAGCGCGAATCCCCGCGTCTGTCCCCCACATAGAGAACCTCGCGCCGTAAATAAAGAGATTGAAAATATTTGGAACGGGACACGGTGATACCCGATGAAGATCCCACAACTCGTAGTACAATTCCGTGCAACGGTTTGCCCTCTCGATGACGTTACGAAGCCTTGTCTCCGACAGCTTCTCATCGAAAAGGTCTTCAAGTTTCTTCAGCATCGAACGAAAATTTGTCAGGTATGCGTTGTCCCCCTGCTCCGATTCGTCGGGATATTTCTCGAGGAATATCTGGGGAATATCGAGATAATTGGCTGCGAACTCGTGGGTTTTGGCATTGATGTCGCACGCGCCGACCGACGCGGAAATTATAGCGTCGGGATGAAAATCATCACACCCGAGAATAGAGCCTATTGCGATGGCATTTGCCGAGCACATGTGATCCGGAAAACCGAAACCCATGGCCACGTCCCAGAAGGGTTCGCCCTGTTCAGGCAGTTGCATGACGGCGATCGAAGAAAGCACCTCACTGATCAGCGGCCAGCCGTTTTCAAATGCATGGATGATTTCCGGTGGAAAGTTGAAAGGTGCCAGGACGATCTTTTTGCCCTTTTTACGGGCCTTTTTTGCGGTCAGTATCCACTCGGTCGCCATGTCAAGGAAGGCCTGGGCCGCTTTCTTATTGCGCGGAGCCATTAGGCCCCCCATGGAGTTTTTAATGTTTTCGGGGAGAAAAGGGAGCTTGAGTAAAAAAGGGCTAATACCGCTGAGTACCGGCTTGGGGATAAACTTCATGATGGAAAGTTGAAGTGCGATACTATTGTACAGGCCCACGGGTTTTGTTTTCATTGGCGACCTCCTATCCGTTCGAGAAATGCCTGGACCCTTGTCTTCATCCTTCCGAGATCGGACCGGGAGCCGTATTCCTTCTCGATCTGGAGAACCGGCGTTCCCTTCTCCTCGAGCGCTATCCTCAGTTGGACGTTGTCCACAGCGTGAATGTCGCAGAACTTATTGTGAACGAGCACTACCCCGTCCACCTTCGCCCTGGCGGTGGTAGAAAACAGAAATTCCTGCCTCGATGCGTAATTGCCATACATCCGCGGGCATAGGAGCGTCTCGAAGTACGATTGCGAAAGGTCCCGATACGGGTCGGCATCCGTCTTTTCCGAGCCCCGCATGACGTCCCTGGCACCGACACACAATGCGTCCGCAACAACCAGCCCTCCCATACTTTCGATCTCCCGGACGAAGTCAATCTCGTCCGTAACACTCCCCGCCAAAAGAAGTCGGGCGCGATAGTCACGAATTTCGTTATCCTTTCTGTCTTCAATGATCCGATCAAGCCCGGATTCAACAGACGCGGAAGGAGCCGCCGTCGACCACAGGTAGATGCCAAGGACCTCGGCACCGGTGAAGGCGGGATAATCCTGTTCCCTCATCGAATAGATTCTTTGCAGGCGTTCCCTGATCCGCTTTTTTACCTTTATCTGATTCATGATCTCTTGATCAGATATGGCCTTGCCGAAAGCGTCTTCAACGGCCTGCTTGTATTGTTTCAGTTGCTGACCGAAATATTTGATCGAATTCTCGTCGATTACATGCGGGACCCGGATGTAATGGAAAAACGAAAATTTTTTCACGTAGTCCCAGTTTTCCACCATTCCCCGGAGATGGTCGCAGCCGTTGGTTTCGATGATGCCGTCCAGAAAATCGTACGTACCCTCAAGGCCGAGTTGGAGACAGGAACGGCAGAAACGGCAGTTGAAACGTGAAAGATGTGCGTCGGCAATGTCGGTCTGTCCAGCTCCCAGTGCCCGTATACGATAGGGAAGAATGCCGGCTGCCTCCATAATTTCCGTGGGGGTTGCAACGCAGATATATCCGACCACCTGTCCACCTTCCTCCTTCCACTTCTTAACATAATCATTTTCTATCAAACCGGATTGCCTGATAATCTCCTCCATAATAAAAGCCTCCTCTCTCCTGCGGCTACACTTTTATCTCTGTATCCAGAACGATCAGCGCATCAACTGCGACGGGTTGATTTTCATGAACTATCATCGGATTAATATCAATCTCCTTGATTCTGTTCTCATGGATGCCAATCTGTCCGATAGTTATCAGAATATCGATTATTGCTTCTTGATCCACCGCTGGAAATCCCCTTATTGATTTCAGCAACCGATGCCCCCGGATCTCTTTTATCATATCATCTGCGTCTTTTCTGGAAAGCGGGGCTTTGCGAAAAGTTACATCATTCAATACTTCGGTAAATATACCACCCAGACCGAACATCACACATGTCCCGAACTGACCATCCCGGTTCATTCCAACCACCAGTTCCCGCTTGCCGTTTATCATTTCCTGGATAATAAGACCGCCGTTATCACCGAGCTTTTTTAGTGACTTCTTTTGACATGTTTTCCTGATCCTGCCGAACATCGTACAGACGCTTCTGCTTGTTCCGCACCGCAAAACCGGAGACCTGTGAGATGACAGACAGCGCATCGGTTAAATTATTAAAAACAGGAATCCCTTTATCAAGAAACGTCCTGCGGGCATTGCGCACGACCCTTTCAATCTCTATATCTTCAACTCCCTGCCGGCTGTTGGGCATCACCATCAGGATCGGCTTGTTGGTTTTATCTGTCACCTCTTTGACCGCATCCGCCAGTTCCCGGTATGGCACAATGGTTTCAAGTGAGGCAGGATCCATTCCCGGGGCCATTAATTTGTAATGATCCAACAGTTGGACCAACACCTGGGCGTCAATACGGTCATTTTCCGCTGCCAGCAGTAAAACTTTTTTCAGCCGGTCCGGCGGCACGAAGGGATTGGCCACATCCACCGGGTTGGCAGCGCTTGAGCCGGGTTGAGGCAAGAGCGGCATAATTTTTTCGGAAATCGTCTTATCAAAAACAGGTATGTTAAGACCATAACTTTCGGCTGCATCACAGGCCGCAACGCCCAGGGCGCCCCCGCCCCCCACCACACTGATATTTATATACTGGCGCCATGGAAGCATTGAAAAACCCAGACAGGATTGCACCGCCTGCCGCATGTTCGTCACTTGCACAGCCCCAGCCTGTTTTAACATCATCTGCCAAATGATCCGCCTGCCACTCATTGATGCCGTGTGGCTGGCAACAGCTCGGGATCCCGCCGCAGACAGCCCGCCTTTGAGAATAATCACCGGTTTGCGGGATGCGGCTGATTTCAGGACATTGAAAAAAACCTCGCCATCTTCTATTCCTTCAATATACATGGCGATGATCCGGGTTTCCGGATCCTGTTCAAAATAGGATAGCAATTCGGATTCCCGAATATCCATTCCATTGCCAAAGCTGACCACCTTGGAAAATTTCAGGCCGGACCATTTGCCGATACTTGCAAAATCCACCGACATACCGCCGCTTTGTGAAACAAACGCGACAACTCCCGGCTCGCGGGACAAATCCGGACCGGGTAAAAACGTCAGCCCGCTTTGGGGGCAGTATATGCCGAAACAGTTGGGCCCGATTACGCGGATGCCCTTTCGGACAATCCGGCGTATTTCCTGATCCAGGCTATCTCCTTCCGGTGTACCGGCTTCCCTGAATCCGGCAGAAAGAATCTCCGCTCCGGCCGCTCCTTTTTTCCGGCAGGCCTCCAGCGCTTCCGGCACCTGTTCCGCAGCCACGGCGATGATGGCAAAATCTATATTTTCCGGTATTTCCTCGATTCGCTGATAAATCGATAGCCCATACACCTCTCCGCCCTTTAGATTCACCGGATAAATGGTGCCTTCATATCCGATATGCAGCAGCGACTGCAAAATGCCGATGCCGAAGCCAAAAGCCTTTTTGTTGGCGGATACGCCTATAATCGCCAGCCGTCGGGGATTAAAGATACGTTCAAAATCTATCATTTCTTCCCCTTCCATATGTTTCTATCCGTTTTTTATCCAGTTACCTGGCGTTTGGCACCCATGAAGTTTTCCCAAAATAATAGGTCTTATGCATTGTAACGTACTTGGCATCAATCTTCTCTGGTGAACTGAATGATCGGTTATAACCATTCAAGCCATCATAATAAAAAACTTCGCAAACAGCTGGTTTTTTGTGCAACCATTTGGTACAACCAATTTATTGATGAAAAATAAAAGTGTCAACCATTTTTTAAATTATAAAGCGCCCTTACTTGTAATTTAATCAAACTGCGATGCAAAATAAATAAAAGATCGTTATCGTCAGTCCGTTTATCAGAATAAGACGCACCCGGCAAATGCTGCAACACCTGCAAATCTCGACCGGCCGGAATATTCGTATTATGGTTGTGACCCGGCCCAAAGAAGATTTCAACCCCAAGGACCATGCTGCTTTGCAGCGGGCATTAGACCTATTAACAGATAACGGCGTCAGCCTTGTTTTTATATCGAACATCCACCAGAAATTTGCCGTTATGGATCAGAAAATTGTGTGGTACGGAAGTATCAATCTATTGAGTTATGGCAGCGCACAGGAAAGCATGATGCGGATTGAAAGCGCCAATATCGCGCATGAACTGATGAGAAGCATCAAAGAAAATGGTCGGGGCGGCAGGATTTGAACCTGCGACTCCCTGCTCCCAAAGAAGTTTATTCACCAAGAAATTATCACTTTAACTAACTGAAATCAAAAAATATTCCGGGTCTACCTGCTTTCAAAACCCCTTTGCGCATGGTGTGAATGGTGTCAGTAATATCAATATATTGTGCATACCGTCGGCTGAAAAGGGGTCACATAGGGGTCACAAAAATTATTCGGGATTGAAACCCACATCATTTGAAAAAATTCCCTGCATAATCAAAATCATGTTTTTAAAAATATTCTTTTGCCGAATACAATCAAAGGGGTTAAAATAAAATATGAGCAAAACATTTCAAAAAATTCTTGCGCTGGTCGAGCAAAAAAATGTGATGATATCAGACCATGATGGTTTCGTAAAAAGTCGTCACTCCGGGCTTGACCCGGAGTCTATGCATA
>CAZWCS010000008.1:0-58670 GCA_964632805.1 uncultured Desulfobacterales bacterium
GTTTTAAAAGTCAAGTAAATTCCTGGCAGCGCCAGTATTTTTATAAGTAATGGTATATACAAAAGATATGTCCATACCAAAGTATAAAATAGAAATGCTGTTGATTTCGTTACAGGTGGATATTGACACGATAGGTTTAAAGTCTCTCCATTATACCATGTTACAGCATTCCTTGCGATCCAGTCTCCTTTATCTGCCCGGGTTTGAGAAACATGACAAAGAGTTCGCAGACCGGACCATTGGTTTTGTAGAGTGTATATCGCCGCTGGTAATCGGTATCAGCCTGATGTCTCATGAATATAAAAGTGCCGCTGCAATAACCGCTTCTTTGAAAGAAAATTTTTCTCATATACCGATAATCTGGGGGGGGATACATCCTACCATCGCCCCGGAGATGTGTCTGGAACATGCCGATTATATTTGCGTAGGCGAGGGAGAAGCGGCGATCATCCCTTTTGTACGGGCACTTCAGGGAAAAGGCCCACCGGAACGCTGTCATAGTATATGGTGCAGAACATCTACCGGTGAGATTATAAAAAATCCTTTGGCACCGCTGATTCATAATCTGGATGAAATCGCCATCACCAGCCATCTTCCCTGCTACAGTTTTATTGCCCGAAAAAAAGATATTGTTCCGCTTACCCGACGTTTATTAAAGCAATATGGTCGCTGGCGGGGATCGGTTTACAGTATTATGGGGAGCCGAGGGTGCCCCTTTTCATGTTCTTATTGCTGTAATAATTTTTTACGCAAGCTCTACAATAGCTGTATTATTCGGCGGAGAAGCGTGTCGAACCTGATTTCTGAACTGTCACAGGTTGTCTTGGAGAATCCGGAAGTACAGTTTGTGAATTTTCAGGATGACTGTTTTTTGGCCTGTTCCGATAACTATCTTGAAGAATTTTGCCGGCAATACAAAGAGCGCGTCCGTCTTCCGTTTATCGTACGCTGCATTCCCGGCTTTCTCACTGAAAAGCGTTTGCGCCTGTTGCGGGATACCGGGGTCGCCTGGGTTTCCATGGGTTTGCAGAGTGGAAGTGACCATGTTCTGAGACGCATTTATCAGCGGTCTACCTCAACCGCCGATTTTTTGGAGGCTACGCGCATTATTCATAAATTGAGGGTAGCGGTCTATTATGATGTCATATTTGACAATCCGCTGGAGACGGAATTGGACCGGCTGAATACGCTTTTGGCCGTTGTTTCTTTACCCAGGCCTTATTTTTTGCAGATTTTTTCTCTGGTGGCCTATCCGGGGACAGATATATACAACTTTATAACAGAAAAGTATCCCTCCAAAAAATCAGAGTACCTTACCAAAAATTATCATGCCTACGAGCATGACAACCTGAACCGGATGATCCGCATGGCGGCTTATCTTTCGCCCCGAATGATAAAACTGCTGGTTCGATTGTATAAAGACAACCGGGAGGGCTGGCAATTTCGATTGGCAATAGAGTTTTTTGGTTTTCTTTCTGCGCTTTTGTTTGAGCCTTTGACCTCTTTGCGTGTGATTCAGATAAGCAGAAAAGGCAGTCTGGCGGAAACGCTGCAGTATCTGCCCGTCTACTGGCGTATTGGTCTCAGTCGATATATAAAACAATTTTCAATCGGATATGCCAATATTATCGAACGGCTGGTGCGGGACAATCTTTCCGGGTTCGAAAAACCAGCATCCTGCGGAAAAGCTGTAAAAGAAAAAGAAAGGTGATTGGTAATGGATCTCAGCAGAATTTTCAGTCGTTCCTTGGTACCGGCCCGGACATTGGTGACATTACGGACAGCCTGGAGGAACTGGTGAGGGGATTCCGCTAGTGTCATGTCACACATGTAATGTAGGATAAAGCCTCTTGAGTTTGATGCGGGCATCTTTGGTTGTGAACCGCCAGTTGATCACCGCATTTTGTGTGTTGCGATGGCGCTGCTATGCGTCAACCTCAGAAGCAACTGTTTCGATGTCCGGGATGCGCCGATTAAGGCACTGCCGGATCAAGACATTTAATTCAATCTCCGCCATGTTGAGCCAGCTACCATGTTTGGGCGTATAGACAAATTCAAAGCGATCCCACAGCTGTTTTGCCTTCTGTGGAGAGAAGGTCTCATACAAAGACCCCGGCTTGTGTGTGTTAAGGTTGTCCATCACCAATGTGATTTTCCGGGCCTCCTGGTAACAATCGGCGATTTCCGCAATGAAATACGCCCAGTCCTGCTTGGTTTTTCTTTCTGTGACCTTGACCATTCGTTTCCCTGCCAAGGGCTCATTGGCCATAAAAATGTTACAGACGCCATGGCGCTTATACTCATAATCGTATCGAACCGGCCGACCCGGTGCACCGGGAATCGGGGTTTTTACCTCGCCTATCAATTGGCGCGGCGATTCATCCATGCAAACTACAGGGAATTGGCAGTCGTAAGGCCTCCTGTAGACATCCAGCACCATTTCCATGTGCGCTACGAACGTGGCGTCTTCTGCTGGCGGGATGACCCAGCCGTCCTTTTTCCAAGGCTTGAGTTCGTTTTTTTTAATACGCGACGAACAGTCTCATATGACACACTGTCAACGTATTCCAATTCCACGAGCTTGTCCGCCAATAATCGTAATGACCAACGGACATGCCCCGGCGGTGGCTCACTACAACTGAGCGCCACCAAATGTGCTTCAAAATCACCATCAGCTTTCCGCTCATATACCCGCTGGCCCTTGTGTCCGTTCAGCGCAACCTCCAGTCCTTCATCGACAAATCGTTGTTTTACCCGATATATCTTCATCGCACTGACTTGCAATATATCGGCAATATCCTGCTCTCTCATTGTACGTGATTTCGGGGCATTTTCATCACAGTTCAAGAGTATTAGGGCATTGATCACCTTCTGTGAGTTATGCTTCCCTCTTGCAACAACAGCCTCGATCTCCTCCCGTTCGTCCGGTGTCAGTGACAACCGGTACTTAATCTTTGGCATATTGCACCTCCATTTTTGGAGGACAGCATACCATTATTTATATAACAAATCAAGTGTGACATTACACTAGTGCGGAATATCCACCGAACCATGACCGTCAGCCCTTTGGGTGCAACCGGGTAGAAAGTCGATTCGGTTGTTGGCGGGTGTTTTCGATAAAGGAGACGGGCTGGTCTGGTATAGTCTTTGGTCCCGTGTAATCAGATCCAGTATGTCCCGATAAAGAATGAAGGTATGGTCAAAAATCCGGATCGGCGTTACATTTTCCCGGGGAACCACGCTTTCTTTGCATGTTCCGCCCTTGGAGCACGGGATCAGATTGATCGTCCCCAAATGCCGATCCTTATCATAAAGCGCGTAAACACCATAAGGCACCATTTGTCCCGGCTGGTAAGAAACATACGTTGGTCTCTGATCGATCAACAAGAGGGTTTCTTCCACAATTTTTTTCTTCTGTCGTTGTTCCTCCTGTTTTAATGTTCGGAAATCAGTGCGCGCCAGTCCTTTAAAAAAGCAAAGCCGTTCGATGGTCACTGCGTCGTCTGTCTGGGAAAAGGCGCGGATATGAGGATCGCGTATTATTAATTCATAGTCCCCTTTAATGATGGGGAATTGATAAATTTTATGAAAGTCGGCATTGGTTTCGGCATCATTCGATTTTATGGAAGCGGCGGTTTTGTATTTCAAGGTACTCAAAAAATCAACAATTCGTCCCATGTGGATCATTTTGGTTTTTTCCCCGGTCTTTAAACCGGGGAAATAGTGACCGTAATATTCCATATACATAATATTGATCGGTTCTTTTTTATTATAATCGGATATTTTTAAGTACGTATTGATTTCCTGCCTGTCGGTTGGCAGGAAGTTTTTCAGGTGCAAGGTTAAAATCCCCAATTTCTTAATGCTGGTTTTTGCCTCTCGTTGCAGATTTTCCGTCAGGGGAAATTGCGTCAAAATCCCTTCCAGATTGCGGATTTTAATGGTCACATTTTCAGACAGAATGTCGCGGTGTTCCATGAGTTGATGAGCCATTATAATATCACCGGTACGAATGTAGGCATAGGTGAACATCTGGTAGAGGCTCTTTTCAAGGATTGTCAGCGAATTTTTTTCCAGAGCGTCTTCTCCGTCTTTTTTCGATAAAAGGGAAGAGGTTTTAAAACTGATGTATTCTTCATACAGGGAGTCCAGTAGTTTTTTGAAGTGACGCAATTCGCTTATGTAATTGGCGGTGTCAATATCACTGACCGCAGTGCCGCTTTGGATATTTTGAATAAATACCGGATAATCCCGTTGTGTAAAAAGCTGGATGCCTTCCAGTAGCGTACGGCAATCGTCATGAATGCTATTGAGATAGGACGACTTCAGCCACGTACCGGTATCACTGCCCCAGACATTTTTACCCTCGGTATTGATACCTGATGATATAACCAGCAGAATTGTAAACATTGCCGCACTGGTTTTTTTCATAATTCAAGTTCTCCTTCATTATTGGTAAAATTGTTTTTTCGAGTCGTAATCCATGCCTGTACGATTTTGTGAGCGTTATATTTTTGGGGAATTACAGCTTCGGGATTGGTGGGATATTTATTATGAAAATACAGAAACATTTTTAAACAGGACAGGGCCAGCTGATGACCGGGGATTTGAAAGAATTGATTCCACTGGTCTTGCCCATATGTAATGGCAATTTTTTCACATGGGATGAGAAAGGCTTGTTTGGCATGATACATCGCCAGGGCTTCCTTAAAATATTCTTTCTGGGAATAAAAACGTGCCAGTGCGTAATGGATAATGGTTGCATACTGCCAGTTCCTGTTATCCGCTGAAACCAGAAAGGGCGATATTGCATCGGCCAGATCCCGATAGCGATCGCATCCCTGATACAGTCCGGATATAACTTTGGTTTCAAGAATATTGGCCAGCAGAAAGGCTGTTGTTAAACGTGCGGAGCGGGCAAATTCCGGGCCGGAATAGTCATTCTGGGGTTCTATTCGCATGGACTGCAAAGCGTATTGGTAAAGGGTGTTTTCCATCAGATGCAGATTATTCAGGGTCAGGCCGAAGATAATCAGTTCGTTATATATCCGGCTGCGATAGCTGATGTTATTTTTGATTTTTGCAGCCGCCTCTTTGAAAAATGAACCATAAAGAGCAAACAATTTTACCGGCACAGTTTTTTTGTCCAGCCAGTGGCCCATGAAGTACCCACGGCGGGCAAAGAAAAGATCCGGGAGAAAATTGGTCTGCCCGGCATCTTTAGCGGATTCGACATGATAATATTGATAAACACCGCTAAAGGAAGAAGAATGGTTGGCCGCCTGGTGAAGTTTGCTTAATCGTTGCAGCAGAACCCGGGTAAGAGAATTGAAATAGGGTGAATTTTCCTGGATATCTGCAAGATAGCGCCACATGAAATTATAGGACAGATAGATTTTATATAAACGGAAAAGGGTGTTCGTCGAAGGACAATAGGTGGAAAACCCCGCGGTTTCATTATTGGCGTTGGGCATACCTTTTTGATGAACAGCAGTCGGCGTGTCCCTGCGAAAGCTGTATCGCTTCCATAACTCGTTTAACCAGTCCCAACTGCTTCGATCATAATAACGGATGATGTCCATGTCGGGCATGCCGAGGCTGAAAGCGTCTTCGGCAGTGTCCTTCGAGAGAGCCAGGCGGAAGCGTCCTGCCATTTTTTCGCATTCGATCATAAACTGCAAAAAATTGGCGTTCATATACAAGGCTGTGTTGTCGCGAACAATAAAACTGGCACTTTTGGTCTTATCCGTCCAGTATGACATCTGCTCCATGGTATTTTTACTGGTACGGTTGCTTTGTTTTGCTTCACTGGTCAGTCCTTGCAGATACAGTTGTGCCTGGAGCAGATACTGGGAAAGCTCTTGTTCAGAGATCAGCCGATCAATACCGATTTCACTCATATCATGGGTGTCGTCTTGAAAATCGAGCAGGTAGTTTTCGTTTAAAAAAGAAAGATAAAACAGAAAATATTCATAGGCAATGTTAAATCGGGTTACTTGAGCGGCTTCGCTGTTTTCCCCTTTCTCGAATTTTTGCAAAAGAAGATCAATATCTCTGGCAATTCTGGCACTGTTTTTATAAGGCAGTATCCAGCTTTCCTGCAAGAAAGAAAGTTGCGACAGCATGTGCAGGTTGTGATTGACAGACTGCGGCCCGGTAGATGTTTTTGCGGGGTTCGGTTGGCTTCGGGCCAGAGCTTCCAGCGCCCGCATTTTGTCCAGATTGTTGCACAGTTCCCGTTCTCGGCTGGAAGCGCCGGCACGGAGGTCAGCTGCTGTTAGGAGTAAACACGATACGGTAAGGAGAACGGATATTGCCGTCCATTGGTATTTCATTGTATATATCTCTCCATTTTTCGTATATCTTGCATTTTGTTATAGAGCCGGACATCCTCTTCGCCAACCAGCAGACGAATTTTTTTCCCCAGTTTATTGGCCACGTTTTTGTATAGTTCAAATTGTCGCTGATAATCATCCATTTCCGTATTGTCCCAAGTGATGGCGCCAATTTTACCGGAGGCAATGTAACCGGCTTGCCGTGCAGCTTGAAGATAATACTTTTTTGCAAGCAGAAACCCCTTCTGGGCTGCTTTCAAAGCGTTGGCTTCAAAATTGTCATAAGAAAGGTAAGCATAGGTTAAGGTGCGATAAATATCGTAAAGGTTGTTTTCGTCATGGGAGAGACATTCCCCCAGGCTGTATTTTCCATTAATAAAAATTTCCATCTCCCGTTCCCGGTTTTGAATTTCATCAATGCGGCCGTCTGCCAGCAATTTCCGAAACAGCAGATTATATCCTTTTAGAAGGTTCATATGGCTCTGTTGATTGTGAGGGGCTGCGATAAAGACGGTTTTAAAATCCTTCAAATAGTTTGCCTCCGGTCCTTCTCCGGGCGTAACCATATTGTTCTGCTGGAAGGATTCGAACTGGATATATTTAAAATAATAGTGAATTTCTCCGCGGTATTGGTGAAATATTGAATTTGCCGGCCCGATTTGCTGATTTTCTCCAAGGATTTTTTCAAAGTCGGAAAAAATTGAGTTGATTTTTTCTTGGGCATTGAAAAATATGTCGATTACCCGGGATTCAAAAATTTTTTCCGGATTTTTCTTGTCAGGCCACCCCTTTGCCAGTTCTTTTAGCTGCGCCAGAAATTTGCGGCAATCATAGAGATTGACAAATATCCAGCCACTGGGACAAGCCTTCAGCTCTGCCAATATATTATTATATTGAATCCGGTCATCTATTTTTATGCCGTGGCGGACCTGTTTGGACAGCCAGGTTTGCAAGGCGGTCAGGACCATGATATCAACTTTCCGGTTGTCCAGACGCAATTTTTCCAGAGTGGATTCAAAGAGATTTTCAATATTAATCCGCGTCTCACCCTGTTGGGCAAAAAACATCAGGGGGAGGCGGGTGCGGTGGGTTACCACCTGCTCTTCCCATTCTTGCAGTATGTTGTGGGATACGGCTTCGGCACTTGCCGTCAGGGGCATGTTTTTCCGGAACCAGTCATAACTTAATAAGACACTGTGCGTCTGCGTATCCAGAAAATATTTTGTTGTGTTTTTTATCCAGGTTCGTTCCTGATCTGAAAAAAAATTTTCATATCCAAAAGATTCTGTATCGGTTTTCTGGGCAAGAAAGGTGTCCAGTTCGGCAGCAACGGAGACCCCCAGGCTGAGTCGATTCATATCTTCGCCCGTCAGAAAAGGGGGATCGGATTCCGGGTTTTTACTGCAAAAAGAAATGGTTTGGGTCAGTTTATGGTTTATATTGTTGGCGATCAGCGACAGATAATAATAAAGGGATTGATAATAATGTGCGTTTCGGGAAAAAAGCGCTTTGTGGGGATAAAATCCGTTTTCAAAATACCGCAGAAAGCGGTCTGCATACTGCTCCTGGTAGGTTGTACAGATTTTAAAATAGAGATGGTTCAAACCTGTCAGGGATAAATAATTTTTTAAATGGTATTGCCATTCTTCATTTTGTAAGACGTTATCACCAGAAACAGCCAGGATGTATTTACTGTCCCAGGCTTGGATGATATTGAGATTGCCGTCAGTGTTTATACCAAGGTTTTTTTCCAGCAGCGTCAGCAATGGTTCCATTGAGCCTTGATTGTTTTGCTGCATATAAAGTGTACCGACCTTGACCACCCATTCCGGAAGCTGTTCCGGTGTTTTTCTGAATATTTTGGAATTGCCTTTTTCGTTGGATTTTTCCGGCTGAAGCCGCTGATGTTCAGCACGCAGACAATCCGGGCAGAAAAAGCCCGGAACAGCAGTGGCGAAAAACAAGGTCACAGCAATAATCAATAGGCGCATGATTGCATTCCTTCCGGCAAACGTCTTTCCAGTTTGGATAATATATCAAAAGCAATTCTGTTTTGTGAAAAAGAAAGGGAAATTTTATCCTTGCCAATAAATGTCAGTTTACATTTGATATTTTGAACAGAGCAACAGTAGGGCCCTTTTTCCCGGTCCAATATGAGGGCTTTTTCATATATGATTCGCTTTAAATTTTCTACTCTGATTGATTCACCGAGTACGCGACCAATAATTTTCACATTTTCATCTGCATCCTTTTTTGAGAGGAAGTTTTCGGTCAATGGGCGGAATTTCGGTTTTGGACCCGCAGGAATAAAAGGAGTCGAGGGTTGCCAGGCGGAAGAATGCGCGTGTCTTTTGTCTTCTTCCTGCGGTTTCAAAAGAGACGGTGACGGAATTGCTTCTCCTCTGTTCAGGGGCACGTCTTTCCCCTCTGTTGCAACAGCGGTAGTAAAATGCTTTTTTCTGTTTTTGGCCGCGGCCTTGACCGGGACTATGGTATCGCCTTCCGGAATGTTTACTGTGTTTTTCCCGGAGAATAATAAAGTTCGATTGTTCAGGGAAGGTTTTTTCCCCGGTAAGTTTGCCAACCGGGGCTGCTTTGCCGGCGGTAGCGGCTGAAAATTATAAAGGCCGTTTTTTCCAGGGATTTTGCCGGTTGTTGATTTTTCTCTTGAGGAAGGATTAATCGTTTCCGGCACTGGAGACGGCGCCGGGGTGGACTTGGAGGACAGTTCCTTGATTTTGAAAAAAGAAGATTTGGCGGAATGCCGGGAAGAAAGTGAAGCTATTGCCTGCGGTGGGGGCGGGGCGACGGTTTTTCTCTGAGGCACCGGTTTCCGGCGGGCCGAAGTTGTCTGTTGTTTACCGATGGGTAGCAGGGGCGCGTCAGTTCGGGAGATTGATTCCTTTTTTTCTATTACCAGCTGGCGTGGTGCAGCGGAGATGGTTTTTTGTGTGGATAAAGGCGGTGTCTTTTTTTTTTCTTTTTGCGGTTGTATCGCAACAGGCTGGGGAGCGGTTTCGATCCGGCGAGGCTTCTGTAGCTTTTTCGGTACAACAGTATTGGGGGTTTGCTGAACCCATAAAATGGTTCTTGCGGGTTGTATTATTGTGCTGTGGTAGTCTTGCAGCATCCAGACCAACAGAACCGTAAGCAGCAGACCGATAAAACTCGGATGGTATAACCATGGCCACCGCTTACGGGGTATAAGGCCGGTGCATTGCGTGGGAATCGCTATTCTGGCGGATCCGTACCCGTAATACGTTCGGAAAAAGTTCTCCATGCTCCGGTTTTTCATTCCAGGCGTTCCCTTTTTTCTACAATAACCTTTCGGTTTTTTTTCCATATTTTTTCGACCAGAGAGATGGCTAAGAGCATGTCTTTGCTCAGGGACATTTCGTCTGGGACCAATACCGGTCGTCGCCCGCCTTTATTGTATAATTCAATCAATTGTTCTTTTAATTGTTTGGCCGGAATTCGGAATCCGGCCGTTTCGGTGCCGTCTTTGTTTACCCGGATAATTTGAAAGGGAGTACTGTTTTCCTCCGCATGGCTTGCAGAAGGCTTGTGAATGCGTACCTGATAAAAACGTGCTTGTTTTGAAAAGGGTGTTATCTGGGGGCCTTCCACTACTTTCGGCAGAGTCATTTCTCCGATAGAAACCGGTGTTTTTCCGATTGTGGACGCCTGGGTAAATGCGATGAGGAGTAAAAAGGCCAAATCCGCAAAGGAAAACAGCCAGATACGATTTTCACCGGCAGGTCTCACGGTTTCCTCTCCAGATCATGAAACAATCCGTATTCAATACGTTGTTTGATTAACCGGGAAAGTACCAGTTTCAGCGTTTCCAGGATTACGAAGAGGATTAGCGCCAGCAAAGTTGTAAACAGCGCCGCTCCCAGGCCAATGGTATTTAATTCGCTGCCGGGTTCAACTTTTGCCAGAAAGATCATAATCATGCCGAAAACAGTGCCGATAAAACCCAGCGGCGGCAGCAGATTGGAAGAGAGAATCAGTGGCTCCATATATCTGTTCAAAAAAAGGTTTTCCGCCATCTGGCGGGTGGCATCTGCCAGAAAAGATAATTGAGAGGGGTTTTTCCCATATTTTTTTTTGGAAACAGCAAAGGACTTGGCAACTAAGAGCGCCAGGGGGTCTTTCGGAGAAATCTCTTCCTGCGCTTTTTCAGCCAGATCCGCTGTATCGACGCGGCGCATCCATTTCAAGGCCCGTAAACTGATCCATAATCCGTTCACAAAAAAAATCACGCTGGTGGCATAGACACTGAAGAGAATTGCATTGCTTATTAAGACCGCGTGCGAACGAAATATTTGAATCAGAAAATCCATGGATTTTTCCCTGGCCGCTGCTTTGTTTTACCCAAAGGGAATGTTTTCTATCATACCGGTTGTTCTTGTCAGTCTAAATTTCGTTTCGTTACTCATAAGTCGGCAGGATTTTTCTCCGTGTGTTTGCAAAAATTTGAAAATCGTTTTCTCCCCGTATCTATAACTTATATAATGTGTAAAATATATACTATCTTCCAAAAATTTTGTAAAGAGTAATTTCAACGGTGTCCATCCTGGTAAGTCCGGATCAGGCCGATTTTGATCGGCGGTGTCCGGGAAAAAACACCATATTTTCTGTTACCGGGAAAAGGATTACCCGGTCAGCAGATTCTTGCTCTTTGTTCAGGATTGTTATTCCCGGAGTCGCTTATCTTCATTATGGATGGAAAAAGGGTTGACAGGTATTATGTGGCGGCGTAGTTCAGTACTGTTTATAAGATTACAATGGGAACGGGAAAAAATATTTACTTGAAAAGTCCATAGCAGCAGATAAACAACCATAAAGTGGAGGTGGGAAGAATGAAAACACCAATTCGCATTATGCCTTGCCTGGATATGCAGGACGGACGGGTTGTCAAGGGAATTCATTTTGTCGATATCCGGGATGCCGGCGATCCGGTACAGTGCGCGCAAGCGTATTGCGAAGCGGGCGCGGATGAATTGGCCCTGCTGGATATCACGGCTACAGTGGAAGGCCGGGCCACCATGTTGGACGTAGTCAAAAAGGTGGCAGCAGTAACAACGGTACCTTTTACCGTTGGCGGGGGGATTGCCGACCTGCAATCGGCCGAACAGGTATTAAGCGCAGGGGCCGATAAAGTTTCCACCAGCAGCGCCGTTTTCCGGAAACCGGAATTGGTGGGGGAGATGGTTAAGACCTTTGGCCCGGAAAAGGTGACCGTGGCCATTGATGTTGACCGCAACGAGACGCTGCCGTCCGGATACGAGGTATATATTGACGGCGGTCGTACAGCCACTGGGACAGACGCAGTGGAATGGGCCAGACGGGTGGACGGGTACGGCGTACCGGTCATTCTACCCACCAGCAAAGCAGGAGACGGTTCCCGCAACGGCTATGATTTGCCCATCATCCGGGCGATCCGGGAAGCAGTTTCGGCCGAAGTGGTGGCTTCCGGCGGGGCGGGAGAGCCGGACCATTTTTTTCAGGCCGTTCAGGAGGGGGCCTCCATACTACTGGCCGCTTCGGTATTTCATTTCGGAATTATTAACATCGGCGAGTTAAAAGATTATCTCCGGGACCGGAGGGTTGCCGTGAACTGACCGGAAATGCGATTCTGTATTTTTACAATTATCGAAAAGATATTCTGTTATGCCTTCTTTTTTTCAAGATTCAAAACCGTCATTGTTTTTTATCATTGACATGCTTTTATTCAGAATGTCATTATAAATATAAGATATTATACGTCAGCCTTTCTTTTTTAACGAAGTAGGTCTCTTTTATTCCTCTCTGCTCACTGGTCAAGGGGAATTATTGCAATCTCCAAGCCAAAGGAAACAACATGACAGAAGCGCAGAACGGTAATACCGTAAAGGTTCATTACACTGGTAAATTGGAAACCGGCGAGATTTTTGACTCCTCGGAAGGCAGGGAACCGTTGGAGTTTACCATCGGCCAAGGGCAAATGATTCCGGGGTTTGAAGCCGCGATTATCGGTATGAAGGCCGGTGAAACCAAAAATTCGGAAAAGGTGGCAGCCGATCAGGCCTATGCCTATCATGAGGAAATGGTGCTGGAAGTGAGCCGGGAACAGTTTCCGCCTCATATTACGGCGGAAGTGGGGCAGCAATTGCAGATTCAGCAGCCCGACGGGGAAACCCTGATTGTCAAGGTAACCGATACAACGGAGGACCAGGTTACTTTGGACGCCAATCATCCCTTGGCGGGGAAAGATTTGTATTTTGACATTGAGATGGTGGAGGTCAGTTAGGGCAAAAACCCGGCAATTCGTTTGGTAAAGATGCTTGCGCGGCGGCTTGTTGCTGCCGCGCAGGTTTTTTACAGGACGCGGGAAAATGCTTTTCAGCAATTTCCCGGCGTTGCATCCAGTACTGTGGAAAAAACATAATTTTCAAACACCGGCTCGGATACGATCATCAGGTGATCCTGGGGGATGCCGCTGTCAAGAATGCAGTTTTTCAAAACCTCCACGTTGTGCAGATTTTCGTTAAATCCCCGTCGTTTGTATTTTAAATAGGCTTCTTTAATTGTCCAGTTGCGGTATATCTCCGTGGCCGAACGTCCGGATAAAGCGGCAATCTCTTTAAGCGTAAAGCCCACATCTAAGAATTCAATGGAAGGAGCGCCCCGCACTTTCTCCACATCTACCCCCAGGTCGCTGCTGATTCGTTCGTAGGTGGCGGCGCAAACGGCGTATTGATGGGAGTGAGACAGGGAAATGGTAATATCCGGAAAATTTTTCACCTGTGGCGAACCGTCAGCCAGGGGCCAGATTTCGATATCGGAGAAAACCGGTTCTGCCGGAGTCAGTAGTTCGGCCACTACACTTTTGGCCGCAAACCGGCCGGCCAGCCATTCAATCTGCCGTTTGGCGGTATAAAGCTGGTTGGCATGTTCCAGTTCAGTGGCAGAGAAAATTTCCGGCCCAAGTTCCCGGCGGTCGATTCGTATTCCCCGTTTTAACAGCCGGTCATTTTGATGAAAACCGGAAGGAAGGTATTGCCGGCCAAAAGCGGGTATGTCCACCCAGCAGAATTTCACCTGGAAATCATTTTCCTTCAAACCGTCCTCCTGCCGAAATTTTCATAAACTGGTTTTTATTGTAAAATTTCCAGGGAAAAATTTCAAATTATAGTTTTTGGAAAATCAGGTGCCAATGGTCGCCTCCGGCCGGCATTGAAGCCGGACGCTTAAATTTTTTTCTTCCGTTATTCTGTGCAACCGAACCATAGTGAACCCGTCGATTGCCGCATAGAGGTTCCCCTCTGCATCCGCCAGCTCCAGGCGATAACTTGCCATATTTCCATTTTTGGGGTGGTCGTTGGCCCCGTCCTGCCGTCGAACCAGGCAGAGGTGTTCCCGGCGGGCTTCAATCGGTTGATACAACCGCGCCCGGCGAAAACCGGAGGGCAGGGAAAAACTCGATGCTTGCAGCATCTCCAGAATCCCCGCACTTTGAAACATGGCATCCATCATAATCGGATCAAAATGGAAAACCGGCATAAATTTTCCGGCGAGAAATTCACCGGTACCCGTATCGCACAACCGGGTCACCAGCAGACCGTCCGCCAGGGAAACGATCTCCTGAATCGTCTGAAAACGGCCGGTCATAAAAAATCGTTCCGGTTGATAGACCAGATCCCGAAAATCCCCGTCCCAGGAAATGTTATCAGGTGCCGGCAGATCGGTGGTGAATTGACGGTGACCAGTGGCTGACAAAATTACTTGTCCGGAATAGTGAAGTTTCCGTTCTTCACCCTGCGGACCGCTGACGGCGGAATATATATGACACCGGCAATGCCCGTCGGCATCCGGGGTAAGGGTTTCGATCCGGATCAGCTTGGGCTTGTTTCTCAGAAGTTTGATACCATAGGGAATGGAAAAATTTTCGATCGCCTGAACCCGAAAGTCACCTCCTGCGGCCAGCAGAGCGGCTTCCGTCATCAGTTCCGCGCCGATGGATCCCGGTAAAATGGGGGTACCATCGAGACTGTGGTCGTTTAAAAACAGATCCCGTTCTATATCCAGCAGCCGGGAAGCGACCGCTTTTTTCCCGTCCACCAGCGTCAGGCTGTCAATCAGAGGGAAATCGGGGGAAATGGACTGCCGGGAGCAATTGGTCTGAAAATGACCGTCCACATCCAGTTCCCGGTCGCGGCCGGTAAAAACAGCTTCGGTTTCCTGATGGTCGGCGATTTCATTCAGGAAACAAATGACTCCCCTGGCCGGAGGCAGAAACGTCACTCCGCGTTCTTTCAGAACTGTATTGACAGTGCCCGAAGCGGCCATACCGACCTCCGCCCAGGCAGTCCAGCCCAGGACTTTTCCGGTTATATGGGGATTTCTCCGGCTGTAGTCCATGATTAACTTGGTCAGCATGTCATTGGCCGCCGTGTAATCACATTGCGCCTCGTTGCCGAACTTGGCCGTTACTGAGGAGAAAGCAATAACATACCGGCAGTCTTTTTCCCGGATGGCCGTCAAAAGGTTCTCCATCCCGGCTATTTTCACATCGAATACCCGGGAAAAAGCGGCCGGATCTTTTTTTTCCAGCAGGGCGCTTTCCTCTACTCCGGCTGCATGAATAATGCCGTCTATCCGCGGATATGGCGCCAGGGCTTTTATCACCTTCTCCCGGTCAGTGACATCTACTGCATGATAGGATACGGTGGCGCCTGCAGCTTTCAGTGCCTCTAAATTTTCGGCACTCAGTCGGGTATTGCGGATGCGTTGGGCCGCCCGTTTCAGTTCCAGTGGTCTGGCCGTGGGCATGGTGGTTTGCTGGAGATAATTCATAATCGAGCGTTCCTCTGTTAATTCGGGGGGAACTTTTGCAGTTTCTCCCTGAATATCGCTACGGCCCAGAATCACCAGTTGCGGTTGATAGGGCTCCGCCAGCGCTTTGACAATTTCCATGGTGATTCCCCGGGCGCCGCCAGTTATCACCAGCGTATCTCCGACGGAGATCAGCGGTAAATCCTCTGCCGGAGGTTGTTCCATCAATTGCAGTTCATATCTCCCATCTTCGGTGTAGCCGCATTCTACGCGGGCATTACCGGTGGAGATTTCTGCGGCATACTGCCGGACGATTTCCGCCCGCGCTTCCAGTGGTGCCGGCCGGGAGAAATCAACAATTTTCATCCGGGTATGGGGCAGTTCTTTGTTCAGCGTTTTCAGCATACCGGCTAATCCGGCCAACAGGGGGCAAATTTTTGCACGGCTGTCCGGAACATAGGGGAAGACAACGGAATCAAACGAAGGCAGGGAAACAATTGTTCCCGGTTTTGTTAATAGTGGCAACAGACCTTTAATCAGAAGAAAAAAGGCTTTAACCGCCGCGGATTGTTTTTCTATGGACCAGTCCCCCTCAAAACAGGCATCCAGAGGGGCGAAATGAAATATTCCGGATATGTTCCGGCAGGTCTCCTGGAGATTTTTTTCAATCAGCTCGGCGATGGACTGGGGATCGGCAAAATTTCCCGGAATATCATAGTTTTTATCCGGTCCTCCCGTTATCAGACGGCCGCCGCGGCGGGTCAAAAACCGGCCGAATGCTTCGGCAAAACCGTAGTGATCACAGGTAATCAAAAAAGTGCGGCCGGTGAAAAAATTGTTGTCTCCGTTTTCCGGAACGCTGACCCGTTGCAGGCGGGTTACAAAACGGCCGATAGCCGGCTCTGTGTCGGCAGGGTCCTGCGGCGGCGGTGTCGTCGTTTCGAGGACGGTATCGACAGCGGCAGATTTTCGTGAGGTTCCGGTATGTTCCAATTGGCCGGCAATAAAGTCGGCTACCCGGTCAATGGTGTTGAGGTCTCGCAGGCGGACATCTTCGGGGACGTGCAGTCCAAAGTGTTTGCAGATTTTTCCGAATACTTCCACCTGTTTGACGGTGTCGATGCCCAGGTCCGCCTCCAGATCCAGGTCCGGCGCCAGCATCGCTTCGGTATAGCCGGTATGTTCGGCCAGGATGGATATCACTTGGGGCGTCACCTTTTCGCTGGTATCCCCCGTTTCAGTGGCGGCGGTATCGACAGTGGCAGGTTTTCGTGAGGTTCCGGTATGTTCCAATTGGCCGGCAATAAAGTCGGCCACCCGGTCAATGGTGTTGAGGTCTCGCAGACGGACATCTTCGGGGACGTGCAGTCCAAAGTGTTTGCAGATTTTTCCGAATACTTCCACCTGTTTGACGGTGTCGATGCCCAGGTCCGCCTCCAGGTCCAGGTCCGGCGCCAGCATCGTTTCGGTATAGCCGGTATGTTCGGCAATAATGGTACACACGGCGGTTTTCGTATCTTCTGCCGTGACCCCTGGTGCGTTATCAGGGGTAGAGTCAAAAGTTTCAGTCGCAGTCATCGGGACTGCTTGTGATTCCTGGCTGGTAACGGCTACCGCCCTCAGGGTCCGGTGAGATATGGTCAGATCCACCTGTTCGGCGCCGGTGATTTCTCGTAGCCAGTCCAGGTAGGAAGCGTTGTTTTCCCGGGCAGCCTCAGTCTGGCGCCGAAAAAAGGCAAAGGCATAATGAGAACCAAAGCCCGCTGACAGATGCAGACCATATTCGAAATCGCCACGTGTCTGTCGCCGGTTCAGCTTCAATTCCCGGAATTCCTCCGGAATGTCGGTCAAGTTGGCTACCGGCGGTACAACGCCTGCTTGCAGGGCTTTAACCAGAACCGCATCTTCAACGGCTGCGCCCAGAGTGTGGCCGGTATACCCTTTGGTGTTGGAAATGGTGATCCGGGTATAATCTTCGGGGTACGCTTTTTTGAGAGCAGCGACTTCAGCGTCTGCACTGCCGCCCCGTGCGGGCGTATATGTCTCATGCGACATAAAGACCAGCTTTTCGGCGTATTCACTCTTTTTTAATTCATGCCGTTTTTCCACGCTGGTCACGAAATCGGCCATCGCCGCGGCCAGGTTGTTGATATCGAAATTGTAGGTATGATGGGCACTGTTGCCGCAGGCCGCTCCCAGCAGTTCCGCCTGGCCCCTCAGCCCCCGCTCTTCTACGGTTGACCGTCGTTCCAGAATCAACCCAACGGCGCCGGCGCCCAGGATGGTACCATTACGGGCCCGGTCAAACGGCTTGGCCGCCCGATTGACGGATTTTTCTATGGTGGCTGCGCCGACTGCCAGAAAACCTGATCCGATCCACTGGTTTTGCGTATCGGAAGTGGCGTCTTCCCCCCCGATAACGATCACCCGGTCGCAGCGACCGGTCCGAATCCAGTCTTCGGCCAGGGCGATGGCCTGGGTTGTGGAAGCGCAGGCACTGGAGACGAGAGTGTTGGGGCCCTTCGCCTTGATCTGCTCCGCGAAAAAGGATGATCCCAGGGAACAGATGTTGGCAATGAAATTCCGGTCCATTTTATAGGCCCCAAGCTCCCGCCGGTTGGCCCTTACTTTGAAGAACCATTCGGTTAAACGGTCTTTCACTTCGCGGTCTTTGGCATGTTCCATGAGGTGATAATACATGCTTTCGAATTCTTCATAAGCCCGGGCATAATAGGTTTCGTAAAAATAATCCGCCATTTGTCCGGCCATTACTTCGGTATTGCCAAACAGCGAAGTCATGATAACACCGGTTTTCTGCTGCATGGCAGAAGGCAGGGCATATCCCTCCGGAATCAGGCCGCCGTTTGGCATCTGCCGGTATTGCTGGACAAGTGGAATGCCGGCGTCTTTTAAAGCTTCCAGTCCGGCGGCCATGGCAAGTTCAACTGCTTTTCCATGGGAAGATTCCAGACCGTATTCCTGCGGGTCAAAATGCCCCAGTTGGCCGGCCAATTGAATGACCTCGTCGGGGTGGTGAATGTCGATGAATTCGGCGTTGCCATCCGGTTTTTTGTATACCCGGGTAATATTTTTGTCCGCAATTTTTTCTTTTTCCCGCTCCGGGAGTGGATCAATCAGATTGGCCCCGCGTAGCAATTGCTCAAAATTATCCTCGGCAAAGACTTCGCGGCTTTTACCAGGCAGGCCAACGGACACGCCGGCGACAACGACCGCTTCCGGGCAGAAGTTGTATTTTTCATACCGGCGGGCCGTTTCCTGATGACGGGCCTGCTGATATTGCTGAAATGCCATCTGCTCCAGCGCTTCGGCGTTTCTGACCTTAAAGGCGGTAAAGTCATCCGCTTCGGTTACCCGGCAGGCTGCGGGACTGTCGGCCACAGTCTTCGCAGCCACAGGGGCCGGCACCGCTGTTTCTGCGGATGTCGTCGACTTTTTTAAGGACAGGGCTTCCACCGCCTTCTGCAGCGTAAATTTTTCCCCCTGGCGGGGTTCCGCAGTCAGAATTCGCTTTGTTTCGGGCAGATCCATTTTTGTGGTCAGATTGGTCAGAATCCGGCCCACGCCGGTTTCCACCAGACGGGTCCCGCTGCAGCGACAGCAGTTTGTCACGGATTGAACGAACTCCACCGGTGAGGTGATTTGCTGGACCAGCAGTTCTTTAATCCGTTTTTCTTCCGGCGGATAGGGCTGGGCAGTGACATTGGAAATAATACGCTGAAAAGATCCCGGATTGAATCGGATTCGGGACAGTTCCGCGGCCATTTTTTCGGCTGCGCCGGAAAAATAGGGAGTATGAAAGGCACCGGAAAGCGCCAGTTTTTTGGCGCCAATATTCCGGCTGCTCAGATAGTCGTTGAAAGCGTCGATGGCCGGAGCCGCTCCGGATACGGCCGTTTGTTGGGGACTGTTCTTATTGGCCACCCACAGGTCGGTCAATCCGGATTCTTCGATCAAGGTCTGGGTTTGTCGATCATTTGCCAGAACCACCATAATTCTTCCGGGATTTTCCGCGGCAGCCTGTTGCATGAGCGTCCCCCGGGTCATGACCAGGGAAAAGGCGGTTTTAAAATCCAGGAGGCGATGGCAGTACAGCGCGGAATATTCGCCAATACTGTGGCCAATGAAGACATCCGGGGCAAATCCCCGCTCGGCCAGATAATCAAAGATACAGGCTGAAGCCAGAAATACGGCCGGTTGGGTATTCTCCGTCTGGTTCAGCTTCCTGTCTCCGGATTGATCAAACATTAACGCCAGCAGAGAATAGCCGCGTTGATCGATGAACAATTGATCGGCCGTATCCAGGCGCCGGCGGATCGACGGGTGGTTCTCGTATAATTCCCGCATCATGCCCGGATATTGCGCCCCCTGTCCGGAAACCAGAGCTACCGTCAGCGGTTTATTCCCTGAAAACAGGGAAGAAGCCGCTGGTTCTGCCGCCGTTCGCATCGCCGCAGCGGTTGCAGCAGAACCGGTCAGACCGGCTGCGGCCGGCTGAGATTCCTGCAGAAAGCCGGGCAGGCAGCCGGTCACCATATGCAAATGGTTGCCGCCGATGCCGATGATGTTGGTGGCGAACCAGAGCGGCTGTCGCCCGGCCTCATAAAGTTCTCTCTCGGGCCGCATCACCGAACCGGGCGGCAGCAGTGAAGTTTCCGGGCAATAACTGGTATTGGGTATCAATTGGCCGTGATGATTCATCAGCATCAGTTTGGTCAGAACTACCGCCGGGTTGGCGGCTTTAAAGTAACCGAATCGCGGTTTACAATTGTCGATCCGGACCGGATGCGGAAAGGCCTTTTCCATGGCCTGCATTTCCACCGTATCCAGCAGGGAATGAGACAGCGCGAATACATCCAGGTGGCGGATCTGTCGCCGGGTGGGTTGCACCTTTTGGTAACAGCGATTGGTCGCAGTTTCCAGAGCTTGCTGGGAGGGGGAAAGCAGATGCTCCGGAACGCTGTTGCCCAGGCCCAGACCGTGAATTTCACCGTAGATTTTCATCCGGTGTTCCCGGGCTTTTTTATAGGTGGTTAACACGGCAACGGCCGCTCCTTCCCCCATGATATATCCTTTCCCCTTTTCGTCGAAAAAGGCGCAATCTCCGTCGGACAGCAGGCCCAGCCGTTTGAAAGAAATCATAAGGGTGGGATACAGATTGGCATCCACACCGCCGGCCACTACGTAATCGTATTCTTTGGATTGCAGCGCCTTGCAGGCAATATCAAAGGTCATGGTGGCCGAGGCACAGGAGGCGTCCACCACGAAATTGGCGCCGTTGGCACCGAAACAGTTGGCAATGCGCCCGGAAATGATATTGGACAACAGACCCGGCAGGGTGTCTTCGTTATACGCGGAATAGCGCTGTTGCAGACGTTCCCGCAAAGCGTTCCGAATGGGCGACAGCTGGTCTTCCGAAAGGTTGTCGGTGTTTGTTAAAAGTCTTTCGATTTTTGCCAGCCGGGCCCGCAGGACACTTTCCGCATTTTTTTCGCCGGGAATGGTTCCCAGTATTACGGCCGTCTTGTTACCTTCCGCCAGCAGGGTATCCGCTCCGGCCTGCTGAATCGCCTGATCGGCTGCGTCCAGACCGAAGATTTGCGCCCGGTCCAGCCTTTCCGCCACCTTGGGCGGGATACGGAAACGCAAAAGGTTCGGCTGATAATCATTGACCACTCCGGCCTGGACCATGGGGATATGGTAATTTTCATCTGTCATGCGGGCGTAAGCCTCGTTGTGAAAGCGTTCTGTCGGCAGTTGCGATGTAACCGTGCTTTCGCCGTTGACAAGTTTTTCCCAGAAGGTCTCTACGCTGGTTGCCCCGGGCAACACTACACCCAGGCCGGCCACCACAATACGGTCATCGTTGAAGTCGTAGCCGGGATCGGAGAATATCCGGCGCGGTCGAGGCCGGCAGGAGCCGGTATATTCGGAGATTACACAATGATAATTAATGCCGCCGAACCCGAAGGAGCTGACCGCTGCTGTGCGGGCTTTCCCCTTTTCGATTTTCCAGGGCCGGGGTTTATCAATGATATAAAGTCCCGTGTTTTCGAAGTTCACCCTTTCCGATGGGTTTTCGAACCCGCCATTGGGCGGCAGCGTTTTATGTTGCAGCGCCAGCATTACCTTTATGAGAGAAGCGGCACCGGCGCCGCCCAGCAGATGCCCGATCTGGGATTTAATGGAGCTGATTCCGACCGCTCCGGCCTCCCCATAGAAGCTGCGCATGCTGACAGCCTCGGCGTCGTCGCCCATGACGGTAGAAGTGCCGTGCGCTTCGATATAGTCAATATCCGCCGGACGAATTTCGTCTTTCAGTTTTTCCAGGCAACGCTGCATGCACAGCTCCTGGCCGGCCGGATTGGGGGCGGCAATGGCCTTTCCTTTGCCGTCGGAGCTGGAACCAAAAGCCCGGATAATACCGTAAATGCGGTCACCGTCGGCAATGGCCTGCCGGACCCGTTTCAGCACCACGACACCGGCACCTTCGCCGATGACAAACCCGTTGGCCCGGCTGTCAAAGGGGTAGGAACCGTCATTGGACAAGGCTCCCATTTTGGAAAATCCGATGAATGTTTCCGGCGCCAGGTTGGTGTTGAGTCCCCCGGTTATCATTACATCGTGGGTGCCGGCCAGCAGTTCCCGAACCGCACAGTCAATGGCGGCAAAGGAAGTAGCGCAGGCCGCATCTACAGTATAATTGACGCCGGTAGCGCCCAGATGATGGGCAATACGTGCGGCTTCCATGTTGAGCAGGACGCCGTGCACCGGCTCATATTTCTCTGCCGGGGACATCCCTTCCCGCAAGACGTTCCGGAGGGTGTCTTGTTCTTCTGCCGTCAAAACGGTAAAGGCATCCAGCTGTTCCAGATGCCAGGCAACTTCCGGATAATAGTATTTCAGATGGAGATCACTGGTCAATTCATTGCCGTGGCAGCTTCCCAGAATGACACCGGTTCGGTGACGTACGGCCGCCGGCAGCTGGTCGTCCGGTTCCAGGTATCCCGCATCCGCCACCGCCCGGTAGGCGGCTTCCAGCACCATCTGCTGGCTGCGGGAAAGATTCTTGCTTTTTTTTTCGGTATAACCATACCGTTTTGCATCGAACACAAAATCGGTTATTTCACCGGCGATCCGGGAGTAACTTTTATCCGGGGCGGACTTGTCCGCATCATAATAAAGGTCCTGGTCAAACCGTTCCGGCGTCAGTTCCGCCAGATAACTGTTCTGGGAAAGAATATTCTCCCACAGGGTTTGCGGGTCATTCGCCCCCGGAAGGATGCATCCCATACCCACCACTGCGATTTCGTCATTGATCTGCCGAGAGGGACTGGTCAAAAGTTCCAGCTGATTAAGATTTTCGGCCAAATTCTTTTTGGTGGAAAAAAACCGGTCATGCAAGCCGGCGATGGTAAGCGGCTCCTGAAACAGCGAGAGACTGGCCCCGACACTGAAATTGCCTTTTTCATAATGCGCGGCCGGTTCATAGTGGACCAGTTTTCCCCCGGCAGTAAAGTCCGGGGCAAAAGCTTTGGCGGCAATCAGCAGCGAACAGGTATTGTCCTGCTCAAAGGCCTCTTTTCTGTCGGCCAGCGGCATTTTTTTCTGTAAGCGGCTGAACTCGTTGTTTCGGATGTTCCGGGAGCTGGGGGTTTCCACGGTGCGGAGCGGGAGTCCCACGGTCTGGCCCACCAGGAATGTTTTTTGCGCCTGAATGATGACTTGTTGGTATTTTTCCGTCAGCGCACCGCTTTCTACAATCTCTCTGGTAAACAGATAGGGGGAGCCCGCCAGAATGCCGACTTTCATGCCCCGGCCGGCCAGATCGGCAGTCATGCCGGAGATAAACCAGGAAGCCGTCGCAGTAGCGATTCCGCCGGCAAATACCGTGGTTATTTCACGGAGCGGCATGATGTCCTGGTTTTCCAAAAATTGCAGGGCATTCTCCCATAACACCAGGCTGCTCAGATTGCCGACATGGCCGCCGGCTTCCCGGCCTTCAAAAATAAAGCGGGTACAGCTTCCCTGCAGGGCATTTTCCAGCATCATGAGCGAAGGAGTGTGCAGATAGGTTCGGATACCGCAGGCTTCCAGTTCTTTTACTTTGTCCGGAGAACCGCCGGCAAACAGGGCAAAAGGTACTTGATGGGTCTTGACGGTTTCCAGATGGTCGGCCAGACAGGGATTCAGGGCTTCAATGCCTACCAGTCCGGCGCCGTATGTGCCGCATTTTTCGGCGCCTTCCCGAATCACCTTGTCCGCCAGGTCGGCCGGGAGATTGCCGATGGCAAAGAACGGCAGTCCTCCGTTATCCTGAACCGCCTGGGCGAATTCCGCGGTATCGCTGATGTTGGCCATGGGACCCTGCATGACCGGGTAGTCCACTTCGTGCTCTTGCGCCAGTGGAGAATCCGCTACCAGGGGGTCACAGGTATCAATGGCCGCCAGCTTTTCACCGGTTTTGCGGAAAAAGGCGGCGAGCATTTCCGCCACGGAATTTCCCTCTGCCGCAAAATGGGATGCAAATCCGGCGTCCTGCCCCAGATAAAAAAGACTCTGGACCACCCTGGCCTCGTTGTCGTCCATAAAGCATATTCGGCGGTTAATTTCGGCGGCAAATTCCGCTGCCGCCGTCTCCCCCTGTTCGGAGAAAGCGGCTTCCTTCTCTTTTAATTCCTGTACGGGTTGTGTACCCGGCTTGGCAAAAAAGCGGGTAGCCAACCCCAGCGGTTCTCCTACCACGATGGTGTCGTTTTCCGCCAGGGTCCGGATTTGTTGCCTGAAGTTTTCCGGCAGTGGCGCTTCTTTTGCCAGATACAGCTGGCTGTCCATGACCACTCCGGCGGCACCGGCGGCAAAAATGCCGGCACCGGTGTGCAGACCCACCCCGCCATGCACAAAAACCGGCCAGTTCGTATTTTCCAGATACCATTGCAGCAGTACAAAAGCGCTCTGCGTCGAAACCCGGCCACCGGCTTCATTCCCCTTGACAATCACCGCCGCTGGTTCAATTTTGGTTAAAACGGCAGACTTGTTTTCGGCCAGGACTTCCGTCACGATTTTGGTATGCGTATCCATCAGAGAAAGGGAGGCGTAACGGCCATCTATACCGGGAGCGGCTACCAGTAGTTCCAGATTGGGGTATTTCTGTTGTTCTAGCCATTTTGCCAGTTGGGTCCGTTTTCCGGAAAGACGAACGCCGAAAAGATATTTCTGTGCCGCCAGCGTTTCCAAAGCTTTTTTTGCCCGGGAAAAATCAAGGAACTCCGTGTCCAGAACCGGCAGAGCACCGGCCTGATAAATGGCTTGAAAATAAGTGGCGTCGAGGACACCCGCCGGATGGTAGACCAACAGTGGCAACCGGGTGTTAATAACACGTTTCAGCATAGTTGTTCTCCATATTGAGATGCATTTTCGTTTTTTGGTATCGGCCCATCCATCTGGCCGAAAAGGTATCGCCGGGTTTCTTAACAAAATGTATGCCAACCGCCTTTTCTTTTAATAACTACTTGAATATAATGCATTTTATTATTCGAAGGCGATTTTTGAAAAAGCGTGAAACCGGTTGACATCCGGGCATGGTTTGTATAAGCCATGATCATGGAATGCTCATCCGGGTTTGCTACGGTTCATCAATCATAAAAAGGCCAGTCAATATGAGTGCCAAGAACAGCCTGTCATCTGAGGAACGCGCGTTTTTTTCGCTGGTCAAAAGCGCCGTAACCAGTAATCCCTTTTCGGACAATCGCGTTGAAATTGATCTGAAACTGGCCGGACTGGAAGAAGATGCCCCCAAGGAGAAACGGATTGCCCGGGTGATTGCGGCCGTCCGGGAAAAACTGGAGGGGGTGGAAAAGCGGGGAGCGGCCAGTATCCGGAAATTTTCCGGGGAGGATCATCAATTGATAAAGTCGGCCGTTCTATTCGATTTTTTTTATCGCTACCGCAAGCAGTTCGATCAGTTGATTCTGGAGCAACTGGAAAAGGGGGGGCCTCCCATTAAACCGTCCTTTGCCCGGGAGGGCTTACAGGCACTGGCGGGATATGGACTGGATCCGGCTTATACCTTTGCCCTGTGCTATCAGCTGCGGCGGGCATATTATTTTATCGACCGGGGGGTGGTCGGCCGCAGTCCGGCCATGAAAGAGCTGCGGCGGGCTCTGTGGAATAATGTCTTTACCCATGATATTGAACTGTTTGATCAGTTTCTGTGGGACAAAATGGAGGATTTCTCCACCCTGCTGCTGGGTGAAACCGGGGCCGGGAAGGGCACCGCGGCTTTGGCCATCGGCCGTTCCGGTTTTATTCCGTATGACGAGCAGACCAATAATTTTGCGGAAAGTTTTGCCCGTTCTTTTATCGCCATCAACCTTTCCCAGTTCCCGGAAACCCTGATTGAGTCCGAGTTGTTCGGTCATAAGAAGGGGGCTTTTACCGGGGCCATGGAAGATCATGACGGCGTTTTTGCCCGTTGCAGTCCCTATGGCGCCATTTTTCTGGATGAAATCGGGGAGGTGTCCATTCCGGTGCAGATTAAGCTTCTGCAAGTGCTGGAAGAGCGCCTTTTTTCCCCGGTGGGCAGCCATGATCGGATCCGCTTTGCCGGGCGCATCATTGCCGCTACCAATAAGCCGATCAGTCAGATTCGTGACAAAAAAGTGTTACGGGATGATCTGTATTACCGGCTTTGCTCGGATGTTATCACTGTCCCCCCTTTGCGCCGGCGGATCAGTGAGGATCCGGCGGAACTGGATGATCTTTTGCACCATACCATCCGGAAAATGGCAGGCAAGGATTCCCGGGAACTGGTGGGAATGGTTCGAGAGGAGATTCTGCAGCATCCCGGCCCGGATTACAGCTGGCCGGGTAACGTGCGGGAATTGGAACAGTGTGTCCGGAGTATCCTGCTCAAACGGCGCTACGAAGGCGATCTGTTCTCAGTTGCCTCGGATCTTCGCTCCACGATTATTGAAGGGATTGAGACCGGGGGTATTGCTGCCCAGGATCTGATTACCGGTTATTGCAATCTTTTGTACCAGCGTTACGGTACTTTTGAGGAGGTCGCCCGCCGCACCCGCCTGGATCGTCGCACCGTCAAGAAACACATCAAGCTGTCCGCCAAAACGGAAAAGTAGCCCTTGCTTGGCCGGCATATATTCGATTGACGGACGCCCGGTCTTTACCAGACCACCAGCGACTGCAGCAGAATAAAGCAGACAATGGCTACCAGCAGCATGAATACGGATGTGAACACCCGGAGGAATCGGTTGGCTGTATGTAACGCTTTTTTCCCGTCCTCTCCCCGTTTTTTCCAGAGGCGGGATAAAAGCCGGCTGATAAAACCGGTGCCCGGACCAAACCAGACCTGATGCCAGATGGTCATGGCATATATGCCCCCGCTGAGGAGGACGATTATTAACGTAAATTTTAGAACACTCGGAGACATGATCAATATTATTAAAGGAATACATCTGTTAGTCGGTTATTATCGTCTCCACGAAATTTTTTTATCTTTTATCCGATTCAGTTTATCATTATTTGCGATTTTCGGTAAAAAAAATAAAAGAAGTTCTATCGGTATTATTGTTCATGTTTGTTTTGTTTTCGGCCGGCTGCTGATGACGGCGAAATTTCATTGGGTTTGAACATTTTCGGGAAAATATGTAAGTATAATGATCTGACTGTTGGCTGTGGGGCTGTCTGTATTATGGCGGAAAGCGGATATGGCAAATTATTTTGATATCATTGTTTTTTCAACCAGTTTTCTGATTATTGCGCTGGCCTCGCGGCAGATCGGCAGGTATTTTACCACCATCTCTTTGCCGCTGATCAGCGGTTTTCTGTTTACCGGGATTGTGACCGGTCCTTATGTGCTGAATCTGATCTCTTTTGAAGCGCTGGCGCACCTGCAGTTCATCGATGAAATCTCTCTGGCCTTTATCGCTTTTGCCGCCGGCAGCGAGCTCTATGTAAAAGACCTGAAAAGCCGGATGGACAGCATTAAATGGGTTACCCTGGGGCTGGTATCGAGTACCTTTATTATCGGGAGTCTGGCTGTCTATGGCCTGTCGGACTTTATCCCCTTTATGCAGGATATGTCCTTCGCCGGGCGCATTGCTGTGGCCATTCTGGCCGGATCCATTCTGGTCGCCCGGTCGCCCTCATCGGCCATTGCCATTATCAATGAAATGCGGGCCAAAGGACCATTTACGCAGACGATACTGGGAGTGACGGTGATCTCTGATGTAGTGGTCATCGCCCTCTTTGCGACCAGTTCTTCCGTCGCCAGTTCTTTGTTGACGGATATGGGGCTCAATTTCGGCTTTATTCTAATTCTGCTGGTCGACTTGGGACTGTCGGTGGGACTGGGTTATCTGGTCGCCCATGTGCTGAAGGTTATTCTGTCGGTCCCGATGAACCGCACTATCAAAACAGGACTGGTGTTGTTGAGCGGGTTCGGGGTGTATCTGTTTTCCGCGGGACTCCGGGATTTTTCCCATCACTACCTGGCCGGAGAGATATTTCTGGAGCCTTTGCTGGTCTGCATGATCGCCGGTGCCTGGGTTGCCAACTACAGCAAATACCGGTTGGAATTCACCAAAATTCTGTACGAAACCGGGCCGGTTATTTATATTGCCTTTTTTACCCTGACCGGCGCTTCGCTGCGTCTGGACGTCCTGGCAACCACCTGGACAGTGGCGCTGGCTTTGTTTTTTATCCGGGTGGCCACGATTTTTATCGGTTCCTTCAGCGGTGGTACTATCGCCCGGGATCCGTTGGCGTATAATCGGTTTTCCTGGATGGCGTACATCACCCAGGCCGGGGTCGGACTGGGGCTGGCCAAGGCGGTAGTAGTGGATTTCCCCGAATGGGGCGTCCCTTTTGCAACCATGATCATCGCTGTGATTGTGCTCAACCAGATCATCGGTCCGCCCCTGATGAAGCAGGCCATCGATCGGGTGGGGGAAGCCCATTATCGGGCCGAATCTCCGGGTTTCGGTCGGCGGGAAGCCATTATATTCGGTCTGGAGGGCCAGTCTCTGGCTCTGGCAAGGTTGTTGAAATCCCACGGTTGGGAAATCCGGATTGCCGCCCGGCATGTTTCGTCGCAGGAGACGGAAGCGTCGGATATCCGGTTGTGCCGCATCCCCGATTTGACGCTGGGGGTTTTGGAACAGCTCAATGCCGGTCAGGCGGAAACCATTATTGCCATGCTTTCGGACGAAGAAAATTATACCATTTGTGAATTGGCGTATGAATATTTTGGCACCCAGAACCTGGTGGTGCGGCTGAATGATCGGGCCAATTTCAACCGTTTTTATGAACTGGGGGTGTTGGTGGTGGACCCGGGTACCGCCATTGTCAGTCTGCTGGATCAGTTTGTCCGGTCGCCTTCGGCCGCTTCATTGCTGTTGGGGATGGAAAAGGATCAGGATGTCGTCGACCTGGAGGTGCGCAATCCCAACCTGGAGGGGATCGCCTTGCGGGATTTACGACTGCCTCTGGATACCATTGTTCTGTCCATTCGACGGCGGGGCCAGATGTTGATTTCCCATGGCTATACCCGTCTGGAAGTGGGAGACTGGGTTACCCTGGTCGGTACCTGGAAAAGTCTGCGGGAAGTAGAGTTACGGTTCGGGGTCAACCGTGAACAGGCCCTGGCCCACATCGTGGAGAAGGTTACTGCCAAAGAGCTGACCTCTTCCTCTCTGCAGGCGGAAGTAACGGATATCCTTCGCAAGGAAACAAAATTGCCCCGGGACCGGTTCGACCGGTTTGTGGAAGAGGCGGTTGTTTTGGACATTCGCCGGTCCATGACCGCCGATGAATTTTTTGAACAGGCGGCCGCTGCACTGGCCGCGCGCCTGGAGGTGGCCCCGGAAACGATTCTGGAGCAGTTGCGTAAGCGGGAAGCGGAAAGCAGTACCGTTATCAGTCAGGGTGTGGCCATTCCCCACATTATTGTGGAAGGTGCACACCGTTTCAATATTCTTCTGGCCCGTTGCCGGGAAGGGATTGTTTTTTCCGAATCTGCTCCTATGGTATATGCGGTTTTTCTGCTGGTGGGAACACGGGATGAGCGAAATTTTCATCTGCGCGCTCTTTCAGCGATCGCCCAGATTGTTCAGAGTCCCAATTTCGAGGGCAAATGGCTGCGGGCGCGAAATAAAAAAGCCCTGCGGGAAGTCATTCTTCAGGCGGGTCGCAAGCGGCAGTAGGCGGTGCCCATCTGTTCATCAAGGGTTTTCGGCTGGAACCGATGAGGGGTTGCTTTCGGGCATTGCCTTTGCTGTTTGGCAGGAGAATAGCCGATAACGGGCAGGAACAGCACAAAACCTACCCGCTGATTTTTTCCAGATAGTTGCTGTATCCGACAATTTTGTTCAGAGTGGTCGCAGCTTCTTTGAAGGGAGTGCTGATCCAGGGAATACGTTTTTCGGAAAGAATGCTAAGGGTTACCCGTTTGAAACGGTCCATGCGTTCATTGTTTTGCCGTTGCTGTTGAACTAGCACACAGAAGGATTTTTTCCGCGCTTTGAAAATTGTCAGCATGGTGTCGGCCATGGCAGCCACGATATCGGCGCAGAGGTCGTCGTTGTCAAACTCCTGGTAAAAGTCCACTCCCAGAAAGAGCAGAATGGTCTGGATGCCCGGTTCGGCTGCCATGATTTCAAATATGGCCGGCAGGTTGTGAGAAGCGGCGGCACCGATATCGACCGGATTTTTCACGTCCACATTCTCCTCGGGCAGCAGCTTCGATAGTTTTTTTTGAGATTCTGGAGAAAGACGGGGGATGGTAATGTTGGGCTGGGCGGAAAACAGGTCGCTTAAATTGACGGTGTTGCCGCCACCGGGGGAGAAGATTCCGAAATGCCGGCCGGGCAGGTCATGTCCAGGCTGCAGCAGACGGATGAGATTGATAAACTCGGACATGTCGTCGGCCGGAATAGCGCCGGCCTGCTGGATGGCGGCGGCAAAAATTTTCTCGTTGCCGGCCATGGAACCGGTATGGGTAGCGGCTGCCGCCTGGCCGGTGGGTGTACGGCCGCCTTTCCAGATAATTACCGGTTTTTGGGCGGTGGTCTTCCGGACGATCTCCATAAAACCGCGGCCGTCCCGGATGGATTCCATATAAATACCAATCACGCCGAGGGATTCATCCCGGTCAAACGCTTGCAATACTTCAGTGATGGAAATATCCAGCTGGTTTCCCAGGGATATGGTTTTATTAAAGGCTATCCCGGTATCGATACCGTTTTCCATGGTGTTGATACCGTGGCCTCCGGACTGGGAAATCAGACCTACACTGCCGGGTGTGTCAAGAATTTCGGCATGACTGGACCAGAAGCCGATTCGTCCCTTTTGGCTGAAAATTCCCATACAGTTGGGTCCGACGATGCGAAATTCTTTTTCCCGGGCCAGCGTCAAAATCTCTTCGTCCAGATGGTTTTTTTTGATTTCACCAAATCCGGAAGTATGGATAACGACATATTTGATTTTTGTCGCCGGAACTTCCCGGAGAATATCCGGGCAGAGGACGGCCGGTATGGCCAGGATGACCAGGTCAATGGTCCCCGGGATGGATCGCAGATCGGGATAACATTTATAACCCAGGATTTCGTCGTATTTGGGATTGACCGGATAGAGTTCACCGGCATATTTCATCTGGTGCATAAAACCGGTGAAGTTGAAACGGCCGGGAACCTGCTTGGGAGAGGCTCCGACATGGGCTATAGAGCGGGGATGGAATAGAGCGTGGAAATCCGTTCCCGGAAAGTTGTCTGCTGGCGCGCGCATGCTCGATTTTTCTCCTGCTTGACAGTAATGTTTTGGAAATGGCTTTTAATAAAATTTTTTACTATACGGCAGCTGTCTTGTGTCCGCAAGTATTTTTGTAAAGCAGGTAATGATATTTCTTGTTCATTTTTCCTTATTTTTTCAAAGCGTATTTTCCCGAGTGCGGACAAATGCGAACAACTCCATCGGGAATCTATGGGAGAAGTCGGGGCTGGCCGGGAATCTTCAGGCCGGCGCTTTTTCCGCCAGCAGGCGGACATCCAGGGGGTCGCCTTTGTTTTCATCCCGGACCAGCCGCAGGGCCGCCTGCGGACAGACATCCACGCAAACGCCGCAGCCCATGCATTTTTCCCAGTTCAGCCGGACTCCGTCTTCGACTTTCTCCAGGGCGTTGAAGGGGCATTTGGTCACACATTTCAAGCAGGCATTGCACCGTTCCGGGTCTTTCTCCGGGACATATCCGGAGGGGCACATGAACTGGATGCCGAAGTTGTTCATGAATTCCGTTCCCGCACAGCAGCATTTACAGCAGTTGCAGATGGCCCAGATCCGGTCCAGGGAAGCGTCTTTGAACCAGACCGACTGCACGTGGCCCCGCTCGTGCTCTTCTTTGATGATCTGCAAGGCCTCTTCCCGGGTAATACGCCGGCTGATGTCCGGGCTGTGCTCCACCACGAAATCAACAAAGGGCTGGCCGGCGATGAGGCAGACCTGGGTGGGTTGACAGGGATTTTTCCGGGTGGCCCGGCAGGCGCACTCCATCACGGCAAAATCGGTGGCCGGACCGATGACAAAATCGCGGGCCGTGGGGTAGGGGATGATCTGTTCCCCCAGGTCCTGCAGCGGAATTTCTTTGTCAATGGTGACCATGGCCGCAGCCTGATCCACGGTGACGGTTTTGCCGTGGTAGGTGGGGCGGACCATTTTATCGATGATGAAGGGACCGAGCACCGGCACATGCCGGGCGAATTTCAGTCCAAATCCGACATATTGTTTCAGCCAGCGGAAATAGATATAGCCGTGCATAAACGAGCGGGGGTTGAGCACCCGTTTCCATCCGGCGGTCTTCATATAGTTCCGGGTGGAAGGACGCAGCCAGGGGCGGCCCTCGCCCAGAAGAAGAATGATCAGGGTATTGAGGATATGGATGCCGAGCAGAACGCCGACAACAATCAGAATGGTTTTTATCATAGCACGTTTTCCTTTTGCACCAAATGGAATCCTGCCGGGAACAGATGATGCCTGGTCGTCAGGTTACATCCACGGCTCGATCCAGCAGTTCGATGGAGCGGTCAATACAGTTTTCTTCCATCTGCACTTCAATGGCCTGGTGGGGGCAGGTGCTGATGCAGCGGGAGCATCCCCGGCACTTGCTGTGGTCGATTATACATCCGCCGTTTTCCAGATGGATAGCGTCGAACATGCAAATATTTTCGGTCACACAGGTGCCGCAGGCCTGGCAACGATCGGTGACTACGATTTTGGTGCCGGGCATGCGATTGAATTTTTCTCCCAGCATGGGGTGGCTGAAGGCCATTCCCCGGCCTACGCAGCAGCAGGGACAGCAGTTGCAGATGGCCATCAGCTTTTCTCCCGGGCCGATGCTGTAGGTGACGGTGTCCAGCTTGCTGCGGCCGATTAGATGCACCAGTCCCAGTTCCCGGCTTTTGCGGACGTGCTCCAGAGCTTCTTCCCTGGTGACCGGCCGTCCATGTTCGGGATGGACCCCGCGGGCGCCTTCCCCCAGGTAGAGACACCCCGGAGAAATGGGATAATTTTTACAGCCCAGGGCGGCCCGGCAGAGACATACATGCATGAGGACAATATGGCTGGCTTTTTCGATATAATGTTCCACCAGCCGGGAAGGCAGCAGATAGTTTTCCGGCGGTTCCAGGGATTGGTTGACCGGTACCACTTCATCCCGGGGAAGAACGAACATTTCGTCGCCTTCCAGAAATTTTTTCTTTATCCAGCGGGCCACCGGCGCCCATTGGGCCGGGTTTTTACGCGGAATTTTCCGGGGAAAGGTTTTTTTGGCCAACTCGACTTTCAACAGTTTCCATTCCATAAGCTACTCCCGCGCCAGATGCTGGTCAGGCCACATTCACATTGGCCGCCAGCCGTTCGATGGTGTTGTCCACGTAGTTTTCGTCTTCAATAATCAGTTCGATGGCCCCGGTTTTACAGACATTAATGCAGCGGCCGCAGGCGCGACAGCCGTCGGTGATGGTTGCTTTTCCCTTGTTAATTACCTGGATGCCTTCGTAGATACAGACTTCCGTGCATTTTCCGCAACCCACGCAATTGTCGTTCACCGCAATACGGACACCGGGCATCTTGTGAAACCAGTCGGTCAGATGTTCCGACATATAGGGAACGGCCAGAGAAATACAGCAGCAGGGGCAGCAGTTGCAGATGGTGAAAAGTTTGTCGTGGGGGCCGATGCCCAGCCAGACGCAGTCCAGGTAAGCCCGGCCGATCAGGTGTACCAATCCGGCTTCGTCGCATTTGCGGATATGTTCTTTGGCTTCTTCTTTGGTGGCCGGGCGGCACAGATCGGGATGAATGCCCCGGGCCGCTTCGCCCAGAAAAAGACAGCCGAGTTCCCGGGGATAGTCCTGGCATTTATTGGAATCCCGGCAGATGCAGAAATTCATGATGACCCGGTAGCTGGACTGGTCGATGAAATGATCGATGACCTGGGTGGGCAGGACTATGTTTTGCTGGTCGCCCAGCTTGTGGTTAATATCGATGACTGTTTCATTGCGCGGCAGGCAGATGAGTTCGTCGCCTTCGGGGATCAGTTTCCGGGCCATTTTTTGAGAGAAATTGGGAAATTTTCTGGACAGGTCGTATCGGTACAGCCGCGGTTTCCAGGTCAGTTTATAAAACAACTTGCTGAATCGGGCCAGAAACATTTTTTTGTCCATATTGATCGCCTCCTTGCGGTTTTTTCACTATGGTTGCGCCTTCAAGCGTATTCGAGCAGCGCCTTGATGATGAATCAGATCCTTCGCTCTTTTCGTACTGCAAAAGAAGGATTGTTGTCAATAAAAATTTTCCGCTTGTAAAAATATATAGCCGGAGGGATTCCCTGTGTTTTGATCGGTGCCAAGCAAATTTCGGGAAAGAGCTGTTTTACCCGGATGACCCCAACGCGATATGGGCCACAACCGCTTGTGCCAGACGGGTCAGGGTTTCTTCCGTGGCCCTGCCGGATGTATCGCTGACGCAAGCGCTGTTTGTGATCTGCCGCCATTGGCAAGTTGCCGCCAACGTTTCGATTTCCTTGACGGTAACCCGTTCGTCCTGTTCAGCGGAGATCAGCAGGGCATATCCCAGGCCGGCAAGACGGTCTTTTTCCGATTCTTCGGTGGCCAGACAGATCCGGTCAAAAAGGTCTTTGATGGCCCCGGCGGCATGCCCCAGATACTGGGGGCAGATAATCAGAACCATCCGGCACTGAAGAATATCCCTGATGTTGGTCTGTCCTGCTTTTTTGATATTTACTGCACAATCGGCAGCCGGGCCGATTTCGTTCGCCAGGGTTTGCGCCAGCGTTACCGTTTTGCCCTTTTGTGAATGATAAATGATGAGAACATTCGGAGCAGCGGTTCCGGCGGAAGCTGCGGGCAAATATTGATTCTGGTGTTGTCCCTGGGCGGGGTGGAGATGACGGGGACAGTCCGCGCCAAAAACCAGGGGCAGTTTGATCTGGGGGTAGGGGACATGCGTCTGGTTGAAAATATGAAAAAGGGCGCCGAAATCCCGGGCGGGAGGGGTATCCAGAGATTCTTCCAGGGTATACACCGGTTCCAGCAGTACGTCCCGTTTTCGGGTCTTCTGCAGCAGTTCCTCTCTGGTGTGAGCCCCGATAATTTCGGCGATTTTGCCGCAAATTGCGCCGTCGGTATCCATATACGGAATTCCATAGGGTTTCAGGTCGTCTGCGGCGAACAGTTCGCAGAAGTTGTTCCAGAATTTCGGTTCCACGGCCGCCAGGGTCATCCAGAAGCCGTCTTTGGTGCGATAGTTGTTCCAGCCGGGATAGAGCCCGGAGTTCCAGGTCCGGCCGGGATTCTGGGGTTGGCCGGTGGCCGTCTGCGTGATCAGTTCCGGAATCATGATGGCCTGCAATCCGTGGAACATGGATACATCCACATGCCGGCCCTCTCCGGTGATCCGGCGTTCGGCCAGGGCCAGCAGGATACCGATAACCGCCCACATGGAACCGCCGGCCATGCCTGCCAGAAAGGGAACCGGCCGGGGCGGGGTGCCGTCGGGGAAGGACAGCCCCTGGAGCATGCCGCTCAATCCCAGCAGGGTGTTGTCGTGGGCCGGTTTGTCCCGCCAGTGACCGTTTTGCCCGAAGGCGGTTACGGAGCACATGATAATCCGGGAATTGACGGTGCAGAGAGCGGGGTAATCAATGCCCAGCTTGGTCATGACGCCGGGGCGGAAGTTTTCCACTACCACGTCTGCCGTCGACGCCAACGCCAGGAACATACTTCGTTCTTCCGCCTGGTTGACATCCAACTGGATACTTTTTTTGTTGCGGTTCAGTCCGATGAAGCTGGTTCCCTCATTTTCATACAAAGGAGGATTATACCGCACCGTATCTCCCATCGGGGATTCGATTTTAATGACCTCCGCACCGTATTCGGCCAGGATCATGGTGCAGAAGGAGGCGGCTACGCCGCGGGATATATCCAGAATACGCAATCCGTTCAAGGGCAGTTCCATGGCGACTCCGATTTCGGTTTTGTTTCCGTCAGCCTGCTATAATTGTCCGGCAGTTTTATCAATCGTGCCAAGGCGATACCACAAAATGCGGCGGATGTCTATTTATAGCTGCGGGAGCGGCATCAAAGGAGAGCACCGGCGGCTACGGTTCTTTACAGTCGCTGGTAAGGTTACCAGGAAAGGGTGAACGCAACGGAAGCGCCGCGGGGAAGAACGGTTTCCGGCGGGCGGAACGATACGGATAGGAGGATGTTTCCGGCATTATCAGGCTGCAGAGTAATTTCATTGTCCGGGGGCTGGCCGGCCTCGCTTTGTTCCCAGAAAGCCCTCCAGCTTTTTCGGATTAGGGATTCGGCAGCTTGCAGGGGGAGGTTTTTATCAAGCTGACTGTTGAGTTCCAGAAAAAAGGCCACAGATCGGGCCACTAGTAATTGGTAAGCAAAAGAAGTGCCCGCCACCGTGGCATCGTTTTGACAAAAGACGGTTTTATCCCCGCTGTTTGCAGAAAGCGGCAGAAACCCCGCTTGGGCGAAACCGGCGGCCTTCTCGCGGGACAGGTTGAATGAAACCGTGCCGTCTTTTATGCGGAAGTGGCCTTCGTCCATAAACCGGGTGGGCCAACCGCAGCCCCGGACGCTTTGCGCGCAGAGGCTTCCCATCCCCCAGACCGGAGACAGTGACGGTGGGGGAGGAAGTCCCCGGAAGGGTGTTCTTTCCATGCCGGACTGTGCTTGAATGATCTGGAAAGGATTGCAGGTCGCCGCTATCCAACCGGCACCGGAAGTCGTTCGGAAACGCTTCCATCCGGCAAATCGGACTTCTTCCAGATAGTGGGGCAAATAGGGAAGTTTATCGATTTCTTCCCAGGAATCCAGGTGCAGGAATTGCTCTTTAAGGGAAATTGCAGCCGGAACGAGAAATTCTTCACAGAGGGAGGCAAGGGCTTCGATGATGCGCAGACTCCGGGGCGTGTTATCAAACGCAAAATCGATCAGAATAAGATGCGGCGTTTCCCGTGAAAGTTCCTGACGGAGGATATCGCTCAGCTCGTCGAGCGTTTCGTTCGCCGTTGACAGCGTCTGCAAAAACAGGCCACCGGATCCGGCACAGGTTTTCGTCAGCAGGCCCAGCCCGTGCCAGGCGGAAGTGGTTTTATGAAAATCGGAATGGCTGAAAATCGCAGTCAGATTCTGTTCCAAAAGTGCAGTGATCGCATTTTTCCAGGCAATCGGGCCGGCTCCTGCTGCATCGATTTCCCTGGTGGGCAGCTCGACCATATCCAGAATATCGTCCAGTTGCGATGAATTGCTTTTCGTAGATGACGCACCGGAGGCGGTTTCCGGGGGAGCGAAGCGAAAGGGCAGATCTTCCCAGGATGTCAGCCGTTGATGAATGGCGGCTGCGGACTGGCCTTCCGTCATGGCTGATGCGATATAGTCGGCGGCAGATTGCAGATTGCGCAGCCGGGAGTGGTTGTTTACGATTGCTTGCAAGGAGAAATCGGCCGGGCCGGTAAAGGACAACTTTAGACTTCCTTTCTCACAAATTCGTTTTTCCACAGGGATGGAAAGTGAGATGTCGGCTGCGGGCATCGCTTCGTCTATAGTCCCGGGAAAATCCCGTATAATATCCTCATATTCCGGATTACGGAAAGAAAACTGCCCAACTGCCAAAATTGTAAACGGACGGGTATTTTTCATAAACTTTTTTCAAATGTTTTGACTTTATACAAAAAATAGCCTAAGTTAAAAACGTTTTTTTTGCAAGGGGCAACATCTGTTTTTCCGTGCCGGCCAGAAAACTGATACGATTGTAAGGAGCTTATTAAGGGTATGGAAGTTTTGTTTACGAAAACATTACCGGCGCAACTGGAAAGTATTCCTGATTTAACCAAACCCTTGCTGGACTGTGCCCGGGCGGAAGGGATCACGGATCGCAAGGTTATGAAGCTGGATCTGGCCCTGGAGGAAATTTTAACCAATATTGTCTATTATTCTTATGCAGACAGTGCGGAAGCCGGGGAAATTGAGGTGTCCTGCGGTCTGAACAGGGAAACAGAACCGCCCCTGTTTATGGTTGAGGTGGCCGATAGCGGTAAACCTTTCGATATGACCGTGGAAGCTGCGTATCCCAATATAAGCGCCGATATTGATAATCGCAAAATCGGCGGGCTGGGGATTTTTCTAGTAAAAAAAACCATGGATATGGTTGATTATCAAAGGGAAGGAAATAAAAATATTTTACGGTTCGGGGTTCATTGAGTCATAAATCGGGTTGACATACTGTAATCAATATCATACGAAATGGATAGATTTACTTATAAAACAGGGAGGCATTTTCGATGGAAGTAACCGGAAAAAAGGAGGGCGGAGCCTTTATTGTCGAAGTCAGCGGCAGAATGGACGCCTCTACGGCTCCCCAATTTGAGAAGGAATGCAACAGCTGGCTGGAAGACGGGGAAAAGCGGATAATTGTGGATTTTGCCGGTCTGGAATATATAAGCAGTGCAGGCTTGCGGGGCATTCTCAGTATTGGAAAAAAATTGAAAAACCGGGGAGGTTCGTTGCGTGTATGTCAAATGAGCGGAATGGTTCAGGAAGTTTTTGAAATATCGGGGTTCTCCAGTATATTTCCAGCCTATGACAGCCTGGAAGACGCCCTGGAAGAATCGTGACCATTTGCGACCCTGCGACTCCTTGACCGGTTTTCGGAAAAACAGCAGATGAATGGAAAAGATTATATTGCCTCCGGAATTTTACTAGCAGATGTAATCGATAAATTTGTTGAAAAGTTATAACGTTCCAATCCAAGATAGTTTTTTTATCAGAGAAGGGCGGGAAATTTTGAAAAGATGTTTTTTCGGGCTGGCCCTGGTTATTGCATTCACTTGCCTGTCTGCTTGTTTCCAACGCAAGGAATTGCCGGATCCGGACTGGTTGAGCCAGCCGGACGCCATTGCATTTTACTGCCGGGCGGACCCCCTGCTCAATGAATTTGACGGCCGGGCGCATACTCTCCTGCTGGTCATTTATCAATTAAAAGAACCCGATTTTTTTACCAAACTGGCCAAAGATGAGGACGGCTTGAAGCGTCTGCTCCGGTTTGAAACGGTTCAGGAGCGTTTGGCCGGTGCGCAGGAAAATGTCGCCGCCTGCCGGCGATTTATCATAACTCCCGGTCAGGAAAAGAAAATCGTTCTGGACAGACTGGAGGGGGTGAAAGGAGTAGGCGTAGTGGCCGGCTATTATCATTTAATTCCCGGCCGGGTGGATTATTTCTGGGAGTTACCGGTGCGGCATGAACGAAAGGGACTTTTTTTCTGGAAAGTTGAGGCCACAGTGGAAGATTTGTCGGTTGACCTGATTTTTGGCCCCTATGAACTGTCAACCAGCCTTCACTAAAACGATAAGAAAGAGAACGAGTGAGCATGCGTAGACCCATTTTCTGGCATCAGGGCCTGTTTCTGCAGCCGCAGCATTTTCAGTATCTGGAAAGTTGTTTTCAGTCGGTTCTTTCCCCGTTGCACGATTATCAAGTACCCTGTTTCTGGGGAGTGGATCAACTGAAAATTCATAAAGCCGCGCTTAACAATCAAGTGATTGATATAACTTCCTGCTGCTTTATGTTTCCGGATCACACCTGGGTGGAGTTCCCCGGTAACGCGATTCTGGAAAGCCGTACTTTCGATGCAGCCTGGCTGGAAGGGGATCAGCCCCTGGACATTTACGTGGGGTTGAAAAAATTCGATTCCGCCGCCACCAATGTTACGGTTATTGATTCCATGGAAGAGGCCAGGCAGGTCACTAGCCGTCTGGTGACTTTGTCTACCCCCGACAACGTCGCGGATTGTTATTCGGACGGTCCGGCGGCTTTGATGCGGACCATGCATTATGTCTTGCATCTGTTCTGGGGATCGGAAGTGCAGGAACTGACCGATTATCATTTAATTCCTCTGGCACGATTGGTACACACCGGCCAGGAAATTGACTTTTCGCCCCATTTCGTGCCGCCGTCACTGACGGTATCCGGTTCCCCCAAGCTGTTGAAAATTGCAAAATCCGTGCGGGACCAGATCGTTTCCCGCTGTAAACAGCTGGAAGAGTTTAAAAGCCCCAAAGAAATGCAGACCAGTGGATTTGATCCGGAATATATGATTTACCTGCTGGCGTTGCGTTCGCTGAACCGGTTTGCGCCGCAATTGCATCATCTGGTGGATACCCCCAACATTCATCCCTGGTTATTTTACGGTGTTCTTCGGCAGATTGTGGGTGAATTAAGTATGTTTTCCGCGCGGGTGAATGTTCTGGGAGAACTTTCCGATGGTACGGAATTAATGCCGCCCTACCAGCATGAGAATGCCGGTGGATGTTTTGCCGAAGCCCAAACCCTGATTCAAGAATTGTTGAACGATATTATCATCGGTCCTGAACATATTATTCATATGGAAAAAGTGGCGGATGGATTCCGGGCGGAAGTGCCGCCGGAAACGTTTGACCGGAGAAACACTTTTTATCTGGTAATTCAGACGGATATTGATGAGACGGTTGTTTTGGAGGCGCTGGAAAATATGGCCAAACTGGCCTCGGAAGAAAAGATGGCGGTGCTGGTGTCCCGGGCGCTGCCGGCCATACCGTTAACCCAGACCAAGGTTCCGCCTCCCGGACTTCCCCGGCGGGCGGGTTCCTGTTATTTTCAGATCGATCGCCATCACCGTCTCTGGGAGGATGTGCAGCGGTCCGGCACCATTTATTTTTACTGGGTGGAGCCTTCGGAAAACATGAGCGTGGATGTGGTGGTACTGCGCGGGTAGTAAAGGGGAAGGTAAGAATTTTCATGTGGTTATCAGAGGAGCAAAAGGCGGACAGGGAGGCCGAAGAAGCAACCTTTCAGGAGCCGGTCCGGTTGATTGACTGTTTTATGGAAATCATCGGATATACTCGGTATTTCCTGGTGCAGATTGAAAGCAGGCCTCCGGAATTCGAAATTGTGGTCAATCATTATAAGAGATTGTTTGATCGTTCCCAGGAGAAAGCCCGCCAGGCGAAAATTTCTACGGTGGAATGGAAAAAGGGGTGTTTCCCGGTTTGTGCCTGTGTGGACGAGATGATCCTTTGCTCGAACTGGCAGCAGAAAGACAAGTGGCGCAGTCACCAGTTGCAGCTGCGCTATTTTAAAACCACCAGGGCCGGAGAGATTTTTTTCTCCCGTCTGGAGAAGTTGAAAGATAAGGAAAAAGATGTCCGGGAAGTTTATCTGTATTGTTTGTCTCTGGGCTTTAAAGGACGATTTTTTACGGAAGAAGAGGAACTCCACCTGGCGGAGATCAAAACAGAGACATTATTGAAGCTGTTTCCGGAAGATGAGACGATGAGTTTGCCCGAGTCTCTCTTTCCGGAAGGCTACATACAGCAGCGGGCGCCCAAAAAGGGGTGGAAGAAAGGCCTTTCCCCGGTTTTTCTTTTGATTCTGATCGTGCCTCCGGCTCTGATTGCGGCCCTGTATGTGGCGTTTAACCTTCACCTGGGGCATTTAACCGAGATTTTTACCAATACGTTAAACAGCAGACGCGTAATCGTCGAAAATCAAGCTGTCCCTCTGTACTTGGAAGGGAACCAGTCCGGAAGCAGTCACACGGACGAGGCCGGTGACAGATGATTGATATAAGGATTTAAGGCGTGCTTCGCAAGGTTTTAAAAATTTTTTTCCTGTGTCTGATTTTGCTGGTTGTGGCCGCGCTTATCGCCCTGGTTGTGATTTACAACGGCTGGCCGTGGTGGGTCGGTGTAGCAATCGGGGGAGGATTGATTGGTGTCTGGGCACTTTTTGTGTTTATTAAAAAATTTTTATTGCGCGCGCGGGAAAAAAAGTTTGTCCAGCAGATTATCGCTCAGGACCAGGCAGCCATCGATACGGCTGCTCCGGCCGAACGCCGGGAATTGATGGCCGTCCAGGAGAAATGGAAGAAATCGGTTGCTCTGCTGCGAAATTCCCAGATTAAAAAATATGGGCATCCGCTGTATGTTTTGCCCTGGTACATTGTACTGGGAGATTCCGGGTCGGGAAAAACCAGCGCCATTCAGAACACCAAACTAAGCTCTCCACTGACGGAAATCAGCCGCGCCTCGGGTATTTCCGGTACCCGGGATTTTGACTGGTGGTTTTTCGAAGATTCCATCATACTGGACACGGCCGGCCGGTATTCGGTTCCCGTAGACGGGGAGCGGGATGTGGAGGAATGGGAAACGTTCCTGTCGCTGCTGGCCAAATACCGGAAAAAAGAGCCCCTGAACGGGGTGGTGGTGACCGTTTCCGCCGACTCCCTGCTTTCCCAGTCGGGGGAAGAACTCAGTGAACAGGGTCAGCATTTCCGCCGGCGGATTGACCAGTTGATGCGTACCTGCGGTGCCCGTTTTCCCATCTATATACTGGTAACCAAGACGGATCTTATTCACGGCATGACTTCTTTCTGTGAACTGTTGCCAGCGGAAATGCACCAGCAGGCGCTGGGTTGCGCCAATGAGGGCCCGGCTCAACCCTGGAAGCGATTTTTGAACAGCGCCATGGAAACGCTGGTGCATCGTTTTAAGGATATGCGTCTGCTGCTGATTCAGAAAAACAAGGAGGTGGATCCGGGCGTGTTTCTGTTCCCGGAAGAATTCTGCCGTCTGCATGGGGGACTGTCCGCCTTTGTCAAGGGCGTTTTTGCCGACAATCCCTACCAGGAGACACCCATGTTTCGGGGGCTGTTTTTTTCCAGCGCCCTTCAGAGCGGCTCCCCGACCTCCGATTTCTTGCGCGATTTTGAAATTTCGGCCACCAAAAACGATATCCGGGGCAGCCAGACCAGCGGTCTGTTTCTGCATGATTTTTTCAAGCAGATTCTGCCGCTGGATCGCTATCTTTTTTCCCCCATTCTGGAATATATCAAATGGCGGCGCGCGACCATTACCATCGGGCTGGTGGGGTGGTTGTTTGTATGCGGCTGTCTGGCCGGATTAATAACCTTTTCGTATTTGTGCAATCTTTCCGCTTTAACCAGTTTTTCCAGAGAATTCAAGGGGCTGCCGGATCCGGGCAGCGATATGACCAACAGTTTGTTTTTTCTGGATAAATACCGGATGAAAATTGAAACGGTCACCGCAGCGAATCATTACGGGTGGGTACCCCGGTTCGGACTGGAATATTCCCTGCAGGCGGAAAGACATTTAAAATCGACCTTTGCCTCGCTGGTGGGTGAAAGGTTTCTGGTGCCGCTGGACAGGCACATTCAGCATCAAATCAGCGAATTTTCCAATGATGCAGAAGCACCGGAACAGGGAGCCGGGATCGTGGAGGATATGAAAGCCGGCTACGTGAACCATCTGGTTTCCCGCATTCGACTTCTGGAAGAATATCTCACCCACGGTTCCTTCGCGGGCATGCGGGATCTGGCGGAGACGGCCGCACAGATTTTTCTGGTTATGGATCCGGACATGCTCTGGGAAATTGCCATAAAGTTCAGGGATATTTATGTCAGTTCTCTTCTCTGGGAAAAAGATAAGTATCTTTCCCGCTCGAATCTGCAGGAACTTGAAATCAGCCTGGCCCGCATTCTGGAATCGCCGGCTGCTTCCGGTGGCGAAGGGTATGATCAGAGCGGCTGTTCTCTGCAGTGGCTGTCAAATATCAAGATTCCGGGGATAAAGTCCTTACACCTGGAAGATTACTGGGGATGGCCGGATGACAAGCACCTTCTGGATGGAAATTATATTGTGCCGGGGGCTTATACCCGTAAAGGGAAAAGTTATCTGGCGGAATTTGTGAACCGTATTGAGACGGTTATGGCCTCTCGGGATCCACAGTTTGTTGAAGAAACCAAACTGTTCTGGAAGTGGTATCGACAACAGTATTTTAACAGCTGGGCGAATTTTGCCGGTGATTTTAGGCAGGGACAAAAAGTGCTGCAAAATCGGGAATCCTGGCAGACCATGGGGGCCGCCATGGTCACCAAGGATAATCCCTATGTATCTTTTCTGTCCCATATGGCCGAGGAACTTGAAGCGTTTGCGGAAAAACCCGACTGGGCCCGGGTCGTCCAAGAGTTTCAGCAGGCAATGGAAAGAGACCCGGAGGAAAGCCAGCCGGGACAGGAATCCGGGGGGATTTTCAGCAGCCTGAAAAAGAAAGGATCTACGGTATATCAGAAGACCCTGGATAAAGCCGATCCGGAAATGGCCCGGAAACGCCGGCAACGTCTGGAGTTAACCCAGAGATGGTATGATTATGCGGGTACTTTTGAAGATCTGGCCCCGGCTCTGCAGTCCCGCCATGAAGCCTACCGGATGGCGAAGGGCATTTTCCCCTATGGTGAGAACACGGGGCAAAGCAATTCGCCCTTTTATGCGACCCATCATCAGTTCAACCTGCTGGAGCAGCAACTGAAAAAGTTCGGTGACGCGGCGGTGGCGTCTCCGCTGGTGGCGGGTCCTTTTGAATTTTTGCTGGATTACGTTACCAACGAAAGCGCTGCAGAGCTGCAAGACAGATGGGAGGCGATGGTTCTGGGAAAAATTCAGGGGGTATCCCCGGAACGGGTGGGACGCATTATATTCAAGGAGCCCGGAGGCGTGATCTGGGATTTTCTGGAAGGTCCGGCAGCACCTTTTCTGGGTCGGAATCAGGATGGATTTTATTCCCGCCAGGCCCTGAACCGGCAACTGCCTTTTCAAGCCCGCCTGTTTCAGTTTATCACCACGGGAAGTGAGGCGCTGGTGGATGTTCAGCCTTCGTATAACGTGCATATCCGGGCGCGCCCCATCGATTTTAATGACGGCAGTCAGGTGCAGCCCTTTGCCGCTTTTCTGGAATTGCAATGCGCCCAGGAGAAAACCATCTTGAAAAATTATAATTATTCGGAATTCAAGAGTTTTCAATGGTCGTTGGATACCTGTGGGGATACCCTGTTGAAAATTTTCCTGCCGGATATAACCCTGCTCAAGAAATACGAGGGCCCGATGGGGTTTCCGCGTTTTCTGAATGATTTTCGGGACGGGGTGCGAAAATTTACGCCGGCGGATTTTCCGGATCAGCAGGCGTATCTGAAAAACCTGGGCATTCAGTGGATTGAGTTGTCCTATGGGATAGATAATGGAGAACCGGTAGTTGATTTGCTGCGGGAGCTTCCCGAGGAGGTTCCGGAAAGAATTGTGGTTTCCCGGTATTTGTAAAAAAAAAATCGTATCGTGGGAAGTGGCTCTCTGGGGAAAACACCGGTCGTTCGGAGATTATATTTCCTGCGGTGATAACAACCGGCTGGTGCAGCGGTTTGCCGGCTGGTCCCAGCGGGAAAAAACGTTATCTGCGGTGGCCCGGTGTGTAAAAAAGGAGCAGTGGGTAACCTGGTATTACTGGCTGCAAGAAAGAAATCGCATTTTTCACTGCGGGGTGGCGATGATCAGTTCTGACCGGACCGGGCGGCCCAATCTGCTGATTTTATCGGGACAGGGAGAGGCGGCGGGGAATCCGAATAACTGGGAATCATTCAGTCTGGGGTGCCGCCAGACATGGCAGGCGATGGCGGCGATGGGCCGGGAGGATTTTATGGATTTTGCCGGTCTGCAAGCCCGCCTGGCGGAGTTACCCCGGCCGCGGCCGGCGTTTTCGCCGCTTCCATTGGATACAGGTCGGGCGTATGAAGCGGCTGCGGCGGCGGTCAGCCAGACGATCCAGGCGAACCGGACGCGCTGTCTGATTGACAAAACTATTTGTATTGCAGGCTTGGACGACAGTGAGGAGGACCTGCTCCGGAAACAGATCGCCTGCCGGCAGATCATGCAGATTGTACCAAACAGTTTTTTTATGGGCGGTTTGCCCGGGCAAAAGCGTTTGTTATTTTTTTTCCGGCAGCTTGCCGAAAGTGATTTTATAAATTTATGGGAGGCCGAACCGGTTTCAGATGAATATTGAAGAACTGGGGAAGACTGCGATAAGCGAGGAAGCATCGGCCGGACAGGATGTTGCCTATGAACCGGAATTTGAAGAGCTGCAGCAGGAAATTGACAAGCTCTCCATCGCTACCGCCGGGTCCAGCGAGGTTGACTGGAGCAAAGTAGAGAATCTGGCAGTGACAATCCTTGCGGAAAAATCCAAACACCTGCTGGTAACCGTCTACCTGGTCAAAGCCTTGATGCAAAGACGGGAACTGGACGGATTTATCGATGGAACGCAGGTCCTGAAAGACATGATCGCCCATTTCTGGGACGATCTTTATCCTCCGCCAAAAAGAAAAAAGGGGCGTATTAATGCCCTGCAATGGTGGTATGATCAGACGGATGGTTTTTTCCAACAGTTTGCGCCCCAGCCGTTGCCGGAAGAAAAGATAACGGCTGTAAAAGATTTGCTGGGGGAACTGGATTCCCTGCTGGAAGAAAAACTGGCCGATGACGCTCCGATGCTACGGCCGCTTCTGCAACATGTTGACAGACTGCCGGTGGCTATTTCCAAATCGGAGGAACCGTCGGGATCCGACGCGGGGGTGGCCCAGAGTTCCGCCAGCCCTGCTGCGGAATCCAAACCGGCAGATTCCGGCCAGATGCCGGAAATGCCGGACAGCCTTGCGTCGGACAAGGATGCAAATCGTATTTTCAAAGCGGTTTTTTCACAAATGAATCTGGTGGCTTCTTATTATCGGGAACAGGATCTGGCCAACCCCCTGTCGTATCGCTTGAATCGCCTGATCGCCTGGCTTACGGTGGATGAATTGCCGCTGATACAGGAGGACGGGAATACCCCCTTACCGCCGCCGGAGGGGGCAATCAGGTCCGGAATTGAGAATCAGATGGCAGCGGGCAATTATGAAAGCGTGATTACTATGGCCGAAGCGCATGTCCGGCAATCGCTTTTCTGGTTTGATTTGAGCCGGTTTACGGCGCAGGCGCTGGAATCCCTAGGGGGAAAATATCGCAAGGCTTGCGATATGGTGGGGGCGGAGACGTCTCTTTTGCTTCAACGACTGCCCGGTATCGAAAAGCTGGCGTTTTCCGATGGTACACCTTTTGCGGACAATGAAACGCAGGCCTGGCTGAAAGCATTGAATCCGGCCGAAGAATCGGAGACGGCCTTCACCGGCGGCGCTGAGGGCAGTGTGGAAGCGGGCGTCAAGGAGGCGGAAGGCCAGGCCAGAGATTTGCTCAAGAAAAAAGAAAAAAACGAGGCGGTTGCTTTCATTCAGGAACGAATGGTGTCTGCCGGTTCTTGCCGGGAAGAATTTCTTTACCGGATGGCGATGGCCCGGTTATTCATGTTTATGGGAAAAAATGAGCTGGCCGGACCCCATCTGGAAGAAGTTTTGTCGGATATCAAGGACTATTCCCTGGAAAGGTGGGATCCGGATCTGGCAATTCAGGGGTTACTGCTGGTGCATGAAAACGCGCTGGCGGAAAAAAACAAGGAAAAGGAGGGAGACATTTTAAACCGAATTGTCAAGATCAATCCCGCTGCCGCCTTTCGAATGGCCGGTAAATAAAAACCACTCCGGATCAAGGAGGAGATAAGACAATCGCATCAGGATTTTTTCAGGAAGTCATTAAAAAATAATAATTTAATCACAAAGGAGGTATATCATGGCGAGTGAATCAACTGCACCCAAGGAACGCGTTAATATTACTTACAAACCGGCAACCGGTGATGCTGCCGAAGAGGTGGAACTTCCCCTCAAGTTGCTGGTGGTTGGTGATTTTACGCAACAGGCTGACGACCGGGCGCTGGAGGACCGGGAACCGATCAGTGTGGATAAAGAAAATTTTGACAGCGTCTTGAAAGAACAGAACCTCGGCCTGCAATTCAGTGTGGATGACAAGTTGAGCGAGCAGGAAGGCGGAGAGCTTAATGTGGATCTGAAATTTAACAGCCTCAAAGATTTCGATCCCGATCAGATTGTCCAGAAAGTTCCGGAATTAAAAAGTCTTATGGAATTGCGGGAAGCGCTGACGGCCTTAAAGGGGCCCTTGGGAAATGTTCCGGAATTCAGAAAGAAAGTCCAGGAGCTCGTCAGTGATGAAGGCGCCCGGGAGCGTCTCTTAAAAGAACTGGGTTTAGATGAAGGGTAAGGAGGCAGTCATGGCAGAAGAAGAAAAACAGGAAAAACAGGAACAGCAGCAGCAAGAGACAACGGTGCCGGAGGGAGGCTTATTGGACGAAATTCTCCAGGCGACCAAGGTGAAGCCGTCTGACGAGGCCTATTCTGTTACCCGGACCGGTGTTCAGGCCTTTATCGATGAGCTGTTAAAGCCGGAGCGGGAGGGCACTAAGGTCAGTAAGGCCATCGTGGATGAAATGATATCCGGTCTGGATCAAAAGCTTTCCGCCCAGGTGAATGCGATTCTTCACCATGAGCAGTTTCAGAAACTGGAATCGGCCTGGCGGTCCCTGAAATATCTGGTGGACAATACCGATTTCCGGGAAAATATCCGGATTTCCGTGATGAATACTTCCAAAGAGGACCTTTTGGAGGATTTTGAAGATTCTCCGGAAATCCCCAAATCCGGATTGTACAAAACCATGTACACGGCGGAATACGGGCAGTTCGGCGGTCAACCGTACGGGGCGGTAATCGCCAACTATGATTTCGGCCCCGGCGCTCAGGACATGAAGTTGCTGCAAAGCGTTGCCGGTGTGGCGGCCATGTCCCATGCGCCGTTTGTCGCCGCCGCCAGTGAGCAGTTTTTCGGGGTTGATTCCTTTGAAGAAATTCCCAACCTGAAGGACTTGCAGTCGATTTTTGAAGGTCCGCAGTATGCCAAGTGGCGGGGATTCCGGGAGTCGGAAGACGCCCGGTATGTCGGCCTGACGCTGCCCAAATTTTTGCTGCGGCTGCCCTATGGTGAAGAGACGGTGCCGACCAAAAGCTTTTCTTTCAGCGAAGATGTTTCCGATGGAAATAATAACTTTTTGTGGGGGAACACGGCCTTTGCCTTTGCCGCCCGCCTGACCGACAGTTTTGCCAAATACCGGTGGTGTGCCAATATTATCGGTCCCCAGGGGGGCGGTACAGTGGAGAACATGCCCATGTATAATTACGAGTCCATGGGGGCGGTTCAAACCAAAATTCCCACGCAGGTGCTGATCTCTGAGCGCCGGGAGTATGAACTGGCTGAAGAGGGTTTCATCGCTTTGACCATGCGCAAAGGAAGCGACAACGCCGCCTTTTTCTCGGCCAATTCCTGCCAGAAGGCCAAAACCTTCGCCAATACACCGGAGGGCAAACAGGCCGAGACCAACTACAAACTGGGCATGCAACTGCCCTATATGTTTGTGGTCAACCGGCTGGCCCATTATATCAAAGTCATTCAGCGGGAAAATATCGGCAGCTGGAAGCAGCGGTCGGATCTGGAATCGGAACTTAACATCTGGATACGCCAGTATGTGGCCGATCAGGATGGCGCCTCGGCGGGTGTGCGTTCGCGGCGCCCCTTGCGCAAGGCGGAAATCAACGTCAACGATGTAGAGGGAGATCCCGGCTGGTACAGCGTTTCCATGAAAGTGATGCCCCATTTCAAGTATATGGGATCAAATTTTACCCTGTCGCTGGTGGGAAAACTGGACAAGGATTAAGTATAATGCAGCATTTGTAGCGGTCGCATTGAAGGGTACAAACACACAACAGAAAAGGAGATTTGAACCATGGCAATGACTTCGTATTTAAAGGTAACGGCGAAAGATCAGGGGGAAATCAAAGGGGACTGCACCCAGTCCGGAAGAGAAGACCTGATTCTGGTATACAGCATCGACCATGCGGTGGAAATTCCCCGGGATACCCATACCGGCCTGCCGACCGGTTCCCGCATGCATAAGCCGTTTCAAATCGTCAAACACAAGGACCTGAGCAGTCCCAAGCTGTTCCAGGCTTGCTGCCGGGGCGAACAGGTGGAGACGGAACTGAAGTTTTACCGCATCACCGATGCCGGCAAAGAGGAACACTATTTTACCATCAAACTGGAAGAAGCCATTATTGTAGAAATGCAGGAGTATAACCCGATCACGTTCCTGGAGGAAAACAAGCCCTACAAAGATATGGAAACGGTATCATTTACCTATTCCAAGATCATCTGGACCTACGAACCCGACGGTATTGAAACCGAGGATTCCTGGAAGACACCGGCTGAGTAAAAGAAAACAACGAATTACGAATCGGAAGCGCAAAATGGAAATATTGGTGCCATTTTTATTTTTTCGATTCGTAATTCGTAAAACTTTTCAGAGGATGCCATCGTATGCAGGGATTACGACTGCTGGAACGAATTCAGCGATACGATGAGCAGCCGGATTTGCGCGGCATATGGGATGCTGAGGAGATTGCCGATTCAATCCGGCGGCATTTGTCGGCTATTTTTAATACCCGGCACGGCAGCACCCTGATCGCGGAAGATATTGGTATGCCCGATTTTACCAACCTTTCCGGGACTTTTAATTCGGAGACCTATGCCGAACTGGAGAATCATCTGCGAACCGTCGTGGAAAAGTATGAACCCCGCTTAACCGAGGTAAGGGTGAAGTCGGAAGAGACGGAAGACTCTTTTTCCCTGACCTTTACCCTGGAAGGTAAAATCCGCCTGCAAAGCGGTGATATTCCGGTTTCCTTTGCCACGGTCATTGACCCCGAGGGGAAAATTGAGCTGGTGAAATGAGCAGGATGGCCGATTTCGGTAAGAGATAAGATGCTGAACCGGTATTATCAGGAAGAGTTGAATCGTCTGCGGGATCTGGCTGCGGAATTTTCCCGGGCTCATCCAGCCTTGGCTCCGATGCTGGGCGGTGCCTCCCAGGATCCGGACGTGGAGAGGCTCCTGGAAGGGGTGGCCTTCATGTCCGGTCTGTTGCGCACCAAACTGGATGATGAGTTCCCGGAAATTATTCAGGGATTGATTCAACTGACCTTTCCCCATTACCTGCGGCCGGTACCGTCCGCCACCATCATGGCGTTTACGCCCAAGCCGGGATTAATGGAAAGTATTGTCATCCCGGCGCAAACCGCCATCGACTCCTTGCCGGTGGAAGGAACGCCCTGCCGCTTTCTGACTTGCAGCGAGGTAACGGTTCAACCCCTGGCCATTACCCATGCCCGCTATGAAGATAAGATCGGCCAGCCTGCAGTTGTCCGGCTTGGCCTGCAACTCAGCGGTCTGTCCCTGGCCGACTGGCAGCCGAAATCTTTGCGGCTTCATTTTCCGGGGGATTTCTCGGCCGCCAGTGAACTTTTCAAAATTCTGGTAAACAATACCCGCCGTCTGATTTTTTCCCCGGAAAGTGGCGGTTCTCAGATAACAATCGACCCTTCACACATTCGGCCGGCCGGTTTCGCCCCCGAAGAATCGGTTATCCCTTATCCCGGTCGTTCGTTTCCCGGTTATCGCTTTATCCAGGAATATTTTTATTTTCCCCGCAAATTTTTGTTTTGTGATATTTTCGGCTGGGAAAGCTGGCAAAACCGCGGCAGTGGAAGCCGCTGGGAATTGATTTTCGAACTGGACAAAGCGCCGGATGTTCCGCCCCGTATTACTGCTTCATCCTTTCTTTTGTTTGCCGTGCCGGCAGTCAATATTTTTGAGCAGGAAGCCTCACCGATTTATCTGGATCATCAGCGGAGCGAATATCGCGTGGCTCCGGCCGGAGCCAGGTCGACAGCCATGGAAACTCATTCCATCCGCAAAGTAACCGGAATCAGTCAGGGAACTGTCAAAAAAACTGAGTATAGGCCGTTTGAGTTGTTTTCCGAAAATCCGGATGATACGGCCGTCTACCAGGTTCGGCGCAAGTTGTCCCCGATTACGCAGCGTCCGGAAATCTATCTTTCCGTGGGATATTCCGCAGGGGGCGTCGCACCGGTGAACGAAACGCTGGCCATACAGTTGCTGTGTACCAACGGACTGCTGACCCGCTCGCTACAGGCCGGCGATATTAATCAGCAAACCAGTAATTCGCCGGAACTGTGCACCTTCAAGAACATTATTCCGCCCACAGCCTCCGTTCAGCCGCCGCTGGGCATGGAAATGTTGTGGAAGTTTTTGTCCTCGCTGACCCTGAATCTGTTTGCCATTGCCGACACCGGAAATTTTAAGGAATTGTTACGTCAGTATATTTTTCCTGAAGAATATGATCAGGGCCGGACCGCCGCCAATGAAAAACGACTGGAAGGGATTTTGCAGGTAGGTTGTCAGCCGGGTCGCCGGCTTGACCGGGGCAGCCTTATATCCGGCCGGGAGATTGAACTGACCGTGAGTGCTGATAATTTTTCCGGCCCCGGGGATGCCTATGTTTTTGGTACGGTACTGGACCGATTTTTCGCCGATTATGCCGCTATAAACAGCTATACCCGCCTGTTGATGCGGGATGATTTTTCCGGAGAACGTTTTCAATGGAAGGCACGCGTGGGGGAGAGACCCCTGCTTTAAAAAAAGAGATACTGGCGCATCCCAGGCGGTATTCATTTGCGCAAACGATCCGGTTGTTGCGTTTTTGCATTGCTGCGCCGGATGATTTCACCGAGTATGTAAAAACCCGTCTGCGGGTTACTCCCCTGCTTTCTTTGGGGTTCCCGGCTACTGATATTTACGCTGTTGACGAAGAATACCGGGACGGACATCCCTTTTTCCGGATTACCGCCACTTTTCTCGGTCTGTACGGCCCGGCCTCGCCATTGCCCACCTATTATACCGAAGACCTGCTGGACGAGGCGCTGGAGGAAAAAACCGTCCAGCGGGATTTTCTCGATATATTCAACGGTCTTTTTTTCGAGCTTTTTTATCAGGGATGGGCCAAATACCGCTGGTATGTGAAGCTGTTTGACGAGGCGGACCAGCGATATTTTGATCGCCTGTTCTGCCTGCTCGGTCTGGGACAGCAGCGTTTCCGGGATCAGATTCCCCAGAGCCGGCGCTTATTGCGCTATATCGGCCTGTTTTCCCAGTTTCCCCGGTCCGCGGCCGGCCTGCGGGCGCTGGTGGCAGACGCCTGTGATCTGCCGGAAACGGAAGTCCGGCAATGTGTTCCGCAGATGGCCGCCATTCCGGTTGATCAACGCTGTTTCCTGGGACAGCAGGGGCATACCCTGGGGGAAAATTGTTATCTGGGAGAAGAAATTGCCGATAGAATCGGGAAAATCGGGATTTTCGCAGGCGTGCTGGACGCCGAGCAATTCCACGAGTTACTGCCGGACACCCGCCGATTCAGTGAAACAGCCGCCCTGGTAAAATTTTACCTGGCGCAGCCGGTGGATTGTGAATGGACCATGCAGCTCTCGGAAAACGAAGCCCGGCCGGTTACGCTGGGGGAAAAACGCTGGGGGCAGATCGGCTATAATACCTGGCTTTTTTCCGGCGAGGCGCTGGCCGGTTCGCCAGCGGTAAATTTTCACCTGGCTTCAGCACATTTATAACAGCAGATAATATTTTGATTCAGAATGAGGAGGAAACCGATGGTAAATGACATGAAAGCCTTACTGGCCAAGCTCAATTCTTCGACGACCAGTATTTTGCACAATGCGGCCGGGTTGTGCGTCTCCCGGACCAATTATGAAATCGCGGTGGAACATTTTCTGGTCAAGGCGCTGGAAGACAGCGGCGGGGATATACAGGCCATTCTGCGCCGTTTTGAAATCGAATCCTCCCGTCTGCTGTCCACCCTGACCGATTCCCTGGAAGATTTTAAAGCCGGCAATGCCGGGAAACCGGTCTTTTCTCCGCTTTTGATCGAACTTTTTGAAATGGCCTGGATGACGGCCTCCATTGATCTGGGGTTATCCCGGGTCCGGTCCGGCGTCATTCTGTTGGCCTTTTTAAAGAAACCCACCTTTTTCGGTTCCGGTCCCTATGTGGACATTTTGAAGCAGATCAACCGGGAAACCCTGGAAAAGGAATTTTTTCAGATCGTCGGTGAATCCAACGAACAGAAAGAAGCCGCGCCGGCGGGCAGGGCGGTTGCGGCGGAAGGCGGCGCCTCTGCGGAAGGCGGTTTTATCGCCAAATACTGCACGGATTTTACGGCCAAGGCCGGTGGCGGCGGAATCGACCCGGTTTTCGGCCGGGAACCGGAGATTCATCAGATTGTGGATGTTCTGGCCCGGCGCCGGAAGAACAACCCCATTCTGGTGGGCGAGCCGGGAGTGGGCAAGACCGCCGTGATTGAAGGCCTGGCTCTGCGGATTACGGAGGGGGATGTGCCGGACATGCTGCGGGAGGTGACCCTGCTGGGGCTGGATATGGGGGCCCTGGAAGCCGGTGCCGGCATGAAAGGGGAATTTGAAAACCGCCTGAAAGGGGTGCTGGACGAAATCAAGGCTTCGGAAACCCCCATTATTCTGTTTATCGACGAGGCCCATACCCTCATCGGCGCCGGCGGATCGGCCGGCGGATCCGATGCGGCCAACCTGTTGAAACCGGCCCTGGCCAGAGGCGAAATCAAAACCTGCGCCGCCACCACCTGGAGCGAGTACAAGAAATATTTTGAAAAAGACCCGGCCCTGGCCCGGCGTTTTCAGTTGATCAAACTGGATGAACCCCGGGTGGAGATTGCCACCCTGATTTTGCGGGGGCTGAAAGACAATTACGAGAAATCCCATAACGTCATTGTACGGGATGACGCCATTGTGGCGGCGGCGGAGTATGCCGACCGGTATATCACCGGCCGTTTTCTGCCGGACAAAGCCATTGATTTGCTGGATACCAGTTGCGCCCGGGTAAAAGTCAACCTCTCCGCCAAACCGCCGGTACTGACCGACTGTGAGCGCTCCTACCAGGCCCTGGAACGGGAGAAAAAGGCCCTGGAACGGGACCAGGCCAACAATATCGCCGTGGACGAAGAACGGCTGGCGGAAATTCATGAGAAACTCGTGGAACTGGACAAAGAGGGGGCTGAAATTTCCGAAAAATGGAAGCAGGAGCAGGCCCTGGCAAACGAAGTATTGACACTGCGGCAGGCGTTGCACGACGCCCAGGACAATGAAGAGGACGGGGATCCGGAAGAGCTCAAAAACAGGCTGTCCGAAGCGGATAAAGCCCTGGCGGAGTTTCAGGGGGAGACTCCCATGATCCAGATCGAAGTTTCCCCTGATGTGGTAGGGGCTGTGGTCTCAAGCTGGACCGGCATTCCCGCCGGTAAAATTCAGCGCGATCAGGCCCGAACCATCGGTGAGCTGGAAAAACGGCTGGCCGAAAGAATCAAAGGGCAGGACCAGGGGCTGGAGGCCATGGCCCAGGTTATCAAAGCCGCCAAATCCGGGGTCAAGTCGCCGCAGCAGCCGCTGGGCGTTTTTCTGTTCGCCGGCCCCAGCGGGGTGGGCAAGACCGAGACGGGACTGGCCCTGGCGGACCTTCTTTTCGGGGGCGAGGACAACGTGGTCACCATCAACATGAGCGAATTCCAGGAAAAACATACCACCAGCCGCTTGATCGGTTCTCCCCCCGGCTATGTGGGCTACGGCGAAGGCGGTATGCTCTCCGAGGCGGTGCGCCAGAAACCCTATTCGGTGGTGCTGCTGGATGAGGTGGAAAAGGCCCATCCCGATGTTTTGAACCTGTTTTATCAGGTGTTTGACAAGGGGGTTTTAACCGACGGTGAAGGCAAGGAAATCAGTTTTTCTAATACCATTATTATCCTGACCACCAACCTCGGCACCGATGTGATTGCCGAGATGACCGCCGAAGAAGAAGCGCCGCCCCTGGAAGCGGTGATGCAGGCCGTGCGGCCTCTGCTGTCCAAACACTTCAAGCCCGCTCTGCTGGCCCGGATGACCGTGGTCCCCTATTTCAGCCTGGATCCCGCGGCCATGGAACGGATCGTGGGCTTGAAACTGGAGCGGCTGAAAACCAATTTCAGGAACAATAACAAGATGGCCTTTACCTGGACGGAACCGGTGGTCAAGCAGATCGCTTCCCGCTGCACCGAGGTGGAAACCGGGGCCCGAAATATCGATTTTATCTTAAACGGCAAGGTACTGCCCCAGATATCCCAGACCATTCTGGAACGCATGGGAACGGGTGAACTGCCGACCGGCGTTAAACTGGATGTCAATGAAGACGGCTCTTTTGCCATCAATTTTATCGAAGAAGCCCTTGGCGAGTAGCTAGTCGCGAATCGTAAAGAGGAAAAATATGGCCGAACAATCACAATCCCAGCAACGATTTTCTTTTGTTTCCCGGGGCAGCATGCCCCCTGACACTTTCGGGGTGGTTCGATTTACGGGTTTTGAGGGATTATCAACCGTGTATCAATTCGATATTGAACTGATCTCTGAAGATCCGGCCGTCGATATGAACGAAGTGGTTCAGAACCCGGCCCGGTTTACCATTCTGCGGGAAGAGGGAGATATTCCCTTTTACGGTATTCCGATTTCTTTTGAGCAGATGCACGAGGTAGACGGCATGTTTTTTTACCGGGTCGTCCTTGCGCCCCGCTTGTGGTGGCTGTCCCAGACATATCACAACCAGGTATTTCTGGATAAAAGGGTGCCGGAGATTCTGGAAACAGTTTTAAAAGACGGTGGCTTGACCGAAAACGATTTTGAATTGCGTCTGGAAGCAGAGTACCGCAACTGGGACTACGTCTGCCAGTACCGGGAAAGCCATCTGGATTTTGCCTCGCGCTGGATGGAGCGTGAGGGCATGTACTACTTTTTCGAGCAGGACGGGGCAAGAGAAAAACTGATTATCACCGATTCCAATTTGTCCCATCTGCCCATGCCCCAGGGAAAAATCATGTATTACTCGCCGCCCTCGGCTTTGGATTCTCTGGCCCGGGAAGAAGTGATTAAAGATTTTTGCTGCCGACAGAACACCCTGCCGTCTTCCGTACGCCTGAAAGATTATAACTATGAAAAGCCCTCGCTGGCCATCGAAGGTCTGGCCGATGTTTATGAAGAAGGCCGGGGAGAGGTCTATATGTACGGCGAGCATTTTCTGACGGCGGAAGAAGGAAACCGCCTGGCAAATATTCGCGCCCAGGAGATCAACTGCTGGCAACGGACCTATCATGGAGAAAGCACGGTGCCCTTTCTGCGGCCCGGCTTTCTCCTGGAACTTTCCGACCATTTCCGGAAAGATTTCAATCGTGATTACCTGTCCGTAGAAGTCAATCACCAGGGCAGCCAGGCGGCTTACATGCTGGCCGGTCTGTCGACGGAGCTGGCCGAGGCGGAAAAACAGCCCTATTACGTTAACCGGCTTACCGCTCTGCCGGCGGCCGTTCAATTCCGACCGCAGCGAAAGACAAGCAAAGCCCGTTTTTACGGCACCATGCATGCCCGCATCGACGCCGCCGGTTCCGGCAAATACGCCGAAATCGACGAGCAGGGCCGCTACAAGGTCATTCTGCCCTTTGACCGCAGCGGCCGTTTCGGGGGCAAGGCCTCGGCCTGGATCCGCATGATGCAGCCCTATGCCGGCCCCAACCAGGGCATGCACTTTCCCCTGCACAAGGGCACCGAAGTGCTGCTGACCTTTATCGACGGCGACCCCGACCGGCCCATTATTGCCGGGGCAGTGCCCAACCCGGAGACAAGAAGTCCGGTCAACAACTTGAATCAGACCAAGTCGATCATTCAAACTGGACGCAGCCCGGAAGATCTTTCAGTCGGGGCAAGCCAAACAATCGGCGGAGGGGACTTCGATAATAATGCCGATACATCCACTTCTTCTTCAAATTATATAGAGTTTGACGATAATAACGACACAGAAAAGATTCTTCTGCATTCCGAAGGCGATATTTGGACTGAGGCCCAAAACAGATATGCGGAATATACAGTCGGCGGGCCCGAACAAAGAGATGATGTGCCCGAAAATTTGAAATATCTATGGGACAAATTTTTTGCCGACAACGCCCCCTCTTTTCAACCCACCAATATGCAGGCATATGATTATCCCAGTGATGCCACCGGTACCGACCCCTCAGTCAATACTGATTCCATGAAACAATTGGCCGGGACCGGCAAAGTTCAGCTGGCCAAGGGAGATACCTTTATCACCCAGGACGGCAATATCTATGATTTCGGCGGCTACTGGAATTACAACCTGGGCAATTGTTACGTGGAAGAGCACCTGGACCAATCAGCGGCACTTAACCAGTCAAGCAATTTTGATTTATTAAACACGGGAGGTCCCGGTTGGTCAAGTCTTGATTGGAGTAAAGCAGCAACGCCGGATAGCGATGACATTGCCATTACCGATACCATCCCTTGGACCAACGATGGCAATGGCGTCTGGGTAGAGAAAAAATATGGCCACGGATACAGCTATACGGAAGGAGATTCCATAGAAGTGACCAAAGGAAACTCTTTAGAGATTCAACATGGCGGAGAACACGTGGAAATGGCCTTTCGGAGCAATTCCGACGACCCTGATGCATTGGGCACCATAAAAAGCTGGACTTGGTCGAAAGCCGGAACCAGCAGGGAAAAAAAATGGACCTCTGATGGCACCAAAATATATGAAAGCTGGTCTCATGCCCCGGATTCCTGGGAAAAAACGTTTGACTGGACCAACGGGGCACCGGTGTCAATGACTGCCACCAGCAACCGGGGTGGCGGACGGGCGGATTTTAACTACAGCTACTGCAACAAAATCAGTGCCTCATTTGATTTTTCGCTGGCTGTCGCGTTTTCTTTGAGCCTGGCGGCATCGGTGGATTTAACCTTTTCAGCGGCCGCAGCGGCAAAGATCGGCATCGGTGCTGCGTTTGACTTTGAGGCTTACTGGAATCCTTCAGGAAAAATTTGGATCGAAAATAGTAAATGTAATTTTAATATACCTGGTGTTTGTGTAAAAGGAGAAGCGGCACTGGAAGCGAAGAAGCAAGAGCTGTTTTTAAAGAAAGGGGCAGGTTTTATTGATGACAAGGAAGTAGAAATCAAGTCGGAAAAATTTTCAGGTTATTTAGTGTCCATCCACGGGTATAACTAGTTGAAAAAAATAAAAAAAGCGCATTTTG